>DAIDLI010000221.1 GCA_027449545.1 Acidobacteriaceae bacterium | reverse complement strand
TACCGGAAGCATTTCTCTGTCCCTCGCGATTGGGCGGGCCTTCGCATCTTCCTCGAGTTTGATGGAGTGATGGTAGGCGCCAACCCTACCCTCAACGGGCACACGCTGCCCACCCACCTCGGCGGCTATCTCCCCTTCCAGTACGAGATCACGCATCTGCTGGAAGAGAAGAACATCCTGGCCGTTGAAGTCGATTCGCGTTGGAGCAATGTGCCGCCGGAGGGAGCCCCGGGTGGGGCCAGGCGCGTCGACTATCTGGAACCGGGCGGTATCTACCGCAGCGTCCGCCTCAAAGCCGTTCCCCACATCTTTATCAGCGATCTCTTTGCCAAGCCGGTCAACGTGCTCGAGCCCACGCGACGCATCGAGGTGGCCTGCACGATAGACGCCGACCACCTTCCGCGGCAGCCTTTGCAATTACAGGTGGAACTGCGCCAGGGCGATCGCATCATTGCGCGCGCCCACGCTCCCGTGTACCCGGTAAAGCCGGGCCTGACCGAGGTGAAACTGGATCTCACCCACCTCGGCAACGTCGCGCTGTGGCATGTCGACGCACCCCACCTCTATCGCGTCGAGGCGACCCTGCTCGCCGGTTCCCAGCCGGTGCACGACTACGCAGTGCGCATCGGTCTCCGCGACGCCCGCTTTGAACTGGACGGCTTCTATCTGAACGGCAGCAGGCTGCAAATCTTCGGGCTCAATCGTCATCAGTACTATCCCTACGTCGGTGGCGCAATGCCGGCTCGCGTGCAGCGGCGAGATGCGGACATCCTCCGTCACGAATTCCACTGCAACTTCGTGCGCTGCTCGCATTACCCGCAAGCAGTCGAATTTCTGGACCGATGTGACGAACTGGGCCTCATGGTGTGGGAAGAGCCGCCGGGATGGCAGTATATCGGCGACGCAGCTTGGAAGGATCTGGTGGTGAGGGACGTCGGCGAGATGATCGTTCGTGATCGCAACCATCCCTCCATCGTGATCTGGGGCGTCCGCATCAATGAGTCGGCCAATGACGTCGACCTCTATAAGCGCACCACCGCGGCGGCAAAGTCGCTCGACGATTCCCGCCCCACCTCCGGCTCCATGACCCCTTCTTCCCGCAAGACCTGGAAACAGGACTGGCATGAGGATGTGTTTGCCTTCGATGATTACCATTCCGCGCCGGATGGAACTGTGGGCATTAGGCCACCAACCGAGGGCGTGCCCTATATGCTGGCCGAGGCCGTAGGCCAGTTCAGCTACCCTGCGCACAAGGGCTTCGGCAACATCTATCGCCGCGCCGGCGAGATGAACGTGATCACGCAGCAGGCCATCTGGCATGCGCAGGCACATAGCCGGGCCGCCGCCCAACCCCGCATCTGCGGAGTTGTTGCCTGGTGCGCCTTTGAATATGGCAGCCTCTTGGCCGGCTATAACGCCGTCAAATATCCGGGCGTCGCCGATTTCTTCCGCATTCCCAAACTGGGGGCAGCCTTCTATCGCACCCAGGTTGATCCAGGCTCAGGCGCGCGCATCGAGCCCAATTTCTATTGGGACTTCGGCCCCCAGACACCTCGCGGGCCCGGCAAGCAGGCGGCAATCTTCTCCAACTGCGACCACATCCAGGTATTCGTCGATGGCCGCCTCCATTCCACCCTCCATCCCGATACCGCGAACTATCCCCATCTGCAGCATTCCCCATTCTTCGTTGATCTTGATTTGGACGGCTCCACGCATCCCGAACTGCGTTTGGATGGCTACATCGGATCGAAGTTGGCGGTTTCCCGGTCCTTCTCCTCCGATCCGCGACGGGACCGCTTCCACTTCAGCGCAGACGATGCCGAACTGATCGCCGACGGCATCGACATGACGCGCTTGGTCTGCAAGGTCGTAGATCACTACGGCGCGGACCGTGCCTACGGAACAGGAGCCGTCTCTTTCCAGATTTCAGGTCCCGGAGAGATCGTCGGAGATAATCCCCTCTTGCTAACCGATGCCGGCGGCGCTGCCGCAGTGTGGATCAGAACCATCAGGAACCGGCCCGGCCTTATCCGCGTCCGCGCTACCCACTCTGTCCTGGGCAGCGCACAGGCCGAAGTGACCGTCCGCCGCAGTTCACGAGAAGCATGAAAGACGTATGAACTCGATTGAGAGGCTCGCTCGGGCGGGCGAAACCTACAGGGCCATCAAAAAAATGTTGACAGATCATAATCGATTGCTTTAATGTGCGAACGATCAAAGATAGCTAATCCTCTCGGTGGAGTGAAGGTCGCACACCGCTTTCATCGGAAATACCCACAACTAAGAGAACCCTCAATGCGCCAAGGAGGACCCAGTGAGCGTTGCAATCCCAAGTCGCACAGTAAAACCCAAGGGCCAAGAAGAAGCTCGGGTGCGAACCGTAAAGCCGATATGGATCACCATCGTGTTGATCGCGGCGTTGGCCATAATGAGCCCGCGTGCAGGTTATGCACAGATCAGCACCACTGGCACAATTAATGGAAGCGTGCTCGACTCCTCAGGCGCGGTGGTTGCCGGTGCCAAGGTCACCATTACTCAGGTCGAGACCAAGACCATAACCCAAACTGTCTCCAATGGTACGGGCAGCTTTGCTCAGGTCGGCCTGAACTCCGGCCACTACGATGTGCGGGTCAGCGCTCCCGGCTTCGCCAGCTACCTCGAAAAGAACATTTACCTCGAGCCGATGGCCACCTATACCGTTCATGCCTCCTTGAAGCCGAGCGGCGCCGCCACTACGGTGACGGTCTCCGGCAGCCAGGCTCAGGTGCAGACCACCACTCCCGAGATCTCCAGCACCGTGTCCGGTCAGGAGGCGCAACAACTTCCATTGAACGGACGCAACTTTGAGCAGCTCGGCTCCCTCATGCCGGGCGTCCGGAACACCGATCCGGTAGGCACCATGGGCACCGGCGGTTATACCACCAACAACAGCCTCCTGGTGAACGGCGGAACCCACACGGGCAGCAATGGCTCCGGTGAAACCGGCGTGATCTACTACCTGGACGGAATCTGGAACTCCTCGAATGTCGTGCATGACGAGAACATCATCATGCCCAACCCCGACGAGATTTCAGAAGTCAAGGCTCTGCAAAACAACTTCAGCGCCCAATATTCGCTGATGGGCTCCAGCGCCATGGTCGTCGAGACCAAGAGCGGGACCAGTTCCTATCACGGCGGCGCCTTCGAGTTCCTGCGCAACACCACTGGCGAAGCAACACCCTACTTCGCTCACACCCCTCCTGCTCTGCACTGGAACATCTTTGGCTACGACGTGGGCGGTCCCTTGTTTATCCCGCACATTTATGATGCCGGGAAAAAGAAAACCTTCTTCTACCTCAACGAGCAATGGGTGAGGGAGACCGTCGGAGTACTGGCTCGCGGCGCAAGCCCGCTGCCCACCATGCGCGGACAGGGGACTCCTAACGGCGAGCTGCTCTTCCCGCAGACCGGCACCTTTGGCACAAAGTTCCTGAAAGATCCCTCGAAATCCGGCAGCTGCAATGCCAAATCGACGGCTGCCTGCTTTGGCACTGACGGCAACGGCAACTGGGTCATCCCAGTCAACCGCGTAGACCAGAATGCTCTTACGCTCCTCAACACCATGGTGCCCTTGCCGAACAATCCGTCCGCGGGCTTTGACAATTACCTGAATACCAACCCCGCCACCACTGACCAGTTGGATATTATGGCCAAGGTCGACCACAACATCAATCCCAACCTCCGCCTCACCGGCGAGTATTTTGTTGAAGAGCAGAACTATAAGGGCGGCAACGCAGCCCGCTACGGCTCCCCCTGGGCAACCAACTATGACCTGTTTGAAACCGATGACCAGGCCGCAATGCTCAGGCTAACCCAGATACTGTCTCCCGAAATGACGAATCAAACCAGCGTTGCCCTTGGAATCTTTGACGGCACGCACGACTTCGGCGGTATTCATCTTCTCAACCAGGTCCCCGGCTTTCAGCAGACCCTGCCCTATACCGGAGCCTACCTGATGAACTATCTCCCCAGCGTGACCTTTAGCCAAGGTTGGGGTAAGTTTGGCACCGGGTCCAGCTTTATCGTTCCTCGAGCCACCGAGCTGCATGACACCGTCACCGACGACTGGAGCTGGTTGCGCGGCAAGCACTTCCTGCAAGCAGGCTTCACCATGTTCTTCGGCACTGAAAGGCACTGGTCTTGGCCAAGCACGCCCCAGGGTTTCTGGAACTTCGACGGCTATGCTACGGGCAACGCGATGGCCGATTACCTGCTAGGCACTGCGGCCGGTTTTGGCCAGGGCAATACGGGCGAGCGCATCTATGACCACTACAAGATCGCCTCGCCCTACTTCCAGGATCAGTGGAAGGTAGCCCGCAAGCTTACCCTCTCGGGAGGTCTTCGCTTCAGCTATATGCCCTGGCCCTCGGAGCAGGTCGGTTACATCACCGACTTCAATCCGGCGGCATACAATCCCGTCAACGCGCCGATCGTTTCCCCCCAAGGGCGTCATTACTCCGACCTCCACCTACGACGAGGCTAATGGCCTCATCCAGAATGGCCTGCACGGTGTGCCGATCAACCTCAGCAACTCGCATCGCTTCTACTGGTCTCCGGTCTTCGGCTTTGCGTGGGATGTATACGGCAACGGCCGCACCTCTCTGCGCGGCGGTTGGGGACTCACTTACTACGCAACGGCAGGCCAGGGGTGCGATGGCGGTGGCTGCCTCTCCTACCCTGTCATTCAGTCCGTCAACCTGGTGGACGCCAACTTCACCAGCCCCGTGGGCGCAGCAGCGGCCCCGATGACGGCATTTCCGGTAAGCGGCGAAGACATCAGCAACTACCGCGCCACCCACATCCAAACCTTCAGCCTGAGCCTGCAGCAGCAGTTCGGAACCAACTGGTTCGCGTCGATCGCCGGCGCTGGGAGCGTGATGGGCGCAGGCGCAACCCAGCTCAATATCAATCAGCCCGGCACTGCGACGGCAAACGGCGTCAATTATGACTTCGACCCGGCCCTGAACACCGGGACCGTCGCGGCCGCCTATGTTGCTCCCTACAAAGGCTACTCCAACATCACCTACTACCAGAACATCGGAAAGAGCAATTGGACAGGCCTGGAACTTAGCTTGAAACATCGCACCTCGAAAAACCTGTACCTCACGGCCGCATATACCTGGTCCCACGGCCTGGATAACTACGGGGGATTCCAAGACGTCTACGCTCCGCAACTGGCTTATGGCAACTCCGGTGCCAACGTGCCGCAAGTCTTTACCACCAGTCTGATTTACTATCTCCCCACCTTCAAGTCTTCCTCCTATTGGAAGCGCGCGATTCTTGGCGGATGGCAGTACTCCGACATGACCACCATCCAGACCGGCAATTCCGCCACCTTCGGACTCAATGCTCCGCACAGCGGCTTGGCAAGCAGGCCGAATCTGACGGGGCTCGTCTCCTATCCCAGAAAGTGGAGAAACACTGGCGATAAGTGGTTTGACACCACTCCCTTTGCGCAGCCTGCTCCTGGCTATTTCGGCAATGTCCGCAATGGAACCGCGATGACTCCGGGAGTCATCGTCTTCAATATGGCGGGCTACAAGACCTTCCCGATCACGGAGAGCAGCAACTTCCAGCTTCGCATCGAGTTCTTCAACGCACTCAACCACACCAACCCCAACGGGCCCGATATGAACTACGGCACCGGAAACTTTGGCATGATTACAGGTGCCAAGGAAGCACGTGAAGGGGAGGCGTCCCTCAAATTCAATTTCTGATCCTCGTGCTGCGGAGGTCGTGCCCTACCGGCAATCGACCTCCGCAGCGCGGCATCAGGCTAACCTGCTTTGCGCTGGTATTGCGGCAAGCAACCCTGCGCCCATTTCTTTGACATCCTTGTTGCCTGCTCTTGCTCGGGCGCCTTCCGTGGCGGTCCCGGGCAGGCAGGCCGCTCTACCTTCTGAAAGGGCCTGCTCTCCACGGAACCCACCAGGGCGCTCCTGAAGACGCCGGCTCCACTTCAATTCTGCGCATACAGGCGTAATGCCAGCAGCAACTATTCGAATCAAGGAGAGGTCATGAGGACGTTTTTCTTGAAGGGAATTTGCTCTGAGTGGCGCCTGTCGGTCGCGGCCGCCGTTGTCTTGATCTTCTGCGCACCCAGCATCGCATCTGCGCAAACCCCCACCTGGTCTGGCTCCGATTCCTACCAGGCCTGGGTCGGATTCAATGGTGACTTCTACGCTCCAGGAGCAAACGGCGGACAAATCTTCACCGAAGAGTCCGTCAAGGTAGGCGGCTCCAGTTGGTCCAGCTTCTGGGAAGAAGCCGAAGAGATCGAAGATGCGGACGACGCTTACTACTACTCCTACAACAACTACCCCACCCACGATCACTCTGCTTATGTGAACGAGATTACGGCCCTCTGCACCGGATTCATCGACAATATGCCCTCCAAGTGGATTGGCTCCAAGGGTGGATACGACTGGTCTGGCGATCGCTTTAACGATGATCTGGCATGGGCCGCCGCCGCCTTTACGCGTGCTTATCAAATTACGAAAGATCAGACCTTCCTGAGCGCAGCCGAAGAAAACTTCAACACCATCTGGAACCGTGCTCAGGCGGAAGTCGTCACCGTCAATGGAGTCAAAGAGGTTGGACTCGCTCAAGCGCAGCCGCCTTCAGGAGTAACTCCCAAGAACAACCCAAAAAATTGGTCCCCGAACCTCGATGCTCCCGCGAACTTTGGCTTCGTGATAGCAGGCTACCTGCTCTGGGACAATACCGGAAACAGCACCTACAAGACCGAAGCGGACGAGGTGTATGCATGGGCGATGGCCAACCTCTATACCACTTCAGCGAATAATGGCGGCCCATGCACCGGGCACACCAGCCTCACCTGTGGCAAAATTCGTGATGCAAATAACACGGCCTACAATACCGGCGTATTTGCATGTACCTCGGGGACAAACCCGGCATGCTTCCCCACCACGGGAATTGGACCCACCGACTTTGCCTACAATTACGGCATCGCCGTCCAGTCCAATGTGCGCTACGGGAACAATACTGTCGCCCAGTACATCACGAACTATCTGATGTACAACATGAACAACTCCACTTACCCCTATGCCGGAACCTATAGCTACGGTGGAACAAACTACAATATTCTGCCGAACTGGTCCGGAAGCACCGACAACAACAACTCCAACGACGCGGGGTATAACGGCATCGCGCTGCGTGGCGTTGCCTTTGGCCTCAGTCGAAGCGCTCTAAATGCCACATCACAGGCGTGGGCGCAGGCCAACGTGCAGGCCGCCTGGAACCAAAGGAATTCCAACAACGTGACTTGGGCGAACTGGGTCTCGCCAACTACCGGAGATCAGTACTCGTGGGGCGACAGCGCGGCCCTGGCAGGCCTGCTCGACGTTCCCGCTCCCGGCGGATATCCGCAGTAGCGGCCTGTCGGAATGGAGGTGGCAATGAGGATTGTCTTCATAGCATGGCTTCTTGCATGCGGAAGCGTGTGTGTGTCGGCCGCGGTCCGAAAAGAAGGCCCGCGGCCAGCGGCAAGCCGCCCCCCCGCAGGCAGTTCCTCCGCAATCTCCTCATTTGCCGGGCAGACTGCCCCCGTGGCCCTCTATCGCGATCCAATACATGATGGAGCGGCAGATCCGGTCGTAGTTTGGAACCGAGCGCGAAAAGCATGGTGGATGCTCTACACCAGCCGGCGTGCGGATGAGACAAAACTGAGCGGCGTGAGCTGGGAATATGGCACAAAAATCGGCATTGCCGAATCTAAAGATGGCGGAGCGCATTGGCGCTATGTCGGCACTGCCGATATTCCCTTTGGAAAGCCCGATTACACATTCTGGGCTCCAGATGTCATCAGGTTCCAGGGAACTTATCACATATTCCTTACGGTGGTGCCCGGAACCTATACGAACTGGAGCGGGACCCGCAGAATCCTGCACCTCACCAGCAGCGACCTGATGCATTGGAAGCCGCAGGGCTATGCAAATCTCAGCGGAGATAGGGTCATTGATCCATGTCTGTTTCAATTGCCTGATGGCGACTGGCGGATGTGGTACAAGAACGCCGCGGACAACGGCAAAATCTACTTCAGCGATTCAAATGACCTGGTGCATTGGACGCCCAAGGGCATCGCAATCACTTCCCCCGGAGAGGGTCCCGTAGTCTTTCAGTGGCGTGGCTCTTACTGGATGATTGAGGATGCCTGGAACGGGCTGGCCGTGTTTCGCTCGACCAATCTGACCACGTGGAAGCGGCAGCCACACAACCTCTTGCGGAAGCCCGGACTTCGACCTACGGATCGAGCGCAAGGGGCGCATCCGGACGTGGTCGTAGATGCTGCCGACCACGCATGGCTCTTCTATTTCACACCGCAGAGCGGAGCTGATGCCAAGCCCGGCGATCCCCTGTGGCGAAGGCGCACGGTGATACACGTAACGGAGCTGCACGAAGACCGGGATGTTCTGACTGTGGATCGCAACATGCCCGCGCATATCAGAATGCTTCCTCCGCCACGAGATAAAAAGAGTGATGGAGTTCCTGTACATGCCGAAACAGTCCATACCCCCGGATGAGGGGCTGGCGTCCAGCTGCCTGACGGAATAAATCCAGGATAATACCCGCCTTTGCGCGGGAAGGATCCACCGCAATCAACTTCTGGATGATGGAGGAAAAATGAAAATGCTGGTCCAATCGAAGCTGAAGCGAGTATGTGTCCTGAGCCTCTTCATCGCCGTAACAGGTTGTCTCTTGGGAACCCCGCAAGCATCGGCGCAAGGCGAGAGCGGAATGCATGTGAGAAAGCCGCGCCCCTGGGACGCGTACGACACCTACCGCGCCTGGACCGGATTCAATCGTGACTTCTACGTCAAGGGAGCCGCGGGCGGTTCGGTGTTCGCCGACCAGCAAGGCGGAACCGGCTTCTGCAGAAGCTGCTGGTGGGAAGAGGTCGAGGAGATTGAGGCAGCCGAAGACGGCTATGACTGGGCCCGGATCCATGATGCCGCCGATCTTCCCAAATATAGGGATGAAATCGAGCAACTCTGCAAGGGTTTCGTAGCCAACATGTCCCCTGGCTTTAAAGGGCCCGGCGGTCCGCTCGACTGGTCGCATGACAACTTCAACGATGATCTCAACTGGGGCGTGATGGCATTCTCGCGCGCCTATCGCATTACGCGCGATCCCAACTGGCTGACTGCGGCGAAGATGAACTTCAACACAGTTTGGAACCGCGCTCAGGCCCCGGGTGGCTTGGGTGACGGGCAGTCAGGCTTGATCCAATCCCAGCCGCACGGGAAGAACTGGAAGCCGGTGCTGGATTCTCCTGTCAACTTCACCTTTGTCATTGCGGGCAATATGCTTTATGACATCACGCGCGACCCGGAATTCAAGACCAGGGCTGACAAGGTCTACCAGTGGGCGATGGCGAACCTCTACACCACCAGCGTGGGCGGAGGCGTATGCAACGGAGCTCCAGGCTTGACCTGCGCCAAAATCTACGACGCCACCCATGGTCACTCCGACTACACCTATAACTACGGAATTGCCATTCAGGCGGCTACCCGCGAGCACGATCGTCGTAAGGCCGAGTACATCGCGAACTGGCTGATGTATAACTCCAATAATCCCAATTACCCCTATGTAGGAACCTACGAGGGCTACAACATCCTCCCGAATTATCGCCAGGGTGGAAAGAACGATAGCGGTTACAACGGCATCGCTCTCCGCGGGGTGGGATACGCACTCCGCCACGGAGTTCTCAAGCAGCGTCATCTCGCGTGGGCGCGCGCCAACGTCGCCGCCGCATGGACCAACCGCAATCGCGCCGCTGTGATGTGGAACAACTGGACACCGAATGATCCCGCCGCTCGCACCCCCGACGCAAAACTCTACTCCTGGGATTGCAGTGCGGCCTTTGCCGGGATATTCGATATTCCGGCGCCCCATGCAGTAGGGCAGGGCGAATCGCAAGTGCATTGAGACGAGCGGAACGCGAGTCTCGCATGCATCCAGATCCTGGAACGTCGCTTCATGAACACGCAGTCACCCGGCAGGGTGGCTGCGTCGAACCAAATGGCAGGGAATGGTGAAGAGCACAGCACGCCTGATTATCGCAATTCTTTTCTGTGGCTTGGCTTCATTCGCATACGCACAGACAGTATCCGGCAAGAACACAGTCTTCCGTTTGGGCGTCTTCGATGGAGCTTCGAATGAGTTTGCGGGTGGCGTGCCGAAGGCTCCCGTGGTAGCCGATGCCAGCAGCCCAAATTTTGCGCGGGAATGGTACGGGGTGCAGCCGGCCCTTGCCAGTGAGGCGAAGGCCAATCCCGCCGTTGCCGCCGCGCCCCGCACTATTCGCTTCTCGCTCGCTAGCAGCCCTGCCTCCGCGTATCGCATGCACGCCGCTTTTTTGATCGAGAGCCGCAGCCTTCCCATCGTCCATATCTGCGTCAATAGCAAGTGTGGCAGCTTCTACCTCGACTCTCCTCTGGAAGCCCATATGGGAGACTCGGACGATACATTTCAGTCAACGCTTGCCCCCGCGGACCTGACCATTCCTGTCCCGGGCTCTTACCTCCGTAAGGGCGCAAATAGCATCACCTTTCAGATGATCAAGGAGAAGGGCGATCCGGTTCCCGATTCGACGCTGACCTACGATGCAGTTGAGTTAGATGCCGCCCCATCCTCTAAGTCTCATCCCGCATCTTCGGCTGCCATTCAGCCGACCGTCTTCTTTGTCGGGCAGTCCGCAAGCTTGCGCGAGATCGTGGACGTGTTCGTGCGTAGTCAGAGCGGGTTTCGGCGCGCCGGCAGCATCCAGTTGAGTGTCGGGGGCAAGCAATATCGGGCGGAACTGCGCGGAGACACTGACTTCGGTCAGCAAAGAGCCAGGTTTGAGGTGCCCGAGTTCGCTGCCAATACTCCCGCAGGTATGAAGTGGAAGATCGGCGGCAGAACCTTCCATGCGCAGCAGCAACTCGATCCCCAGAAGAAGTGGACCCTGCTGCTGGTGCCGCATATTCACCTTGACGTCGGCTACTCAGATTACCAGCCCAAGGTGGCGGCGATTCAGGATCGCGCCATGGACGAAGCAATGGAATTTGCCGCGCGCGTTCCGGGGTTCTGCTACAGCGTGGACGGCGCTTGGGATCTCGCTCAGTTCATGCAGACTCGCTCTCCATCCGATCAACAGCGTGCCATCACTGATATGCGGAGTGGCAAACTGTTTGTGCCGGCCGAGTACGCCAACCTGCTCACCGGATTCCCCACCGCAGAAACGCTCATCCGCTCGCTGTATGCCAGCGCGAACTTCAGCCGTGAGCATGGCACGCCCTTCAATTACGCCGATATCGCCGATGTGCCTTCTTACTCATGGTCCTACGCCTCGGTGTTGGCGGATGCAGGAATCAAGTATCTCGTCGCCGGTCCCAACGGGCATCTCACGCGCGGTCCCTCAGATATTCAAGGCCGCCTCAATGAAAACTCCCCGTTCTGGTGGATCGGCCCTGACGGCAACAAAGTCCTCTTCTGGTACGGCCGTCACTACTGGGAAGGCGGCATTCTCTTCGGCGTTCCTCCTCTGGTGAATGCCGGACGCGCCACCGTCCCCATCTTCCTCAAGACTTACGAGCGCCCGAGTTACAAGGCAAATGCCGTGATTCTGTTCGGGACGCAGCAGGAAAATACCGATCTCTTCCCTCAGCAAGCGCAGCTCGCTGGTGAGTGGAATCGCGAATTCGCCTACCCCCGAATTCAGTACTCCGGATTTGCGGCGGCCCTCAAGACCATCGCGGCGCAGTTTGGTGGCAAGTTTCCGACTGTGAGCGGCGATGGCGGACCTTACTGGGAGGATGGCATCGCTTCCAATGCGCGTCTTGCCGCGCAGGAGCGGCAGAATGAGAGCCGAGCCCCATCGGCCGAGAAGCTGGCGACACTGACCGGAATCGTGAATCCGCGCCTCACCGCCGACAAGAACACCCTCGATCGTATGTGGACCGACATGGTGCTCATGGATGAGCATACATGGACCTCGCACGACAGTTGGTCCGATCCTTCGAGCGACGAGTCAGAGCACCAGTCCAAGATCAAGCAGATGTATGCGGCCGACGCCCGGCAGGCGGCCGACTATGTGGCGCGGAACAGCATGGCGGACCTGGCAAATGCCATCCCCGCAGGGCGCAACAGTCTGATTGTCTTCAACCTTCTGAATTGGAAGCGCACCGCAGTGGTGCGCTTCGATCTGCCCAAGGGCCGCGAGATTGTTGACTCCTCCAGCGGAGCAGTTGTTCCCGTCGCCATCGTGCAGAGCAGCACCAAATTGACCAAGGCGCAGTTCCTGGCTGCGGATGTGCCGGCCTTCGGGTACAAGGTATACAAGCTGCGGGCCACGAAGAACGCAGCTCCCGCGGCGCCCGCTCCCGTGCAAACCACAACCCTCCAGAACCGCTTCTATCGCATCGAGCTGGATCCGGCCAGCGGCGCAGTACGCAGCATCTATGACAAGCAGCTCGGCAGGGAACTCGTCGATCAGCAAAGCCCTTATCGCTTCGGTCAGTATCTCTATGTTTCCGGGGGCGATCACCGTCCGAACACGCTTCTGCAGTATCGAACCATTGAGCTCCTGCCTAAGCTCACCGTGGATGGCGCCCATAGCGGCCGCCTGATCTCGGTTACACATGAGCCGTACGGCTGGGTGGCGCGCATGCAGTCCACCGATACGAACACTCCCGCCGTAACTACGGAACTCCGGCTGTTCGATCATCAGAAGAAAATTGAATTCATCGAAGATATCGCCAAGAAGGCCGTCCGAACCCGCGAGGCTGTCTATTTCGCGTTCCCCTTCGCAATGGACCATCCGCAATTCGATTACGAGATCCAGAACGGAGTGGTGAATCCGGCAAAGAACATGTATCCGGGTGCGGGTCACGAGTGGTTCTCTGTCCAGCATTGGGTTTCGGTCGAGCAGAACGGCGTGTCGGGAACGGTAATGCCGCTCGATGCCTCCCTGGTCACCCTCGGCGATATTTACCGGGGCGCCTGGCCCAAGCAGTTCGGCGTGCGCAGGGGAACGATCTTCTCCTACGCCATGAACAACTACTGGAGCACGAACTACGATGCATCGCAAGGGGGGAACACACGGCTCCGGTATGTGGTCACCAGCGCTGCTTCCACTGATCCCGTTGCTTTGAGTCGCATGGGCTGGGAAGAGGCCACGCCCATGGAACTCGATGTGGTCACCAGGCAGGATAAGGCCATCCAGCCCGCGCAAAGCGCCGCGTCTCTGGAGGGAAGTTATCTCCAGTTGAAGGATCCGGCCTTGCTGGTCGAGGACTGGAAGCCCGCGGAAGACGGGAAAGGCACCATCCTCCGCCTTCTCGATCTGGGAGGCGCTGAGCGGCAGGTGCTTGTCCAGGTGCCGCGCATCGACCTGGCACAAGCCATCCAGACCGATGCTGTGGAGCGCGATCAGCACGACTTGCCCCTGGACGGCGTGCACGGCTTCCGCGTCGCAGTTCATCCGCACCAGATCGTCACCGTTCGCTTGGTCGCGAAAGCGGAAGGAAAGTAACCTGAGAACTCACGCAAGAAGCATCGGTACGGATATCGAAGTGGAGGAGCAATGAATCGTCGCGATTTTCTGGCGCTGGTTTCATCCGGTGTGGCCGCAGGCACTACGGTGTCAGCCCTGGCGCTGCCTGAAGGCCACACCGCATCCGGCAACTTCCGTAAGCGTCACCGGCGCCCAAACGTTATCCTCATGATCTGCGACGACCTGGGCTACGGGGATTTAGGCTGTTACGGTTCGCATCTCCCTACGCCACACCTTGACGCCATGGCGGCAGAGGGGCTGCGCTGCACACGCTTCAACGCAGCGCACCCCATCTGCTCGGCATCGCGTGCCGGATTGCTTACCGGCCGCTACGGCACCCGGAGTCATACTACCGGCGCCTTTGGACCGCATTCGCTCTACGGAACCTCGCTGGATGAAACCCTGCTCTCGAATCTGTTTCACGATGCCGGATACAAGACCAAGGCCATCGGCAAATGGCACCTCGGCGACAAGCCGGAATATCTGCCCACCAACCGCGGTTTCGATTCGTTCTATGGCGTCCCGTACAGCGTCGATATGAAGCCTCTCCCGCTGATCCGGGATACCACGATTCTCGAGCAGGATACCGATCGCAAGGAGCTGACGCCGCGCTACACCAAGGAAGCGACCCACTACATTGAGCAGCAGGGCAATGAGCCCTTTTTCCTCTACATGGCCTTCTCGTATCCGCACGATCCGGCCCGCGCGTCGGAGCGGTTCGCGGGAAAAACCAGGTTCGGCAATGTCGGCGACGCTATCGCGGAGATCGACTGGAGCGTCAGCGAAGTGATGAAGGCGGTGCACCGCAAAGGCTTCGCCGACGACACCCTGATCATCTTTACAAGCGATCACGGCCCCTGGTATCAGGGATGCCCGGGAGCGCTGCGCGGCCGCAAAGCATCCACCTTTGAGGGTGGCTTCCGCGTGCCCTTCCTGGCCAAATGGCCGGGCGTCATAACCGGGGGCACCCTCATCGACGAATGGTGCTCCAACCTTGACGTGCTGCCAACACTATGCACTGTCTGCGGCCTCAAGCTTCCGCCCAAGCCTCTGGACGGCTCCGACCGGGCAGAGGTGTTGTTGGAAGGTAAGCGCGCCTCGGAACAGAAGCCCATCCTCTATTTCAGCCCCATGGGCGACCGCGGCATCGACATCCATTGCATCCGCCGCCAGGATTGGAAGCTGCGCGTGGCCCAGGGCATCGCCGGCGAGATTTACATCAACGACCGCAGCACGGCATCGAGAAAAAGCGCATGGCTGGCGCGCCCCGAACTGTATAACGTCGTGCTCGATCCGGGAGAAAGCTACGACGTAGCCGATCTGCATCCCGACATCGTGCAACAGCTCATGCACGATCTGGAAATCATGATGCCCACCTTTCCTCCTCAGGTCGTCGAAGCTTACGCCACACTCAAGTCCAACGTTGGCGCTGTCTCAACGCCGCCGGGAGCCTCGCCGCGCCCGCCTCACAAAAACGAGCCCGGCTGGTCCTGGGAGCCCAGAGACCGGCGGGGATAAACACGCTCCACAGAGGCATAGGTACTGGAGTTGGCACAGAACAAGCGGAAATCGGGGCTCATGCACCTCATCGGCGTCAACGCGAAAAGGGAAAGCAGCATGAGAATTAAGCTCTTCCTCCTTTTGCTACTTCTCGGAATCGCGCCTCCAGTGCGGCAGGCGAGAGCACAGGTTTCAGGAGCCTCCATCCGCCTCCAGGAGGATCGCCCCGTCCGACTTCGTTTCTACGGATCGAAGACAGCCGAGCTGTTCTCGCGCGAAGTAGAAGCCTCCTTCCGTGGCGTTCTTCAGGAGAACTTCTATCCCCAGGCGCGCGACGGCTTTCCGGCCGGCTTCATCAGCGCATCGGCTCCCGGGATGCCTTGGGCGGGAACCATGTGGACCCGTGATGCCGGAACCTTCATGCGCGAACTGGTGATGCGCGGATACGATGCGCACGCCTCGCTTCTGGCCGAGTGCCTCATGCATCTCGTCCGGAAGAACCAGCAAGGCTTTTACGCATTTCCGCGGTACTTCCGCAGAGGAGAGCCCGGGTCGGGAACGGAGTTCGATGGCACCGGAGCGATTGTGATTGCCCTGGCCGAGTTGTGGGAGCGCCTTCCCCAGGACAACTCCACGCGCCAGCACATTCGCCAATTTCTCTTTCAGCCTTCCTCGCCGGTAGCCTATTTCGCTTACGCCCTTCAGAACAAGCCGCTGATCGCCGGCACAGGCGAATTCGGTTGCGGCATGCGCATACCGGGCGAGTGTTACAACGTCGTGCAGAACGGCCTCATCGCTCTTGCCCTCCAGGCCGTCGCGCGCATGGCCGATCAGATTGGGCAGCCTGCCGCTGCCCAGCAAGATCGCCTGCTGGCGCACAAAATGCGCGAGGCAATGGACAAGTATCTGGTGGCCGGGGATGGCGCCTGGATATGGGCGATCGATACCCGTACCATGAAGCCGGATGCAGCGGTGCTCAATAGCCCGGTGAACCTGGGCACCGGGAGTCTCAATGGCGTGGCTGCCATGTACGCAGACGTCCAGGGCTTCCTGCCCCTCGATTCCTCCTGGAAGGGAATTGAGCACAGCGAAAAGACCTTCCAGGATCTCTACGAAACGCCTCTGCGCAAAAAAGAGTTTGATCGCTACGGCATCTGGAGTCAGACGGACCGGCTGGCGAAGGGACTGGGCACCAGTCCTTCTTACGGGCAAGGGTATGCCACGCAGGATATGCTGCTCTTCGACCGGCTCTCGATGGCCGACAAAGCCATCTCCTGGCTTGCCAATGCCACCTACCAGCCGTTGCCCGGCTATAAACTGCATCGCGCCTCCCGATACTACTTCTATGAGCGCACCTATTCGCCCGACGCGGAAGGCAAGGTCACGCTGGCCGAAGGTTGCGGCGCGCTCAATCTGGTCAATGTCTCCGAGCCGCTCAAAATCTCTCGTCTCCTGCTGGGCGTCGACGATCTCAATCCCCTTTACGTACGTCTCATTCCGCGGATTCCACCCGGCTGGAAAGGTGTCGAGGCAGACAATTGGCCGATTGACACGGGCCACGGCATTGTCAGAGCCCACATTCGCTTTCGAAGGCGAGGAACTGGAGCGGAGCTCACGCTCCAACTCGCTGCGGGCGAGAAAATTGGCGATCTAAAAATTCGGATGCCCTCCCGCCACGGCTATGTCTGGCGCGAGCAACGGAATGTGCATCGCATCCACCTTGTCACGGAGTAATCTATGTTTCGTTCCCCGTCTGATTTTGTGCAACCTTTCACCGCAATGAGGAGCAGGATGAGGACTCGCTGGTTTGTCTACATTTTTTGGGGAATCTGCTTGTCGGCTCTTGCCCATGCGCAGTCCTCCAGCTATAACGGCCTCGACAATACGCTGGGCAATCTCAGCCGCCTGTCCTCGGCGCAATCCTTCTCCATCACTCCTGAGAATCCCACCGGCGCCAAGGGCAAAGGGGCCATGAGCACCCATGGCACGGCGGCCCGTGCTGCACGCGAGCTGGGCCAGGGCTGGAAAGAGAATCCCTCAGTGCTGGTGCAGCCCGGCCAGACCTTCACGCTTGCCGATATCCAGGGGCCCGGAGCCATTGAACACATCTGGATGACGGTGACCGGGAACTGGCGTCTCTCCATCCTGCGCTTCTACTGGGACGGTGAGCAGGATCCATCCGTCGAGGTGCCGGTCGGGGATTTCTTTGCCATGGGCTGGGGAAAGTACGCCCGGCTCTCCTCTATTCCAGTTGCAGTGAACCCCGGCAGTGCCTTCAACTGCTATTGGCAGATGCCGTTTCGCAAGCATGCGAAGATGACGCTGGAGAATCTAGACGACCACCCCATCCGGATTTACTATGAGGTGGATTACACGGCTACTTCCGTTTCGAAAGATGAGGCGTATTTTCATGCCCAGTTCCGTCGCGTGAACCCTCTGCCCTATAAGCAGGTCTATACCATCCTCGACGGTGTCAAAGGCAAAGGACAATATGTGGGCACCTATATTGCCTGGGGCAGCCATAGTTCGGGTTGGTGGGGAGAAGGCGAAGTCAAGTTCTATCTCGACGGGGATAAGCAATTTCCGACCATCGTTTCCACCGGCACGGAAGATTACTTCGGCGGCTCCTACAACTTTGAGAACAAGCAGACCCATCAATATGAGGAGTTCACCGCGCCCTACTCCGGCCTGGTTCAGGTGATTCGCCCCGATGGCCTGTATCAATCGCAGCAGCGCTTTGGAATGTACCGCTGGCATATCCCGGATCCGATACGCTTCAACTCCGATATCCGCGTCACCATTCAGGCGCTGGGCTGGCAGAGCGGCGGCAGATACCTGCCGCTCCAGGACGACATTGCCTCTGTGGCCTACTGGTACCAGGTTGAGCCGCATCAGCCCTTCCCGAAGCTTCCCGGCAAGGACCAGTTGGACTATCACTGATCCTTTCAAATTCTCAGCATGGGTGGTCCAGAAGCTTGGAAATTTCTGTCATGAGAGCGGCTGGCAACAAGAAACGTTTTAGTTCGGAGATAGACAGGCTCTATGCGTAGACGCGAATTTCTGAAGACATGCGCGGCCGTGGCAATCAGCACAGCCCCGCCCGCGTATCGCCTTGCCAACGCTCAGGAAGCGACCGGGGCCGCGGAAGCATTGTTTCCAGACGTCCACCCGCTGATCGGCACCGGCTGGCACGGACACATGTTTCCGGGCGCCGTGGCGCCGTTTGGCATGCTCCAGTTGAGTCCGGACACCAGCGGCGCGCCAGAGCCCAAGTGGAATGGCGAGCGGGGCATCGATGGGTGGGACCATTGTTCTGGCTATCACTATCCGGACAACTACATCTTGGGTTTCAGCCATACTCATCTGCAGGGCACAGGGGCGGCAGACCTGGGCGACGTATTGCTGATGCCAGTCGTGGATAGTCGCAACTGGGGCTGGAACACCGGCAACCCTGGCCCGCAGGCCGAGGCTCAGCTGGAGGCAGTCGGCAACAACTCGGGATGGGTCTTCGATGCAGCCGAATCCGGCTACCGTTCGAGCTTCTCACATCAGCGTGAAATCTCTCAGCCGGGCTATTATGCCGTGCATCTCGACACCCCGGACGTCTATGTCGAGCTGACGGCCACCACGCGCTGCGGTCTGCACCGCTACCGCTATCCGGCGCTGCCGGCCGGAACGCGCCGCGGCGTGATGCTCGATCTGACGCACGGCATCGGTTCCAAGGTCTACGCCGCCGAACTGCGCTTGGAGAGCGCCACGCGCATCACCGGCGTGCGCTCCACCCACGGATGGGCCAAGGATAAGCAGGTCTTCTTCGTTCTCGAATCCTCTCAGCCGTTCAGTGCGGCCGAAACGCAGGTGGACGGCGCTGTGCGGCCCGCCTCCGTTGGCGATCGCATCACTGGTACGCAGGTCAAGCTGATCCTCACCCACCCGGCGGCCGACAGAGAGATTCTTGTGCGTGTGGGAATCTCAGGCACGAGCGTGGAGGGCGCCGCCAAGAATCTGGCGGCCGAGATCCAGCAGTGGGATTTTGAAGCGACGCGGCGTCACAATCAACAGCAGTGGAACCATACGCTCAGCCCTCTCAACGCCACGCTGCCCGATCCCAAGCTGCAGCAGGTCTTTGCGACCGCCGCCTACCACGGAATGGTGGCGCCCGCCACCTTCAACGACGTGGATGGCGCCTACCGCGGACAGGACCACAAAAACTATCCCAACCCAGGCTTCACGAAATACACCACCCTCTCGATTTGGGATATCTACCGGGGAGAATTTCCCTTCCTCTGCCTGATGCAGCCGCAACGCATCGGCGACATCGTGAAGACCATGCTGGCCGATTATCGTCAGCTCGGTCAGCACTCGCTTCCGGTATGGCCGCTCTGGGGCAATGAGACCTGGTGCATGACCGGATTCCATGTCGTCGGCCTGATCGTGGGCGCCTACACGCGCGGGCTGCGGGACTTTGATGTGGAAGCTGCCTACAACGCGATGCGCGATACGGCGATGGTCGGCGCCACCGCCAACGACAATAAGTCCCTGCAGGAGCAGTTCCGCAGCTTGGGCTACGTCGCAAGCGGCCCAGGTCGGCAATCGGTGTCGCGGACGCTCGATTTCGCCTACGACTATTGGTGCGTGGGCGCCATGGCCGACTTGCTCGGCCGCCACGACGACGCAGCCATGTTCTACAAGCTCGGCCAGAACTACAGAAACCTCTTCGATCGCACAACAGGCTTTATGCGCGGCAAAACGGAACATGGCAAGTGGCGCGAGCCCTTTCGTCCCGATCAGCAGTACTGGACCGACTACACCGAGTCCGACGCCTGGCAGGCGACCTTCAACGTGATGCAGGACGTGCAGGGTCTGATCGATCTTTTCGGTGGCGACCAGGCCTTCGTCGCCAAGCTCGATGCCCTCTTCTCTGCCCCCTCGAATATCCTCAATTCGCCTCCCGATATCAGCGGCATGATCGGCCAGGATGCGCAGGGAAACGAGCCCAGCAACCATATCCCGTATCTGTATGCTTTCGCCGGCGCGCCCTGGAAGACCCAGGAGCGCGTGCGCCAGGTGGCGCGGATCTACAAGAACACCCCGGCGGGCGTGCCCGGCAATGACGACTGCGGCCAGATCTCCACCTGGTTCAACTTCGCCGCGCTGGGCTTTTATCCGGTGAATGCAGTCACGGGTGTGTATGTGCTTGGCAGTCCGCTCGTGAATCGCGCCGTGCTCCGCAACCCTCATGCCGGCACAACCTTCAGCATCGTTGCCGAGAACAATTCTGATCGCAACATCTACGTGGAGAGCGTGCAGTTGAATGGGAGACCGCTCCATCGCTGCTGGTTCACGCATGCCGACATTATGGCCGGTGGCGAACTGCGCTTCCGCATGAGCGATAAGCCGAACAAGAGCTGGGCCACCCAGGCAGCGGACCGGCCCCCCTCGGGATTGCTGGCCCGTTACTGAAGCCCCTTTCGAGGGATGCGCGACAGGCCATCACGAACAGCCGCCCGGCGGGCGTTTGTCCGCCCCGCGCTCCTGCTCGAGCCGGAGCATGGAGCGCCGGAACACCCCGCGGGATGCTATGATTTCTCCACCTTCGTCCACGATAAACCTCTGAGCTTCTCCTTCCCAAAGGAAGGATTCCTTAAAGAGCTCCGGGGCACCGAAGGCGCATGGTTCTGCTTAGGAGGATTGAAGGTGGAGGCGCGGGGCGTACATTCAGATCGACTGTCAGAAGCACAAGGACAGGACGCCGGCCTCGCGGAACCCTCCCCAATCAAATTTCAGCAGGAACGCGAGGAGTTGGACTGGCTGCTCCGCCACCCGGAGATGGTCCGATCCGCGAACCTGGTGCGCTTTCTCTCCTTTATTTGTAACCGCTACTTCGAAGGCGAATCAGGAGAAATCCGCGAGTATTCCATTGCGGTTGAGGCGCTTGGCCGCAAGCCGGCAAACTTCGACTCCCACATCGACCCTATCGTGCGCGTAACCGCGCGGGCCCTGCGCAAGAAACTGGCCGAGATCTACTCCGCCGACGGGAAAGACCGCCCCATCCAGATCGTCTTGCCCGTCGGGAATTACGTCCCTCGGTTCGCGCGTGCTCAGCAGGAGGACACGCCCGCCGAACAATTGCAATCGGCCGAGCCGGTCGTGGAGCGCGAGAGTAGCTCTGCTGAAGCTCTAGCGGCGAACCTGCGCAAACCGTTCGCCGGTAAGCGGAAGCTGATTTTTCAATCCGCCGCGGCCCTGCTTGCCGTCGCGACCGTTTTCGTCGCCGGATATCTGCTAGGACAGCGCGTCAAGCACCCCGCCCCCGCCGCCAGCAGTTCTCCGGATTGGGGTGAGCCCATTTGGAGCGACGATTTTGATGGAGCAGCCCAGCAAACCCCGGACCCGTCCAAATGGACCTACGACACCGGCAATCAGAATGGGTGGGGGAACCACGAGGAGGAGATCTACTGCGCCCCCGGCAGCGCAAATCCTCGCGGTTGCAACCCGCGGCGTCCGAATGCGTTTCTGGATGGCGCCGGCCACCTGGTCCTCCGCGCCGAGCGCAACGCAGAGGGGAACTGGACCTCTGCCCGAATCACCACCAGCGGACTCAAGGGTTTCCAGTATGGGCGCATCGAGGCCCGCATGAAGCTTCCCGTCGGGGCCGGTCTTTGGCCCTCCTTCTGGATGCTCGGAACCGATTTCCCCAAAGTCGGATGGCCCGCCTCGGGTTCTGTCTCCGTTGCCGAGAATGTCTCGCTCACCCAGCGCACCAACGGCCTCGGACCGGAGATGATTCGCGCCACCGTGCACGGGCCCCGCTATTACGGGGCAAACGGGCTGTGGCACGACTACAAGTTGCCCGGTGGGGCGCGCGTCAACGACAGCAGCTTCCATACCTATGGCATCGTGTGGTCGCCCGGCATGATCCAGTTCTATGTGGATGATCCGTCCAATGTCTATTTTGTCCAGGATGCCAACGATATTCCCGCCGGCGGCGAGTGGGTCTTCGATCGCCCCTTCTCGCTGATCCTGAACCTCGCCGTCGGGGGCGACTGGCCCGGTGCTCCCACCGCCGCAACCCCCAATCCGGCCGACATGGTTGTGGACTACGTGCGGGTTTACAGGATCCCTCCCATTCCGGCGCCGTCCATCCAATGGCAGCCTGTTCAGGTAAAGGCTGGTGCCTCCGCTGCCAGCATTGTCACCCTGCAGGCCCGGCAATACTCAGGGCGGGTGCTTTTGACCTGCTCGGCCCAGCCCGCCACGGCCGCCTGCTCGCTCGCCACCTCGGTGGTGAACTTCTCCGACACCCTCTCCCAGGAAGACACGCTCACTCTCTCCACGGAATCTTTCTCCGAGAAAGGACGGACGGTGGCCCAGCCCGGACAATATAAAGTGACCATTACCGCCACCACGATCAGCGGTGATCGCTCCCAGCTCACTGTGCCCTTTCAGGTTAAGGCTGGAAGCTAAACGGCCCCTCCAGGGGTAAATCGAGTCCGATTTACGCTCGATTTACGTCGTAAATTGCGCCCGCGAACCCGCTCGTACCGGTCCCCTGGCAGCATGCCCCCCTTGCCTACGGAAACTCGCAGGACTGTGCCTCTCCGCGTTTCCCCGTCTTCCTGCCGTTGAACCAAGTTCCGGTTCAAGCTGCTGAACGTATCTCAAGTCCCTGCCTCGCGATGGCCCCATGCCGCCGTTGTGGCCGGCAGGTTCCCCGCGGCGGTTTCGTGTCAGCGGCCATCGAACCGCGTGCGGATGACAGGGAAGATCGTTCGTCCCGACGCGGCGGCCTCCGCTCCCCTCCTTGCGGATGCGCCGCGAGGGTAACGTGTAAATTTATCGCATCCTTACTTTTCAGAGATTCCGCGTGAAGCTTCCAATACGCAAAGTTCCAGGATTCCTGCGGGCATGTTGTGATGTCTCAGGCCGGGAGCCGATGTGAAGCATACGCGGGTGCGCTCCGCTTCGGCAGCTCAGCTCACAAGGCGATCTGCGGAGAAGCGGGAGAGCGGCTTTCCTCAAAAGGCCGAAAGCTGTCCTTTTTGAGCAACGAAGCTCCAACTGTCCGGCGAAGGCCTCAGAGCCGACGTTTGACAATGCGCGCGGAAGCAAATGGATCGTGCAGCATTTTGGAGGATGAGCCATGTTGAAAAGGTGTTTGCAGCTGGTGGCGCTGATCGCCCTGGTTTTAGCCGTGCCTGTCCTGGCGCAATCGGATCGTGCAACGATCACCGGGACCGTAAAAGATTCGTCCGGGGCTGTTCTGCCGGGAGTCGAAGTTCACGTCACCAATGTCGGGACGAATGCTACACAAATCGTCAAGACCGACGACACAGGATCTTACCGGGTCGGAAGCCTTCCCATCGGCCACTATGTCGTCAACTTTTCCAAGCCCGGCTTTAAGAACCTCGATCGCACCGGCATTACCCTGCTGATCAGCCAGGTTGCGGAAATCGATGCCACCCTGCAAGTCGGCGGCGCTATGGAAACCGTGGAAGTAACCTCTGCGGCTCCGATCCTGGAAACCCAGGACACCGCGATCGGCGCAAACCTCAACAGCCAGGCGGTGAGCGAGTTGCCACTCAACGTTCAGGGCAGCCGCAATCTTTCCAACTTCATCTTCGCCTATGTTCCGGGAGCGGAAGGAACCGACTACAGTTCCCACATCGACGGCAGCATGGCGATGACCAAGGAAGTGCTGATCGATGGAACTTCCGCGGTCTCGCAACTCGGTGGCTACATCAGCGAGTCGCAGCCACCAATGGAGGCCGTGCAGGAGTTCGAGGCTGATACAGCCGGCATCAGTGCCGACGCCGGCCGCAGCGGCGGCGGTGTCTTCCGCTATGAAATGAAGTCCGGCACCAACCAGATGCATGGCTCGCTCTTCGGCTTTATGCATTCCACCGGCCTGGATGCGCTGAGCGCCGCGAACCACCTGGCGGCCATCACCGATCCCGCCAATGCGCCTGCTTACCTGCGCAAGAGCGACTCCCTCTCCGACTGGGGTGGCGGCGTCGGCGGTCCCGTCCTCAAGAACAAGCTCTTCTACTATGCCGCTCTGGAGCGCTACATGCAGGCCATGTGGGCGCTGGGCCCCAACTCCCGCACCGTCCCCACCGACGCCATGATGGGCCTCGATTCCAGCGGCAACGCAACACCCTATGCGGACCTGAGCCCCATGCTCTCGCCGGGTGTTCCGGTGCTGACCTATGGTGGCGCCCCTGCCTATGACGATTGCGGCAATCCCATCTACCGCGGCGCCATTGTGAACCCCGCCACCGCGACCGGCGGAAAATTCGGCTGCGTCTTCGTCAACAACCAGATTCCCACCAACCTGATCAGCAAGACCTCCGCGCAGATCTTGCAGCTCTTTCACAAGTATTACCAGCCGCAAACTTCGCTCATTCCCAACCAGGCCGGACCCGCTTACAATCCCGACCCCTGGTTCCACAACACCCAGAGCAGCGTCAAGGTTGACTACAACCTCAGCAACAATCAGCACATCGCGGGCTCGTATTACTACGACAACTATCCCCGCATCAACGCCGACCAGGGGGGCGTGTGGTCGCCGACCGCGCAGTACGGCGGCCCCATGGCCAACGCCTATTGGCACAACACCACCGCCGCGGGTGCGCGCCTCAGCGACACCTACATCTTTTCGCCCAATCTGGTGAACACGGTCTACGCCACCTTTAACCGTTTCCGCAATCCCAGCATCGCTATCTCGCAGGCAAACAGCTGGGATCGGACGCTGGGGATCAATAACGGCGCGGGTAACTTCCCGCTGGTCGTCTTCAGCAGTGGCATGTTTACCAACGGCGGCAATTACCAGAACGGCTGGAACTTCTCCGGTTTAGGCAGCCAGTTCAACGACGTGTATGCCGGCAACACGTACATCTACAGCGATCAGGTCACCTGGAACCGCGGACGCCACAACCTGAAGCTGGGCGTTGAATTCCGCGCCATGCAGTTCAACAGCCACCCCGACCAGGGTACCTTCAACAACATTACCTTCGACCCCACCTCCACGGCTTCCGCCTGGTATGACTTCAACGCCTACAACATGATCGGCAACGCCTTTGCCAGCTTCCTGCTCGGCGACGTTTACCTGGCCACGGAAATGCCCAACGATCCTCAGTACGGTCGTCGCAAGGCATTCTCCTGGTATGCCATGGACGACTTCAAGGTGAATTCGCGGCTCACCATGAACATGAGTCTGCGCTGGGACTTCAACAACCCCTACAAGGAAAAGTACGGACACTGGTCGAGCTTTGAGATCAACGACAAAAACACCGTCACCGGAGAAATGGGCCAATACGAATACCTGACCAGCGGCAGCCAATCCTTCGAGCGCCGCCAAGACTGGTACAACTACGCGCCGCACGTCGGGGCAGCCTACATGGTGACTCCCAAGACCGTGCTCCGCGGCAACTTCGACATCTTCTTCACGCCGCTGAATATGAATACCTGGGGAGGCATTCCCTACCAGCAAACCGGTAATCCCGGCTATTACCAGCACAGCTCCGAGTCCAATTTCAACTGGGATAGCGGCTACCAGCCCGTGCTGTCTCAGGTGAAGACCCCTGACTACACGCAGTGGGGCGTGGTCAGCATCGATCCGCGCTCGCTCACCCCGGGAAACACCCAGCAATACAGCGTGGGCGTACAGCGCGAGCTGGATGCCAGCACCCGCTTCGATGTGGACTGGATCCAGAGCCACAGCTACCACCTCCAGAGCGGCACCCTGCTTACCAACCAGCCCACCGTCGCCAACATGCAGAACTACGTTCTGAACGGCAAGTTTCCTGACTCCTACGTCGCCAACCCGTATTGGGGCTACGGCGGCCCCGGGTGGCAGGGTATTACGCCCTATCCGCAGGTGGCCGTCTCCTATGGCCCTTTGTTCAGCGTCGGATCTCCACTTGGCAACTCCGACTACAAGAGCCTGCAATTCAGCGTCACGCGGCGCTCCGTGCATGGTCTCGCGTTACAGGGAAGCTACGCGTGGGCGCGCGTTCACGGCGACGTGGATACGGCGTTTGAAGAGCTTTGGTCGACCGGCAGCCTGCAGAACATCTACGACCTCAAGAACGAGGCAAAGAACATCTCTGACTTCGATATCACCCACATCGTGAAGGGATACTACATCTATAACCTGCCCTTCGGGCGTGGTCACGCCCTGCTCGGCAATGCCGGTCCGGTTGTTAACAATGTGGTGAACGGTTGGAGTCTCAACGGAGACTTCCACTACAACACCGGCACCCCAGTCCAGGTACACTCCACCAACTCCTATCCGGGCTTCAATTCCGTCTACGTGAACCTGGCGCCCAACTGCAAGCTGACCAGTGGAAGCCGGACACTCTATAAGAGCTGGCTCAATACAAGCTGCTTCCAGAATCCCGCGCCGGGGCAACTCGGCACAGCCGGTAACTTCCTCTCCCAGGTGCGTAATCCTGGCCTGGCAACGGAGGACATCGGGCTGCACAAGAGCGTCAGCATGGGCCCTGAGGGGCGCTATAACCTCACCATGCGTTTCGAGTTCTTCAACATGTTCAACCGCAATCAACTGGCCGGTCCGGACACCAACATGGCCGACCCCAACTTCGGCAAGATCCTCAACTACGGAGGATTGGGCGGGCGTGTCGGTCAGTTCGGCGCGCGCTTCACCTATTGATCGATCCGGTCACGCTCCAGGCGGCCGTACACAGCCGCCTGGAGCCTCGATTCACCCGTGCCAAAGCAGTCCAGCAGAATTCAGCCCGAGGAAAAGCTCTCTGTGATTTATCTCCTGTGTTCGCGCATCTCTGCCTTCTTTCTTGCAGGCGCGTTGATCTTCGCCGGTTGCGGCGGTGGCGGCGCCAGCACCACCAGTTCCGGTTCGGCGCAGCAGGCTTCAACCCCCGTCATCAGCTCCACCTCAGCCCAGAACGGCGCCAAGATCGTAACCCTCACAACCAGCACCTCCGGAGCCACCATCTACTACACGCTGGATGGATCTGCTCCAACCACTTCCTCGCAGGTCTACACCGCACCCTTTCTCGTCGCTTCCAATGTCACCGTGAACGCGATTGCCACAGCCTCGGGCGAAGCCACAAGCGCTGTCGCCAGCCAGGCATTTTCTTTAAGCATCCCGTCGGGCACGCTGGTCTGGTCCGACGAATTCAACAACAGCAGCGGCGCCAATGCACAACCTGACCCGCAGGTGTGGGCCTTCGATGCCGGGGGCGGCGGCTGGGGCAACGGCGAGTTGGAAACCTACTGCGCATGGAATGCCTCTGCTGCCCCATGTAGTACTGCCAGTCCCAATGCGTATGTGGGCAAAGACGGCTATCTGCACGTTGTTGCGCAGCAACCTTCCGCAGGTGTCTACACCTCCGGCCGGCTCAAAACTCAGGGCCTCTTCAGTTTTCAGTATGGCCGGGTGGAAGTTCGCGCGCAGGTGCCGGAAGAGCAGGGGCTGTGGCCCGCCTTCTGGCTCCTCGGAAACAACGTTGCCAAGGTGAACTGGCCCGCGTGCGGAGAGATGGATGTACTGGAGCGTGTGAATGCCGCCACCAATCCCGATTGGAATAAAGGCTCCATTCACGGCACCGGATTCACCGGTACGGATCTGGGGACCATCTACAACTTCACCAACGGCCAGACCGCGGCTGGCTGGCACACCTACGGCATGATCTGGAGTAAGGACAAGATCTCTTACTACATCGACGATCCCGCCAACCCCTACGTCACCTACACCCCCTCAAGCCTCAGCAGTTTGAGCGGCGCGGTCTGGCCCTTCAATGCGGGCGCGAACTACATCCTCATCAACCTTGCAGTGGGCGGCGCGTGGCCGGGGAGCCCAAACTCCAGCACCGTGTTCCCCGCCCAGATGCTCGTGGACTATGTGCGCGTGTACACCAACTGAAGCTCCGATCGTGAACCTGCAATTCGGGCCGGCGGCCCGGTGAACCGCCATCAATTTAAGAGCGCTAAGGATAAGCCCCATGTTACGAGACAAATGCCGCGTTGAAATACTCGCACTTTCGCTGGCGGCTATGTTGCTTCTGCCAGCAGGCGTCTGCCAGGGCGCGGGTCAGCACCCGGTCGTTAAGACCGCATCCACCGCAGCCAACCGCACCCTCCTGTGGGGCGACGATTTCAACGGCCCCCGCAACAGCATGCCCGATCCCAAAAAATGGGCGGTGGTCACCAACGGTTCCGGTTACGGCAACCGCGAGCTCGAATACTACACCCCGCGCACCTCCAATATCCACGAGGAAGACGGCCACCTTGTCATCACCGCCCAGCGCGAATCCTTCACCGGGCCGGATGGTCAGACCCGCGCCTATACCTCTGCGCGCATTGAGTCACGCGGCCTGTTTGATGTCCAGTACGGACGCATCGAGGCGCGCATCAAGCTTCCCGCAGGCAAAGGCCTCTGGCCGGCCTTCTGGTTGCTGGGCAGCGACTACGCCAGCACCGGCTGGCCGGCCTGTGGCGAAATCGACATCATGGAAAACGTCGGATTCGAGCCGTTCACCGTGCATGGCAGTCTGCACGGCCCGGGCTACTCGGGAGCCAATCCCCTCAGCGCTGCCTATTCGCTGCCCGGGAACACCCGCTTCAGCGACGGCTTTCACGTCTTCGCCATCGAATGGGAGCCTAAAGAGATCCGCTTCTACGTGGACGGCTCTCTTTACGAGACCCAGAAGGCTAGCAGTCTGCCCCCCGGCAAGCATTGGGCCTTCGATCACCCCTTCTACGTTGTGCTGAACCTGGCGGTGGGAGGCTATTGGCCTGGCGATCCGGACGCAAGCACGCGCTTTCCTGCCACCATGCTGGTCGATTACGTGCACGTCTACCGTTTGCCGAGTCCCGCGATCTCGCAGTGATGCGCTGGGAAAGACAACTTGCGCCGGCGTGAGAAACTCCCCCTTTCTCACGCGCTTGTGAGGAAAGCGACAGGCAGAATGGATGGCGGAAACACAAATGGGCCGAAACTCTATCGAAGAGTTTCGGCCCATGTATTCCAGGAGACGCAAACCTGCCCCGACAATCTCCGCCTACTTCTTCAGCGGCTTGCGCGCGAAGTAGTAGAGCGAGTACGCCAGGGCCGCAAAGGCCAGCACTGACACCCAGTCGTGGTACAGGAAGGTGTGCGGCCAGGCAATCGGATTCTCCTTTTCGAAGAAGGTCTCATAGCCGCGCAGCGCCACGCCGATCAGGCCCACGATGCCGCCTGCTGCGATTAGGCCGGAGGCATACAGCGAGCCGGGCGAAACGTCGCCCTCGGCTTCGGGATCCCCGCCGGCGCGCGCCACCGCCGAATCCACCAGCCAGCGCACCACGCCGCCCACGAAGATGGCCAGCGTCGTTCCGATGGAGAGATAAGCGCCCACCGCCAGCGACAGCGAGCGCACCCCAAGCAACTCAATCGCAATCACCAGGAACACCCCCAGCATCACCAGTCCCCAGGGCAGCTTGCGGCTCAGGATGCCGTTAATGACCGTGGCCATGAGCTGTGCCTGCGGGGCCGCCGCCTTCTCGCTGCCGATGCCCGGTATCCAATGCACCTCGATCTCGCCCGTCTTGGGCGAGTAGAGATACTTGCCGTTCGCCAGCTCCGTGGACCCGATCGCATTCAGCACGATGTACTCGCTCTTGTGATGAATGGTCGTGGAGCCGTCCGGAGCGATGACCGGAAACTCGTTGATGAGACTCGCCGTATCGTGCTGGATCTGCACGCCCGGGTGCGGCGCGTTGATGTTCCACGGCTGCGGCGCGGCCCGGAAGGTCTGCAGGCTCTGGTTCATGAGTTGCAGCGTGAAGCCGATCGCCACCGTCGAAACCGCAATGCCGATCAGGAATGCGAAGCGCTGCATCCGCGGCGTCGCGCCCACTAGAAAGCCGGTCTTGAGGTCCTGCGAGGTATCTCCGGCCTCAGCGGACGCAATGCACACCACCCCGCCGATCGTGATCGCCAGCGCGCCAAAGGCCGGCGCTGTCCATCCGCTCACCAGGAAGATTGCCGCCGTGGCCATCAGCGTGGCAATCGTCATCCCCGAGATGGGATTCGCCGAGCTTCCGATCAGGCCCACAATGCGCGAACTGACGGTGACAAACAGGAAGCCGAAGGCGACCACCAGAATCGACGCCGCCAGGTTGCCGAACCAGCCCACCTGCGCGCCCGGCACCGGCTTGAACCACAGGAAGAAGAACATCAGCACAACCAGGGCGATCGAGCCAATCACCGCCGTTCCTACAGACAGATCATTCTCTGTGCGGCTGGGCTGGGTCGCTGCCACCGTGCGCCCGCGCATGTGCTGAAAACCGCCCTTCAGCGCTCCCCAGATGGTGGGGAGTGTCTTCAGCAAAGTGATGAGTCCGGCCGCCGCCACCGCTCCAGCGCCCATCGGTCGGATGTAGGTGATCCACAGATCGCCGGGCCCCATCTGCGAAATGGGCACCGTTCCCGGATAGACGGCATGTGGAAGGTCCTTGCCGAAGAAGTAGATCAGCGGCATCACCACCAGCCAGGAGAAGACGCCCCCGGCAAACATCGTTCCCGCCGTGCGCGCGCCGATGATGTAGCCCACGCCCAGGTACTCGGGAGTAGCGTCCGCCTTGATCGAAGCGCCCTTCATCACATGCTGCAATCCCAAGTCCGGCTGATACTCCGGCGATGCGGGCCATGCGTTGAAGAGGTTCTCGTTCTGGAAGAAGGTGTAGAGCGCGCCCAGGCCCAGCCCAAAGAAGACGCGGCTGGCGAACGTCCCGCCTTTGGCGCCCGCCATCAGCACATCCGCGCACGCCGTGCCCTCAGGAAACTGTAGGTTGCCGTGCTCCTCCACGATCAGCGGCCGACGCAGCGGCACCATGAACAGCACGCCCAGATAACCGCCGATCAGCGCCAGCATGAAGATCCGTGCGTATTGCAGATCGAAGCCCAGGAAGATCAACGCCGGCAGCGTGAAGATCACGCCCGCCGCAATCGACTGGCCGGCGTTGCCGGTCGTCTGCACGATGATGCACTCCAGGATCGAGACCTTGCCATCTTTGCGCAGCAGGCTGATGGAGATGACGGCGATTGGGATCGAAGCGGCAACCGTCAGTCCGGCTCGCAGACCCACGTAAACCGTGACGGCGCCGAAGATAATTCCGAAGATCGCGCCCAGAACCACGGCGCGCAGCGTGAACTCGGGTGGGCGTTGATCGGCCGGCACAAACGGCTGAAACTCAGTCGTGCCCTTCTGCGTTGGGAGAACGGGTGTTGTCATGCTCACTCTTTCCTTAAAAGGGGGAGTTTAGCAGCTTATGGCCTCCTCAGGCAGGAAGCTGGATCGCATTTTTCACCAACAGGATTGCTGCCCCCTGCTTCGCTCGAAAAGCCCCCGCGCAGTCCAAATTAGGTGATCCGCGCCACCAGCCAATTCAGCACGCCGGACTGGTCCACGATCTCCAGGTCTAAGCCCGCCGTGAACAACGGCGCACTGGCAACCAGAGCCGGCTCCAGGCCCCCCAGCCGCACCCGGTCCTTTTCGGTAGTTACGAATGCGGCCGCGTTTACAGCACGCGCCGCATCACGCAGGCAGTCGATATCGTGCGGGATATAGCGATGATGATCGCGGAATGCCACCCGGCTGGCAACCTGCACGCCTCCGGCTTCCAGGCCGGCGAAGAATTGCCCGGGGCGGGCGATGCCGCAGAAGGCGACCACCGGACCCTGCACCCTCGGCGGCTGCATGCGCCGACGCACCTGCCACACCGGGCCGCTGAAACCGCGGGCGCGCAACAGGGCTTCCAGCTCTGCCTCTTCGGCGGGAATCAGGATCGCGTCGGCGCGGCGGATGGCGGGGAGCGGCTCGCGCAGATTGCCCGCGGGCAGCAGCGTGTCGCTCCAGTCCTGCCGGTTCAGCAACAGAAGATTCACGTCGCGGTGAAGCCGGCGGTGCTGGAAACCGTCGTCGAGCAAATGGAGCCGCGCATCTCCTCCCGCCTCTGCCAGCAGACCCGCTTCATAGCGTCGCGCCGCCACATACACAGGGACGCCGGCTTCCCGGGCGATCACCAGCGGCTCGTCACCACACTCCTCGGCAGTGCCGGCGGGATTCACCACAAGCGGCTGAGCAGCGCGTCGCCCATAGCCCCGCGAGAGCACATCCACGCGTAGACCGCGAGCAGCGAAGGCCCGCGCCAGTGCAATCGTCAGCGGCGTCTTGCCTGCACCGCCCGTCGAGAGATTGCCGATGCTGATCACCGGCCGGCCGAGCCGCTGTACCTTCTCGTTGCCCAGCCGCCATCCCTGCAATGCCACGCCCAGCCGGTAGAGCGGCACCAGCGGCAGCAACAGGCGGCGAACGGCCCCAGCGTTGCTCATACCGTGCGCTCGCCGCTGGCGGCAAGGACCGCCCGAACTGCCGTTACGCAGCGGCTGGTTGCCCCCGCCTGCTCATCGAACACTTCCAGCGCGCGAACACCCATGCGATCCGCCTCGGTGCGATCGAGCAGCAGCTCAAGCAGAGTCCGGGTCAGCGCAGACTGCTCTGTAATCCGCAGAGCATCGCGGCTACGCAGGTCGTCGGTGATAGCGCGGAAGTTGGCGTAGTGCGGCCCCATGACGATAGGCACGCCGAACTGCGCCGGCTCCAGCGGGTTGTGCCCACCGGCCGGAATCAGGCTGCCGCCCACAAAAGCTACCGCGGCGAGCGAGTACACGGAGGCGAGCTCGCCGATTGTGTCGAGCAGCAAAATCTCGCCCGCCTTCAGCGGTCGCGGTGCAATCCCCCACTCCGAGCGCCGCATCCACGCTGCTCCGGCGTGCTCCAGCAGCGCTGCCACCGCGGCAAAGCGTTCCGGATGCCGCGGCGCCAGCACCAGCACAAGTTCCGGATCGGCAGCCAGCAAATCGGGCCAGGCTTCCACCAGGGCGGCTTCTTCACCCTCCAATGTGCTGCCCGCTACCACGAACCGCAGTCCTCCAATCTTCGCTCGCAGCAGCCGCGTGATCTCCGCCTCCTGGGCCGCGCGCACATCGAACTTCAGATTCCCGGCAACGCTCACCCGCTCGCGATCGCACCCCAGCGCCGTCAGCCGGGCCGCGTCGGTCTCACTCTGCGCCAGCACCCGCTCCAGCCGCCGCAGAAACGGCCGCCACAGCCGCCGCAGGCGCAGATAGCGCGGCCAGGAACGGTCCGAGATGCGCGCATTCACCACCGTCACCGGAATCCCGCGGCGAAAGCAGCCGCTCAGCAGGTTGGGCCAGAACTCGGTTTCAGCCAGGATCAGCAGCCGCGGTTGCAGCGCGTTCAGATACGCCCGCACCGCCCAGCCCAGGTCGAGCGGGCAATAGAAGACGCGCTCCGCTCCAAAGCGCTTCTGGGCCAGCTCCTGCCCGGTCCGGGTCGTGGTTGAGATCATTACCCGGTGCCCGGGGAAGGCCCCGTCCAGATCGCTCACCAGCCGGGTCACCGCCAGTACCTCGCCCACCGATACCGCGTGCAGCCAGATCACCGGCCGCCGGTCCCCCAGCAGGCGCTGCGGCACCCGCCCCAGCCGCTCCCGCAGGCCCTGGCGGTATTTGTGCGTGGTCGCCATCTTCCACAGCCACCAGGGCGCGCTGGCTACCAGCGCCACTGCCAGCGCCAGGTTGTAGAAAAACAGGATCATGCGTAACGGAATCCGCCTTCGCGCTGTCTAACCTTAAAATGATACAGTTGCGTGCGATGACGAACCTCCGCCTGCTTCCGTTTCTGCTGCTCGGGCTCACTCTGCCCGCGCTGGGCGCGGAGCATAGCGCACCTCCGGTCACTCCGGCCACCTCCTTCCCGGCCGTCGAGGTCCACAAGAAGGAGCAGGTTGCCATCGCCGTCGAGCCCTACGAAACCAAGGAAAAACAGCAGCTCTTCAACTTTCACGACTACTACAAATACGGCGTGATGCCGGTTCGCCTCATCATCACCAATAACGGCGACAAGCCCATCAACCTGCGCGACGCGCGGATCCTCTTCGAGACCGCCAGCGGCCAGCGCGTGCAGGCCGCCGAACCGCAGGACGTGGAACGGCTCATGGGCAACTACGATCCCCGGCCGATGATGGGCGTTCCGACGCCGATTCCTGGGATTCACTTCCACCACAAGAACCACAACAAGCAGATTGAACAAGACTTCGACACCTTCGAGTATCAGGCCCTCGCCGTCGAGCCGCATACCACCCGCGCTGGATTCCTCTTCTACGTCCTGCCCGGAACCAGTGATCCTCTGAAGGGCGCCGATCTCTATCTCTACGAGCTGCGTAACGCCGACGGACAGCAACTCTTCCCGTTCCAGGTCCCGTTCAACAAGTATCTGAAGGCCAAGAGCGCGCACTAACACCAAAGGAATGAATTCAGAAACAGGCCTGCGCCGCCCCGTCACCTTCCTCTTCGCCTTCGTTGCCGCGCTGTTGCTCGGGCAGGCCGTGGCTGCCCAGCCTTCCGCCGTCACCCTCACACCCTCTGTCGTTGTGGCCGGCTCTCCGGAGTTGATCCGCGTTGCCGCGCCCGCCGCCGCCACGCTTCATGGCGAATGGCTCGGCCAGAAGATCGAGTTCTTCCGCTCGGGCCACTCCTGGGTGGCACTGGCTGGCGTGGACGTTCAGGCGCCCACCGGCCCGTCCACACTTGCGATCACTGAAACCCTCGCCGGCGGTGGAGTGCGCGACCTCGGGCAGACTATCCAGATTCACCCCGCCCACTACCGCACCGGCAGGCTGAGCGTAGCGCCACGGTTCATCAATCCCACGCCTTCTGAGCTAGCCGCCATTGAGGCGGAGATCGCGCTCAAGAAGAAGGTCTTCGCCGTGAGCGCGCCCCAGCCGCTGTGGTCCGGCAACTTCCGCGCTCCGGTCAAGGCCACGCCCACAGCCAGCTTCGGCACTCGCCGCACCTTCAACGGCAAGCTGGCCAGCGTGCACAATGGCATGGACTTCCGCGCCCGCGTGGGCACCCCCGTGCATGCCTCGAACGCCGGGGTCGTGCTGTTGGCGCGCAAGCTCTACTTCGAGGGCAACTGCGTCGTGCTCGACCACGGACTCGGGCTCTATACGGTCGTCATGCACCTCAGCCGCATCGACGTCCGCGAGGGCCAGCACGTGGCCAGGGGCCAACTTCTCGGCCTCAGCGGAGCCACCGGCCGCGTTACCGGACCCCACCTGCATTGGGAGGTGCGCTGGGAGAACGCCCATCTCGATCCCGCTAAGCTGCTGCGGATGAACCTGAGCGTAGTGCACTAGGCTGCGAATTCCCCCGCGACCGGCGCGGAGTGCCGGCGCTCCCAACAGCTCGACCTTCGTCGCACCTGACTAGCCGTATATGGACTCGTTTGGTAATCTTGCGCAGTCATGACCAAACGGCGGGTCTCCCTCACCCTCTTTCTGCTTTTGCTATCTTCCCTTTCCCTGCCCGCGCAGAGAAAAGCCAGACCCCTGGCCGTCCGCTTTGCCGGAGCGCCGCAATACACCCAGCAGGAACTCCTCGCGGCCTCTGGCCTGAACACCACCACCCGCCTCACCGCAGCCGCCGTGAAGGCCCATGCGCGGCAGCTCAACGATACCGGAATGTTCAGCGAGGTGAAATTCAGGGCGGCCAGGAGGGGACTGCTCTTTACCCTGACCCCGACTACCCGCCTCTACCCCATGCACCTGGAAAACCTGCCGCTCACGCCGGGCAAGGCGCTCGACGCCCAGCTCCACGCCCGCTTTCCGCTTTACCACGGCCTGCTGCCGCCCAGCGGTTCCATGAACGATGGGATTTGCCGCCTGTTCGAGGAGATGCTGGCGGCGAAGGGCGTTAAGGCCAGCGCGAAAGCCACACTCACCAGCGGCCTGGGCCCGCAGAAGCTCACCGAGGTCAACTTCACCGTTTCCCCGCCTGTGCACATCGGTCCGATTCAGCTCGCCGGCGTCTCCCCCGCTATGCAGCCCAAGGTCAGCCTTCTGGCCAAAGGACAAACCGGCAACGGCTTCGATACCGAGAACACCACCGTCGGCCTCAAGCGCGCCTTTGAAGAGCTGTACCACGATCAAGGCTATGCGGCCGCCCACGTCGATGTTGCCCAGGGCGCTCCTGTCATGGCCGCTGGGTCCATCGACGTCCCCTATTCGGTGACAGTCCACGAAGGCGCAATCTACAAGCTCGGAAAGATCGATCTTCCCGTCAATGCGCTGGTCACCCGCGCCGAAATCAAGAAAAAGCTCTCCAAAACACCGCGAGGCGCCGGGCGCCCGCTGGATCTGTTTGTGCTGGCGGTCCGCGATGCCTACGCCGCGCGCGGCTATCTCGATTGCTCGGTTGTTCTGCACCCTCAGTTGAACGACGACGCTCACATCGTGAACTACAGCCTCGAAATCGCTCCGGGTGCGCAGTACCGGTTCGCCTCCGTCACATTCGAGGGTGCCCCCGACGCCATCGCCAGCCGCCTGAAGCGCGCCTGGAAGATGGCCCCCGGGGATGTGTTCGACGAGAGCTACCTGGATAGCTTCGCGGCGCAGGCGCAAAAGAAAGACAAGGCTCTGGCGAAGTGGATGCGAACCATGACGACAACCTTTGATTTCAAGCCCGATGCTGCCACCCACCAGGTCCACTGCATCTTCCACTTCGCCAAAGCCGCTTAGAGGGCGACCCGCTGCTAGTCCGCCGCGCTTCGGCAGAGCGCCGTGGCCTCAGCGCAGCGCACTTTCTTTCTCGGCGCTGCCGGCCTGCAACTCGGCTCGTGCCTTTTCAGTGCGCAGGGCTTTGAAGGCGCGATAAACGAACCACCCCATGTGCCAGCCGTCGATGAACTTGTAGGGCGTTTCGCCGGTGGTGTAATGGCCGCAGGGCAGCACGTGCGGTTCAAAGCGCACCCCGTGGCGGCGGAAGGCCTCCACCACCTGCACCGAGTACTCGCGCGGGAAGGTCAGGTCGTAGTCGGCGTACACCAGCAGGGAGTTCTTGGCTGCGCCGTTGGCCTCGGGTCCGGCAAACTTCGCATAGTAGTTGACCGGGCTGACCGCGGCCCACAGCGCGCGCAGGCGCTCCTGCGTGAGCCCGGCCTGTTCCAGGCCCGCGCGGATGTGCCGCGTGCTCTGGCCCGCCCACACCACATCGCCAAACGCCGTCGAAGCGTGATTGAAGGCGTTCACCCGCAGGCGCGGATCGTGCGCGCTGGCCAGGAAGGCGTAGCAGGAGCCGAGGCTCGTGCCGAGCACGCCAAAGTGTTCGTAGCCCTGCTCCTCGAGCCAGTCGAGACAGCAGCGGATGTCCACCACCGCCTGGCGGCAGGCGGAGATGGTGCGGCCGATGTTGGCGCTGACCGCGTAATCGGAGCGCTCCAGCTCTGCCGGACGGCGGATGTCGTGATACGGCTTCGAGAGCCGCAGCGCCGAGATTCCCATGCGGTTGAACATCGCGCACAGGGCGTTATGGCTGAAAGCATCGGCGTTCCATTGCGGCATCACCACAATCGCCTGTTTGGGCCGCCGCGGGTCCTTGTGTGCGGGCGCGGGATACCAGCGCGCGTTGACCAGGTCGTTCTCGGGATACGGCGTGCGCTCCGGCGAGGTAAAGCGCAGAAACTGCGCCGGCGGCAGCGAGCCGTTGGCAGCCTGCTCACGCAGCTCGGCGTCGCGGGCCAGCGTCTCCGGCCGCACGTTGGTGGGGAACAGCTGCGGCGCCCGCTCTTCCAGGCGGAAGTCGGTGGGCCGCTCATACCCAAAATATCGGTCGCTGTGCTCGATGAGGAGCTGGTTGATGCGAACCATTGCAGCTTCGGCCGCGGCGGGATCTCTTTCGATGCCCGCGGCCGGAATGGCCTCGGCAAACCCGTGGGACGCAAGAAACGGCGTCAGCCACTCAAAGCCCCATTCCAGGGGGCGAATCACACGATTTTCATCGCGCGTCGTCAGCCGCGTCTCCCAGCTGTACATCCGCGCTGCATACCATTTTTTCAGCATGAATCCAGATTGAAGTTTATCAGCGCAGGCGGCTGTCGCAGTGGTCTCCCAGTCCACTGCATGGGACCGCGGCCGCCTCGGGTTCGCTGCTTCAGCCTCGCGAGGGATACACCTTCAGAATCTCGCGGGCGATCACCATGCGTTGGATCTCGCTGGTGCCTTCGCCGATCGTGCACAGCTTGACGTCGCGGTAAAACTTCTCCGCCGGGTAGTCCTTGATGAAGCCATAGCCCCCGAAGAGCTGCACCGCTTCGTTGCAGATGTGGACGGCGGCTTCGCTGGCGAACAGCTTGGCCATCGAGGACTCGCGGGTGACCTTGCGCCCTGAGTCCTTCAGTACCGCGGCGCGCTGCGTGAGCAGGCGTGCGGCATCCAGTTCGGTAGCCATGTCGGCAAGCTTCCACTGGATCCCCTGGAACTCGGCGATGGCCTTGCCGAACTGGCGGCGCTCCTTCACGTAGGCCAGCGCGGCGTCGAGCGCGCCGCGGCCAATACCCAGCGAGAGCGCGGCAATGGAGATGCGGCCGCCGTCGAGCACACGCATGGCGTCGACGAAGCCTTCCCCCTCGTTACCCAGCAGATTCTCTGCGGGAATCTCGCAGTCTTCGAAGATCAGCTCGCTGGTGTCGCTGGCCCGCAGGCCGAGCTTGTTCTCCTTCTTGCCCGGGCGGAACCCCTTCGTGCCCTTCTCGACCACGAACGCGGAGAGCCCGTGCGTGCCTTTGCTCTTGTCCGTCACCGCGATCACCACGGCCACATCGGCATAATGGCCATTGGTGATGAAGGTCTTGTTGCCGTTCAGAATGTAGCGATCGCCTTTCTTGACGGCGGTGGTGCGGGCGTTGCTGGCGTCGGAGCCGGAGCCCGGCTCCGTCAGTCCCCAGGCGGCCAGCCACTCGCCGCTGGCCAGCAGCGGAATGTACTTCCGCCGCTGGTCCTCATTGCCGGCCAGGAAGATGTGGTTGCTGCCCAGCGAATTGTGCGCGGCCACGGTGATGCCGATCGAGCCATCCACGGCGGAGAGTTCCTCAACGGCCAGCACGTAATCCACGTAGCCCAAGCCTGCGCCGCCGTATTCAGGCGGGAAGATGATGCCCAGCAGCCCCATCTGGCCGAGCTTCTTGACCGCCTCCAGAGGGAACTCGCCGGCTTCGTCCCACTTCATCAGGTTGGGCGCGATCTCGCGCGCGGCAAACGCGCGGATCTCGCGACGGAGCTGTTCCTGCTCTTCAGTCAGAACGAAGGGATAAAGGCTTTCGACCATCTCAAGTTGTACGGCCATGGCTTGCTCCTGGATGCGAAATTGCTTGAGCCTTGCTGCCGGTCTGGAGACCGTTACTGCGACTGCGCTACGTCTGGATCACACCGGGGTTGTACGGCGGAACGTTAGGGTTGAGCGAACACGCTTCGAGGGCGTTGAGCAGCACCTCCCGCGTCTGCGCCGGATCGATGATGGCATCCACCCACAGGCGGGCCGCGCCATAGCGCGGGTCGGCCTGCGCGTCGTAGGTGGCGCGAATCTCCTCGTGGATGGCCGCCTTCTCCTGCTCGGACAGCTTTTTGCCGCTCCGTTCGAGCTGCCTGGCACGGACCTCGGCCAGCGTCGCCGCTGCCGATGCTCCGCTCATCACCGCGTAACGCGCGGTGGGCCACGCGAACAGAAAGCGCGGATCGTAGGCCTTGCCGCACATGGCATAGTGGCCCGCGCCGAAGCTGCCGCCGAGGATGACCGCGATCTTGGGCACCACGCTGGTGCTGACGGCGGTCACCATCTTGGCGCCCGCACGGATGATGCCCGACCACTCTGCGTCTTTTCCAACCATGAACCCGTTGACATCATGGAGAAAGATGAGCGGCACGAGGTTCTGATTGCAGTCCATGATGAAGCGCGCGGCCTTCTGCGCGGCTTCGGTGTAGATCACGCCGCCCACTTCGATCTTCATGGCCCCCGCCGCCGGGCCCATCGCCACCGTGTCGCGCTGGTTGATTTTCTGGTTGGCGACAATGCCCACCGCGTGGCCGCCGATCCAGGCATAGCCGCAGATCAGGGTGCGGCCGTACTCCTGCTTGTACTCGTCGAACTCGCTGCGGTCGACAATACGGGCGATAACCTGGCGCATGTCGTAAAGATTGGTGGCGCCGGGTGCCGGATTCACGAGCGCATAGAGGTCTTCGGCGGGGAAGCGTGGCCCATCGCGCTCAGCCTGGTACTCCCGCTTCCGGAAGATCGCATCTCCACTCGCCCCTGGCTGTTCTGAGTCCGGGCACCCCCGGTCCGGGTGCCCCAGGTCCCGCGTAGCGGACCTGGGAAGGAATCTACGCGAGCCCATCTTCTCCACCAGAGACCGGATCCGCGCGATACACGCGTTATCGTCAGGCTCCTTGAAGTCCACGGTCCCGGAGATCTCCGCATGCATGGCTTCGCCGCCCAGTTCTTCGGCGTCGGTCTTCTGCCCGATCGCAGCCTGCACCAGCGAGGGTCCGGCGAGAAACAACCCGGAGCCTTCCGTCATCAGCACGGTGTCGGTCATAACTGGCAGATAGGCGCCGCCGGCCACGCACATGCCCATGATGGCCGTAATCTGGGGAATGCCCATCGCGCTCATTACGGCGTTGTTGCGGAAGATGCGGCCGAAGTCGTCGTTGTCGGGGAAGACGTCCTCTTGCAGAGGAAGGAACACGCCCGCGGAGTCCACCAGGTAAAGCGTGGGGATGCGGTTCTCCATGGCGATGGTCTGCGCCCGGAGAACCTTCTTGGCGGTCATGGGAAAGAAGGCCCCTGCCTTCACCGTGGCGTCATTGGCCACGATCATGCAAAGCCTGCCGCTAACCCGGCCCAGTCCGGTGACCACGCCCGCGCCGGGCGCGCCGCCATATTCGGCGTACATGTCGTGCGCGGCCCACAGGCCCAGCTCGAAGAGCTCGCCGCCTTCATCGAGAAGCAGGCGGATGCGCTCGCGGGCGGTGAGCCGGCCCTTGCCATGCTGCGCCTCAATGGCTTTGGCGCCGCCGCCCTGGCGAATGCTGTGCTCCTGGTCGCGTACCTCAGCCAGCAACTGAAGCAGCGCGTCGCGATTTCCCACGGCGCGCGAGGTTTGAATGTCGATGGGGGAGCCGAGTTCATTGTCCAGTTTGAGGGTTTCGCTCATCTCGTCGTCCGTGATCTCCTCGTGAATCATCGCGTCGTATGTTGATCGCTTGGAACTACGGTGCCGGTGCATGTGCCGAAGCCGATGCGCGGCAGCCCGGGCTTCTCCGCCCAGGCGCGGAAGAGAACACTATCGCCATCTTCGAGGAACTTGCGCGGTTCGCCGCTGGGCAGGCGAAGAGCTTCCCCGTCGCATTGCTTCTCGAGCAGGCACCCCTCCGAGCCGGGATTCGGGCCGGAGATCGTGCCGGTGGCGAGCAGGTCGCCGGGGCGCAGATTGCAGCCATTCCCCGCATGGTGCGCGATGAGCTGGGCAATTGTCCAGTACAGATCGCGAAGATTGCCGCGACTGACGCATATCGGCTCCATGCCTGCCTCCCGCATCTGCTTGGACTGAAGGTGAACCTCGAGGGTCACATCGAAGGCGTCCAGCGCATCCGCCAGCGAGGTGAGGTAGGGCAGCGGCGCGGGATCGCCGGGCGGGCGTTCGGCAGCCGCCACGCGATAGGGCTCCAGCGCTTCGAGCGGAACAATCCACGGCGAGACGGTAGTGGCGAAACTCTTCGAAAGGAACGGGCCGAGAGGCTGGTACTCCCCGGCCTGGATGTCCCGCGCCGACCAGTCGTTGACCAGGCACAGGCCGAAGATCTGGTGATCGGCGGCGGCAATGCGAATCGGCTCCCCTTGATGATTGCCGGGGCCGATAAACGCGCCCACTTCCAGCTCGTAATCCAGCGCCCGGGTGTGAAGAAAGACCGGCGGCGCATCGTGCTGCTTGATCTGGCCGCAGGGGCGGCGCACCGGCGTGCCGCTGACCACGATCGACGAGGCGCGGCCATGGTAGCCGATCGGAACGTACTTGTAGTTGGGCAGCAGCGGGTTGTCGGGGCGGAAGCGGCGTCCTACGCGCGTGGCGTGATGAATCGAGGAGTAGAAGTCGGTGTAATCGCCGATCCGCGCCGGAAGCTGCATCTCGACCTTATCGATGGGGAGCAGCAGCGGCTCGACACGAGACCGGGTCGAGCCGGGCGCGCCTTCTTCAAGCAGGCCGGTCACATGGGCGCGCAGTTCGTGCCAGGAGTCGTAGCCCAGCGCCATCAAGTCGTTGAGCAGTGGCGCGCGGCAGGCATCCAGCAGATTGGCATTCAGCCCGGCGAGCAGCCCATTCTCCGCGCAGGCGCGAAGATCCAGAACACGGTCCCCGAGTGCAACACCAATCCGTGCCTCTCCGCCATTGCGGAAGATACCCCAGGGCAGGTTGGCCAGGGGGAACTCGCACTGCGGATCGTTGGCGGAGGTCAACCAGCTTTTCAGAGCCATGCCAGCGCCTCCAAATCGTGAATGGGATCTTCGAAGGAACAGGAGCCGAAGCCGGCGAAGAACTGGCGGCGCACCTCGCAAAGCTCATCGGCGTTCCAGCCGTACTCGCGCCACAGGATGGCGTTATCCCCCACCCGCCAGGCGTCTGGCTGCAGCTCTTCCAGAGATTCGAAGGCATCGGCTACGTCGCCGCCAAAGTGTAGCACGGCGGCGGCAGTGGCGAGATTGATGAAGCCATGCATCGTGGCCGCTGGGCTGGCGGGCGCGCTGGTGAGCGCATAGTTACCGCGCACCGGATGGTGCAGGCCGGCGGTGGCTTTGAAGATCAGCCGGCGCCGGGCGATCTGGTCCAGCATGTGCGCCACTGCCTGCGTGGAAGGGAAGGCCTCGGCAGCGACACCGCCCATCCGCAGCTTGATGCGTGCCCCCGCGGCCTCGACAGCATCCAGGGCTTCAACGGAGGCGCCGATCGGAACCTCGAAGTACGCTGCAATGCCGTCGGGAACGTGCGTCGCCAGCCGCGCGATCTCATCCGGAGCGCCGGTCTTGATCTCGACGGCTTCGATGACGTAGCCCTTGTCGGCCAGGCGGCGGAGATCGTCCCAATCCGACTCAGGATTGGCGAGAACGCTCAGGCGCATGCCGCGAACATAGTCTCCGGCTGCGTCCCAAAGATAGGGGAAGCGGTCAAGATCAATGACGAAGCGGCCGAGAACGCGCCGCCGGGCGCTGCGGCTGTATTCGAGGTAGTTGCGCACCGCCGTGTGCATATCCAGACCGGCCGGGGGATAGAGGCCCGCGTAGTCGATCGTGTCCGCGAGCAGTGCTTCGATAGCGATCATCCGTTTTTGCTCTCCGCGACTCCTTCGGGGGCGAAGCGCTTTTTGAGCCCTTGCCAGCACTCGAAGTACTCGTGCTGTAGGATGCGGGTGCTCATCGCGAACGCAGTAGAACGGACGACAAACTGCGTCTCGAACATGAAGGCCAGGGTATTTGCCAGGTAAACGGGCTTGAGGCTGGCGGTGGAGGCGCGCTCGAACGTCTCGGCGTCCGGTCCGTGGCCCGCCATGCAGTTGTGCAGGCTGGCCCCGCCGGGCACAAAGCCCTCCGCCTTGGCGTCGTAGGCCCCAAAGACCAGACCCATGAACTCGTTCATCAGGTTGCGGTGGAACCAGGGCGGACGGAAGCTGTGCTCCGCCACCAGCCAGCGTGGCGGAAAGATGGCGAAGTCGCAGTTGGCTGTGCCGGGCACGGTGGAGGGAGCGCTGAGCACGGTGTAAATAGAAGGGTCAGGATGGTCGAAGGAGACAGTGTTGATGCAGTTGAAGCGCGCCAGATCGTACTTGTAAGGCGTGTAGTTGCCGTGCCACGCAACCACGTCGAGAGGTGAATGGTCGATCTGTGCCTGCCACAGCCTCCCCATGAACTTGGTGACGAGATGAAAACTGCCCTCGCGGTCTTCGAACGCGGCGACCGGGGCGAGAAAATCGCGCGGATTCGCCAGTCCATTCGCTCCTATCGGCCCGAGCTCCGGCAGCCGGAAGGCGAGGCCGTAGTTCTCGCAGATGTACCCGCGCGCCTGCCTGTCGAGCAGGACCACCCGGAACTTGATGCCGCGCGGAATCACGCAGATCTCCCCCGGGGCGGCGTCGAGAACGCCCATCTCGGTGTGGAAGCGCAGCGCTCCGAGCTGTGGAACGATGAGCATCTCCCCATCGGCATTGGCGAAGAACCTGTCGTGCATCGACTCATTGGCGGCGTAGATGTGGATGGCGATGCCGCTCTGGACCGCGGGATCGCCGTTGCCGCCCATCGTAACCAGGCCCCGCACGAAGTCGGTAGCCTCTTCAGGAATCGGCAGCGGGTCCCAGCGGAGCTGGTTGGGGGAGGGCGGAACCTCGTTGAATGGACCGCTGCGCAGCAGGCCCGTGGGAGTCTCTTCGTAAGGGCGATGCGTTACGGACGGCCGGATGCGGTACGTCCAGGTCCGCCGGTTGACCGCCCGCGGCGCCGTGAACGGCGTTCCGCTCATCTGCTCGGTGTAAAGCCCGAGGGGATGGTCCTGCGGGGCGTTCTGTCCGGCGGGAAGAGCGCCGGCAACGGCCTCGGTGGCGAATTCGTTGCCGAAACCGGATTGGCAGGGAAGGGAATCGGGCATGGCGTGTGCGCCTTTCACAGGCGGCCCTCGGCCGCGCGTTTTTCCGCCGCGTGCATGGCGTCGTAGATCTGGTCGAAGCTGCTCACCGCGAACAGGAGCCGCTGAAATTCATCCACTTTCACCGGCGTGTTTACTACCTCGTCAAGCGTGAAGTCATGAACCGCGCACCCGCCCTCGATCACGTTCTTGCACTCGCCGTGCGAGCTGATCAGGCCGCTGCCGTAGACCTTGATCTCGCCGTCCTGGCGGATTAGGCCGAACTCCACCGTATACCAGAACAGCCGCCCCAGTCGTTCCAGCACCCCGGCATCCTGGATGGATGCGCAGACCCGGCCGTAGTGGGCCAGGAAGTCGGCAAACACGGCGTGCGCATGCATCGGCACGTGACCGAAGACGTCGTGAAAGATGTCGGGCTCGGGCGTGTATTCGAGCGAGTCGCGGCTGCGCAGCCAGGTGGTGGTAGGAAAGCGCCGCGCCGCCAGCATCTCGAAGAACGCCGGCGCGGGCAGAAAGCCGCTGACCGGCGTGGCGTTCCAGCCAGTGCGCGGCTCCAGCCGCGCGCTGATGGCCGCCAGCCTGGGGAGGCGATCGGGCTCGAGCCCGATGATCGAGAAGCCTTCCAGATACTCGCGGGCGGCGTGGCGCTCCAGCTCAGGCCAGGCGCGGGATACCAGCTCCGCCCAGACCGCGTGCTGCTCGGCACTGTAGGCCGTGTAGTCTTGCTCGATAAGGTAAGGCGCGGCGACGGAAAGCGTTGCGGTTTGCATGACGATCCTCTCGGCGCTACAGGCTCCGGGTGCCCAGCCCTGACCGCGCCTTTCTCCGGTTAGACCTGAAGAGCAGCACTCTCAACGCACCCTCACAAATTTCCTCTCTCCCGCTGCTCCCTTTCGATCGCCTCGAAGAGCGCCTTGAAGTTGCCCTTGCCGAAGCTGCGGCTGCCCTTGCGCTGAATGATCTCGAAGAACAGCGTGGGGCGGTCTTCCACGGGCCGCGTGAAGATCTGCAGCATGTAGCCCTCGTTGTCGCGATCGACCAGAATGCCCAGCCTCTCGAGCTCGTCGATGGGCTCGTCGATCCTGCCCACCCGCTCCTGCAACTCGGTGTAATAGGTGTGCGGAACCCGCAGGAACTCGACTCCCTGCTGCCGCAGCTTGTTCACCGTGGTCAGGATGTCGTGGGTGGCCATGGCGATGTGCTGCACCCCCGGGCCGGGATAGAAGTCGAGATACTCCTCCACCTGCGACTTCTTTTTACCTTGGGCAGGCTCATTGATCGGGAATTTCACGTAGCCGTTGCCGTTCGACATCACCTTGGACATCAGCGCCGAGTATTCGGTGGAGATGTCCTTGTCGTCGAAGTGCTGGTAGAGCGAGAAGCCCATCACCCGGGCGTAGAAGTCCACCCAGGTGTTCATCTGGTTCCAGCCCACGTTGCCTACCATGTGATCCACGTGCAGAAGGCCCACGGGGCGGGCCACCGGGTCCGAGCCCACCGCACGGAAGCCGGGCAAAAACGGGCCGGCGTAGGCGCCGCGCTCCACGAAGGTGTGGATGGTGTCGCCATACGTGCAGATACTTGAGACGATTGCGGTTCCATGCTCGTCCTTCAGCTCCTGCGGCTCGGCCGCGCTGACGGCGCCCCGACGGGTCGTCTCCCTCCAGGCGGCACGGGCATCGTCTACCCACAGACCCACGGCACGCACTCCGTCCCCATGTTTGTGGATATGTCCCGCAATAGGGTGGTCGCTGCGCAGTGGAGTGGTCAGCACAAAGCGGATCTTGCCCTGCTGGACCACATAGGAGGCGCGATCCCGCTGGCCGGTTTCAGGTCCGGCGTACGCAACGAGAGAGAACCCGAAGGCAGCTCGGTAAAAGTAGGCGGCCTGGCGGGCATTGCCTACATAGAATTCAACGTGATCGGTGCCTTTGAGGGGCAGAAAGTCGGTTTCAGCGGACGGCTCGGCAAGCACCTGTGATGCCGGGCCTCCGGAGACAAGACGCGGGGAAGCCATAGATTCAGTTCCTCTTGCGCCGGGCGCAGGCGGGGGCCGCGCGACCGGCTTCCGACTAGCTTAGGTCTGTTTGGATGCGGAAGAGAATGGGGAATGAAACCAAAACCGGCTGTCTTGGCTTAAAGAAATTAAGCATAATGGTGCAGTCGGCTTAAGGAGTCACGGGCATGAGTCACCGTACCGCCCCAAACGCACTGGAGATGGACGCGATCTCCTGGAAGATACTGGAACTGTTGCAGCAGAACGCCCGGTTCACCTTCGCGGAGCTGGGACGGAAGGTGGGCCTTTCGACTCCCGCGGCCTCCGAGCGGGTGCGCCGCCTGGAGGAGGCAGGCATCATTACCGGCTACCACGCCACAGTGAACCTGGGCCGGCTGGGCTTGCCCATCCGCGTGCTGGTGCGCCTGACGATCCATGGTGGGGACACGCTGGTGGCCAGGGCGGTGGCGGCCATGCGTGAAATGCCGGAGATCGGCCGATGCCACCGCATCACCGGCGCGGAGTCGTTTGTGCTGGAGGCCAACGTGGCTTCCATCCGACACCTGGAGGGGCTGATCGATCGGCTCTCCGGGCTGGGCGCCACGGAGACCTCGACCGTATTGTCCTCCCCGGTTGAGCGGCGCGACTACCGCGGAGCAGAGGTGCAGGCCTTCACCCGCCACCTGTAGGAATATCTCCGCCGCATGGCACGGCGGAGATATTCCTGTTCGGTTGTTTACTTAAAGCTGAATTTCAAGGAGCCGATGTATTCGCGTGGAGCGCCAGGATCGACCAGGGTGTAACCTCCGAAGCTGGTGCCGAAGTAGCCGCCGCTGGTGATGTAAGCGGTTGGATTGTACTCCCGGTTGAACAGATTCTCGATCCCCAGAGAAAGTTCAACCGGCACGTCCTGGAGCCGCCCCGGCAACAGGCGGTTGATCGTTCCATCGGTGTTGAAGTTTACGACGCCATAGCCCGGCGCGGTCTGGGTGGTGGGCGCGTTATTCACGTTGCTGAATAGGTAGCGAACCCCCACATACTGCCACCACAGGCCGGGGTTGAGATTGAAGCGGTGGTCGCCGGAATGATAGGCGGTGGTAACCCCTAGGTTGGTGGAGTACTTGGGGTTGTTGGAGATGGGATACCTGCCGAAGTCCTGGTTGGACCCGCTCGGAATGTAGGAGAGAAAGTAGTTGTGCTGGATGATAGCGTTGCCGTGGATCTGGAGCCACCGCGCCGGCGCGTTGTCGAAGTTGATGGAGACCCCATTATTCATGCTCGAGGCCAGCGCTACAGCGGCGGGCAGGCTGAGCTGGGCCGTCTGGGTGACCACGTTCACATTGCTCAGTTTGTCATGGAAATACGTCGCATCCAGCGAACATTCACGCAGGAAAGCGGCTGGGCATTTCGTCACCAGGAAGCCCCCCTCCACATTCGTGCTCTTCACGGCTTTTAGCTGACCAATATTGACGCCGTTGGCGGGCCGATTCGCGCCGAATGCCGAATCCGTCGGGTTCTCGTAGGTGATGGCGAAGTTGCCGTGCAGGGTCAGCCAGTCTGTGACCATGCCCTGCACTCCCAGCGATGGCGCAAACTCCAGAAAGTTCTTGTGCGTCGAGGGAGCGAGCTCGACATCATTGGAGGGGTTCCCGTTGGGGAAGTCGGTGAGGCCGGTGTTGTAGTAGTCGGTGCGGAAGAGCTGTTCCGCTGCGCCGGGCGTAAGAATGAGGCGCTGGTGAAACATATCCACGCGGTCTTGCAGGTAAAGGAAACCGTAGTCGTTGTAAAGGCGGTCGGAATTGAAGAAGGTGGGGACGGATTTACTGGTGCCGATTGCTGGATTAAACAGCGCTACAGGATTGTGATAGTCGCCGTGCATCCAGTAGCCACCAAAGGTGATGGTGTTGTGCGGCGCGGTCAATGCAATGGAGCTGCTGTTGCCGATGGTATTGGAGGCGGGGTCGTACCATTCGTGGCTGTATCCGTTATTCGCTCCGTAGAAGTTCACCACCCGGTTGTGCAACCGGTAACCGTGCCGGTACCAGGACGCGGAGTTGAAAGTCAGCCGTGGCGAAAGAGCCAGCAGAAGCTTTCCGTAGAGAATGTCGCTCTGTGTCTTGATTTGCTTCTTCCAGACGCTCTCGGCGAGGGAGGAGTAGAAACCGCTGCTGGTCTCGCTGTAGTACTGCGCATTGGCCGGTACGGGGGTGCCCGCATCTGTACCGTAGATGCCGGTCGTGGTTACCGCATCTCCATAGTTGTTGTTGGAAGCAGGTGTGATGGGAACCAGCGGAAGAAAATTAGGCCGGAACTCCGTGTTGCGGCTGTGATAGTAGGCAATGCTGAACGTGCCGTTGGAGAATTGCCGGAGCAGCTTGAAATGCGCGGCGTAGCCCGAGGACGGCGCGGCAAAGGTGGGTGCGCCGATTGTGCCTACGCGGAAGGTGTCATTCGTCGCGTAGCCAAACGCGAGCAGCGCCGACCAGCCGTTGCGCATCCCGGTGCTCGCCATGAAATGCGTGATCGACGTGTTGTAACTGCCGTAATCGGTGCCGGCGGAGATGGCCCCGCCGGGCGTCATCTTGGGCTGGTAGGGTATATAGTTCACGGTGCCGCCGAGGCTGTCGAACCAGCGGTTGGAGGGCGCGCCAGGGCCGTAGTTCACATTGATGTTAGCGATCATGTCGGTGATCGGGATTTGCGTGGTTTGCCACTGCCCATTGTTGGCGATCATGTTGTTCATCGGAATGCCGTCGAACAGGAAGGCGATGCCGTTGCGCAGAATGTCGCCGTTCACGCTGCTCCAGCCGCCCTTCACGCCGCGCAGCACCACCTCGCTGCGGGCCGTGGCCGCGACGCCGCCGTAGCCGTAGACGAAAACGCCGGGAGCAGCGGTCAGCGCCTGGGCCGCACTGCCGAAGGGACCAGCCACGCCCTTGATTTCAGCGCGCGAAATGGACGCCTCCGTCACCGACGTCTCCGGCGATCCCTCCGCTGTCACGGTGACCGATTGAACCACGCTCTTCGGACGCAGGGTCACGGTGAAACGGAGCGACTGACCGGACGCCAGAGTGATGCCGGCCTGCCGGTAGTCATCGAAGCCCTGCAAGGTGATCGTCAGATCGTAGACTCCGGGGGTAATACCGGACAGATCGAAGGCTCCATCGGCGGCCGTCACTGATTTGAGCACTGCGCCGGATTGCTCGTTGGCAAGCGCCGCGGTTGCACCGGGAATGGGTGTGCCGGCAGAGTTCGCGGTAGTAACGTGCAAAGACGCACTGGTCTGGCCAAGAAGAAGCGCAGGTTGCAGGAGCGTGATTACGCAAAAGAACGTGAAACCAGCCATAAGGCTGCGCAGCACCTTCATGAGGATCCTCACAGTCAACGGGTTTTCGGGGTCACTGGCGCGGGTGGGAAACAGCCGAATCGCTTCACTGCGGCGCGAACGCAGCGAATCTGGCCGATAGGGGAAGCGGTCTTGCTAATCAGGGATTTTCGGCACCGCGTGTTGCATTCTTTTGAACCTGCGATGAAAAGTCCGCGCATGGCCGGTGCGCGCGTCACGAGATGAAACAGCTCCGTGCTAACATGACGCCGCCTTCATGGAGGCATCATTCAGCTTGCAGCTCCCACGAAGCATTCCCGGCAGAAGAGGCGCGCTGCAACCGGATCTGCGCAGAGCGGCAATCTCCCGCAGTGCTTGGCTGTCACACGTTTGCGGTGAGGAAACAGACCAGCTATCCTCACAGGTGGCAGCGGGCTGCCTCGGCCTGGCGCCTTCCCCTAAAGTTGTATTGATCCTCCCGACCCGCGCCCGGCACACTGTTCGGCAGTATTGACTAAAGGATTTTGATCAGGCCTCACCCCTTTCCTCTCCCCGGAATCCGCGGCCAATTTCTTAGTTGTCCGAGAGGATTTCAACCATGTTGTACCTTGCTTGCCTTGTGCTTGCCGTTGGCGCTGCGCTAGCCGTTCTGCTCCGCTCCTCTGCCAAAGCCCGCCGCCGTAATCAGCAATCCTGGGAATCCATCGTCTCCCGCTTCCAGCCCGACTGGACCATCCCCGACCTCAATCAGTCCGCCTCGCCCGAGGAGCGCTGGCAGCAGCTCGGCGGAGCCCACGGGCTCTGGGCCATGTATCAGAATGCAAAGGTCATGCTGGAGATGGCCGACTACGCGGCCCGGAACACCGGAGCCATGGACATCGAACTGCTCGCCAATCTCCGCAGTGACGCCTTGCAGATCCGTGTGCTGGTCGCCGGCGCACTGGCCAAGTACGCCCTCCACCAGCTCAACGAAGGCATCTCCTCCAACGTCTACCGCGCCGCTTCCCTCTACCGCGAGATGACGGCTCGAATGACCGGCCTGCTGCCGGTGAACGCCGGCGGGTTGGCGCCTCAGTATCTGGGCAGCCGTTAGCAACAAGCCGTCCCCGAACCCCTGAAAAGCCCCGCCTCTCAAGCGGGGCTTTTTGCGCGTCTGGGTCCCTCCAGCTCACCCAGGCGTGCGATTCAAGTCACAACCATAGTTCCAAAACGGCAGTAGAATCTGTCCGTGCCAGGAAGTTTTCCGGTTGCCAGGCAGCAAGTGAGCGTGGCTCGATGGTGGGAGACGCAAGACCGTGGCAAGGTGGGAGCGCCGGAGATCCGGCTCCCCAGCAGACCAGCGCTAGACCCTCTGGGCAGATGCGCTGGAGGCCGGTGGCGATTCTCGCTCCCCTCCTGGTTCCCGTGCTCACGGCCCTGGTGCAGTCTCTCCTCGCGCCTTGGCTGCACCCGTTCGCCTTCTTCCTCTTCTATCCGGGCGTGCTGCTCTGCGCCTGGATCTCCGGAACCGCCGGCGGTCTGGCTGCCACGCTGCTCTCCACCCTGCTTGCCTTGTGGCTGGCTGTCCCGCGGGACCAGATTTTTGACACGCAGGATCTCCGCTCATCGCTCTCTGCCGCTGTCTTCCTGCTCGTCGGCATCGTCTTCAGCGTGGTTCAGGGGCGGCTGAAGCGCTCAACTCGGCAGATCGAGAATGCACTGGAACAGACCCGCCTCGGCGCCACCCGCCTCCAAGCCGCTCACGGCAAGATCGCCGGGTTCGTCGAACAAGCTTCCGACGGTATCTTTGTCGCCGACCTCAATGGCCACCTTCGTGAGGTGAACGCCGCGGCCTGCCGCATGTTAGGGCACTCCTGTGAGGAGCGCGACCAGATCATCGGCCAGTCCTTTGAAGCCTTTCTCGACTCTGCGAACATTCCCGCCTTCTGGCAGCTGAAAGAGCTCCTGCTGGCGGGTGGCACCCACATCGCGGAATGGAATCTGCGCCGCCAGGATGGACGGATTCTTCCCGTCGAGATTAGCGCCAAAATCTTCCCGGACCACCGCTGGCAGATCTTCGCTCGGGATATCCGCGAGCGCCGCGAGGCCGAGCGCCTGTTGCAAAAGGTCAATCGGGCCAACCGCGCCCTCACCCGCTGCAATCAGACCTTGATTCGTGCGGTGGACGAGAGTGCTCTCCTGGCCCATATCTGCGATATCATCGTCCGCGATGCGGGCTATCCCTTCTGCTGGGTCGGCCAGGCCATGCAGGATGAAGCCAAGACCGTCAAGGTCATTGCCCAGACAGGCCATAACTCCGGCTACACCGCCTCCCTCGGCATCACCTGGGCTGACGAGGAGCGAGGCCGCGGTCCCACAGGCACATCCATCCGCACCGGCCGGGTCGTCACCGTCCGCGATGTCGCCTCATCCATGGAAATGGCGCCCTGGCGCGCTGCCGCTCAGGCCCATGGATATGCATCGATTCTTGCCATTCCGCTCGTGATCGCCAGCGAGACCTTCGGTTCCCTCAGCATCTATGCTGGTGAGCCCGACGCGTTTGACGCCGAGGAAGTGCGGCTGCTGACCGAACTGGCCGACGATCTGGCCTTTGGCCTGTCCGTGCTGCGCGCCCGCGCCGCACAGGCCAAGGCGGAGGAGGACCTGCGCACCCTGAACGCCGAACTCGAACGGCGCGTGCTGGCCCGCACCAGTGAGCTGCAGCAGGCCCGCGAGCACGAATTCCAGATCGGTTCCCGCATCCAGCAGACGCTGCTGCTCGATCGCCCGCCCGCGCAGGTGCCAGGCGTATCCATCGCCGCTCTGGCGCTGCCCACCCAGCGCGTCGATGGCGACTTCGTCCTGTTCACCGAACCGCACGCCTCCAGCTTTGATGTCGCCGTCGGCGATGTGATGGGCAAGGGAATTGCCGCCGCGCTGGTGGGAGCAGCCGCCAAGGCTCACCTGCTCAAGGCGATCGGCCAACTCTCCGTCCCGTCGTCCGCGGGCGAGTTCCCATCTCCGGTGGCCATCATCGCGCGGACGCACTCCGCTATCGTTCGCCAGCTCATCGCGCTGGAGAGCTTCGTCACCTTGTGTTACGCGCGAATCGACCCAGCCAACGCCGTGGTCGAAATGGTCGACTGCGGGCACACCGGCATCATTCAACTGCACCACAGATCGGGAAGGGCCGAGCTGCGCCGCGGCGACAATCTTCCTCTCGGTGTCCGCGTCGACGAAGCCTATCGGCAATGTACCTTTCCGCTGGAGGCGGGTGACTCGCTGATCCTCTTTTCCGACGGCATCACCGAGGCCCGCAATGAGCAGGGCGAAGTCTTCGGGATAGAGCGCCTGGAGCAGTGCATCGAGAACCAGCATCGGCTTGAGCCGGAAGATCTGGTGGAGGCGATTCGCGGGGCGGTCATTACCTATTGCCGCTCCAGCCACCTTGCGGACGATGTCACCATGGTCGCGGTGCATGTGGAGAAAATCGGCAATCCCATCGCCCGCGCGGAGATACACATCGCCGCCGATCTGTCGCAACTGCGCGAGGCGCGTGCCTTCACCCGCTCCTTTTGCCAGCATCTGCCGGGCGCCCCCCTCGGCGAAGTCAGCATCGCCGCCCTTGCTCTGGCTGTGAATGAAACCTTGAGCAACATCATCAAGCACGCCTATCGCGGCCGTGCAGATCATGGCGTTCACATCCAGGCTGAGGCGTTTCCAGGGCACGTTACCATTCGTCTTCATCACACCGGCAGCCCTTTTCTCCCGAATACGCCCGCCCAGCTTCCCGCGGACATTCCCCGCGAGTCCGGGCTCGGACTTTACATGGTTTCCCAATGCGTAGACGACATTGAGTACGCGCACGACGAGCACGGGAGAAGCTGCATCTCCCTCACCAAGCTGGCAGACCGGCAAGCAACCCACGAAAGCGAGACGTCATGGATATTCCCGTCGAAATCTCACACGGCGTGACCTTTGCCGAAGTTCCGGTGAAGGAATTGGATGCGAGTAACGCTGGCGATCTCAAGGCCGCCATGACGCCAATTCTCGAGCGCTCCGCGAAGGTAGTGCTCGACCTCAGGCAGATGCAGTTTGTCGATAGCTCAGGATTGGGAGCCATCCTCTCCTGCCTGCGTCAGGCCGCCGCGCGCAGCGGCGATCTCAAGCTGTGCAGCATGTCGCGCCAGGTGCGTACCGCGTTCGAACTGGTCCGCATGCACCGGGTCTTCGACATCTTCGAAACCAGGGATGATGCAATGCACGCATTCAACAGCTGAAAGCGAGGCGGTTATGAGCCCGTCCGTCGTGGCGCCCGAAGTTGCATTTGAGCTCGAGGAGTCGATTCGCTGGCATGGAACTCATTCCCTGGGCAGATCGTGGAACTCCCTTACTCCTTACGGCCGCTTTACTGCCGTTGCCCTGGCGGTGCGCGACCGCATGATGGACCGTCTTCTCGAAACCGAGGAACGCTACGCCCGGAACCAGGCAAAGCGCGTCTACTACCTCTCCATCGAATACCTCATCGGTCAATCGCTCGGCGCCAACCTGCGAAGCCTGGGGCTTTATCCAGCCTGCGCGCACGCGCTCAAAAGCCTCGGCAGCAGCCTGCCGGAGATCGAGGCGGTCGAGCCCGACGCAGCGCTTGGCAACGGCGGCCTCGGACGGCTCGCCGCCTGCTTCCTCGATTCGCTCGCGACCTTGAATATTCCTGGCAACGGCTATGGAATCAACTACGAGTTCGGGCTCTTCAAACAGCAGATCGACAACGGCGAACAGCATGAGCTGCCCGATAACTGGCAGGCGCTGGGAACGCCCTGGCTGATCGCGCGTTCCGACGAAGTCTGCATGGTTCCCATCTATGGACGCATCGAGCATTCTGTAGATCGACGCGGCGAATACAACCCCATGTGGATGGACTGGAAGGCCCTCATCGGGCTGCCCTATGACATGCTGATCCCTGGCTACGGCGGCCGAACTGTAAACTTCCTGCGCCTCTACTCAGCGCGCGCCTCGCGCGAGTTCGATATGCGCATCTTCAACGACGGCGACTACCTGAAGGCCGTCGAAGAAAAGATCCAGTCGGAGATGATCTCCAAGGTGCTCTATCCCTCCGATGCAGTGCTCGGCGGCAGAGAACTGCGCCTGGCGCAGGAGTACTTCCTCGTTTCCTGCTCGATTCGCGACATCGTGCGCAGATATGAAAAGGATCACGGCAACTTTCACGAGTTTTCTTCAAAGGTGGCGATTCAGCTCAACGACACGCACCCCGTATTGGCGGTTGTCGAGCTGATGCGCGTACTGATCGATGAGAAGGATCTTTCCTGGGATGAAGCCTGGGAGATCACGCAGGCGACCTTCGGCTATACCAACCACACTCTCTCCGAAGAGGCCCTGGAAAGATGGCCGGTCTCCTTGCTCAATCGCGTTCTGCCGCGCCACCTCCAGCTGATTCAGGAGATCAACCGAAGATTTCTCGAGCATCTGACCAGGATCTTTCCCGGCGATGCCACGCGTGCGCGCCGCTTAACCCTCGTGGACGAATCCGAACCGGCGCACCAGGTGCGTATGGTCAATCTGGCGGTTGTGGGCAGTCACTCCATCAATGGTGTCTCGCCCATTCACAGCCACCTGCTCAGCACCGCTCTTCTCTCCGACTTTCATCAGCTCTGGCCGGAGCGATTCAACAACAAGACCAACGGCATCAGCCCGCGCCGCTGGCTGCTCCACGCCAATCCCGCGCTGGCGCAGTTGGTCTCCGCGTCCATCGGCCAGGGCTGGATCACCGATCTCAACGAACTGCGCCGGCTCGATCCGCTGGCCGAGGACGCTTCTTTCCGCACCGCCTTCCGCGACGTCAAGCGGCACAACAAGGCCTGCCTGGGCGCCTATGTCAAAGACCTTCTGCATGAGACGCTCGATCCCGAATCGCTCTTCGACGTGCAGATCAAGCGCATCCATGCCTACAAACGCCAGCTCTTAAACGTCCTCCACATCGTCCATGAATACCTCGGCGTCGTTGAAGACGGAACCATTCCTCTATGTCCGCGCACCTACATTCTCGCGGGCAAGGCTGCCCCGGGCTACTGGCTGGCAAAGCAGATCATCAAGCTGATCCACAATGTGAGCGAGGTGATCAATACCGATCCGCGCAGTAGAAGCTTGATGAAAGTCGTGTTTATTCCCGACTACCGCGTCTCAGTCGCGGAGAAGATCATTCCCGCCGCCGACCTGAGCGAGCAGATTTCGACTGCGGGCAAGGAAGCCTCCGGAACCGGCAATATGAAGCAGGCGCTCAACGGAGCCGTCATGATCGGCACCTACGACGGCACCAACCTCGACATCTGCCGCGCCGTAGGCGAGGAGAACGCCTTCCTCTTCGGACTCCAGGCCGAGGCTGCCCGCGCGCTCTGGGCGCAGAAATCGTATCGCCCCCAGGAAATCTGCGATCGCGATGCCCGCGTTGCCCGCGTGGTCGATGCCCTGCGCTCCGGACTATTGTGCCGGCACGAGCCTGGCTTCTGCGCATGGGTCTTGGGCCTCTTGCTCGACTCGGCAGACGAATACCTGCACCTCGGCGACCTTCCCGCCTATCTGGATGCGCAAGCGGCGGTGAGCGCGGCTTTTGTCGATCGCGAGCGCTGGACGCGCATGTCGATCCACAACGTGGCCCGCATCGGCGACTTTTCCAGCGACCGCGCCATCCGCGAATATGCAGAGCAAATCTGGAATGTGGAAGGGATTTAGAAAAGGGCGCACAGAACCCGTTCTAAGCGGCATTCGTACCTACATGGCAGGGGGCGCGGCATACGCCGCGCCCCTTGGTTCTTGCCGCGCTAACGCTCTACGGAAAAGGCACAAACATCGCGGCGCAGGCAGGCGGATGGCCCTCTTTCGGATCTCCGTGAATGGTGGAATCCGGTCCCTGCGGCAGCTTCAGGTTGGTCGGCTCCGGTCCGAGCGTGATATCGGCGTGCGCTACCTTGTACCGGTAGTCCGCCTTGTCTGTGATCTGGATTCCGTCCAGGGTGACGGCAATGCGGTGGGCGGAATCGTAGCCGTTGAAGGTGATCTTGCCGCCGCCCGAAACCCGGACGTTGTGCAGCGTGATGTCGCGCATGCTGGGTGGCGAATTCCCCTTGAGCGTCCCCGCCGCCGTGTACGCAGTATCCAGCGTGATGGGGTTGGGCGAGTTCCGGATGCAGATGTTGTCGTACACCACATCCTGCGTCAGGCCGCCCCGCGATCCATTCGACTTGATGCGAATGCCGTTGTCGGGCCCATCCAGCGACAGGTCGAAGACACGCACCTTGCTCACGCCGCCGTTCGTCTCGCTGCCAATTGACATGCCGTGGCCCCAATAGAAGTGATCGTGGCTGACGGTGACGTAACGGACGCCTCCGGGAAGACCTCCCTTGATGGCTACATTGTCATCCCCTTCGCGAAGATAGCTGTGCGTGATGGTGATGTCGCGCGCATCCGGTCCGGGGTCAACCCCATCTGTGTTGCGCGCCAGGCGCTGGGGCGTGTCGATCTTCAGCCCCCACACCGTGAAGCCATCGCCATAACCGTAGGTAACGTGAAAATTAGGCGAGTTCTTGAGGGTGATCCGGTACAGCGTGAAATTGTTGGAATGTTGCGCGACAATCAGCCGGAAGCATTGCTGCGCTCCGCCTGCGCGAGCCTGTTCGGCCAGATTCCACCACGAGTAGGGGGATCCCAGAATCTTTTCGCCCCCGCGGCCGTCGATGGTGCCATCTCCCATCACCGCCGAAGCATCGGCATGATCCACAGAGATCAGCGGTTTGCATCCACGCGGCCCGGTCCCGTGGCGAACGATGCCGCAACTGCCCGGCGAAACCGCGTAAAGCGAGGCATCGCGCGAAGCAAACAGCGTTACGCCTTTGCCGACGATCAGCGCGACCCCGGCCCGAAGCTGAAGCGGACCGGAGAGGAATGCATCGTGAGAACCGTGAGCCGCCAGCAGCACGCCGTGGCCTTTGCCGCACTGGTCGATGGCATGTTGAATGCGGGCGGTATCGAGCTTCCTTTCGTCTGCCGATGCCAGCGTGTGACCAGACGAAGCGAGCTGTGCGTCCAACGTGGCGCAGACCGGCGGAACCTTCGGCTCCGTCACGGTGCGACGATCCTGTGCAATTGCGGGAACCACCAATGCCGATAGCAACAGCAGGGCCGACAGGCGAAGTTTCATGTGTGCGGAACCTCGGTAGTGTTGTGGTCTGACCAGAGTAGCACGCGAATCGGCACGTTCGGGAGAATTCATTCGGCACTTTCCATTCTCCGCGAACACCTCCTTGTTGTTTCGCAGAAGTGAGGTCCGACCAGTTCACCGGTAGCGGATCGCCTGTCACCGAGCCGCCGCTATCTGCTCGTCGGAAGTGGCTGTCCAGGGGCGAAGCCGCATCAGTATCATCGTCAAAGAGCCGCAGTCTTGCCGTTGATGCGCTCTTTTGGGGATCTATGACCACCTTTGATCACGAAATGCTGCGCGAGATTTACGAGCAGCCCCAGGCTCTGTTGCGCACGCTTGAGCTTTACCTCGACGAGGCTAGCCTGAAGGCCGAGGTCGCGCAGCGGCTGGCTAGTTGGCCGAACGCGGCCGGCGAGATTCTGATTGCAGCCAGCGGATCAAGCCGGCACAGCGGATTATATGGCGAGATTCTGCTCGAGGACCTGTGCGGTCTGGCCGTGGATGTGGAATACGCCAGCGAGTACAGTTGCCGGGGCAGCGTGGACATGCGAAAGTCCAGCGTGCTGGTGCTTTCGCAATCCGGCGAAACCTCCGACACTCTGGCTGCGCTGGCCGAGGCGCGCCGCCAGGGCCATCGCACCCTGGCCATCACCAATGTGGCTTCTTCCACCATGGCCACAACGGCGGATGTTTCAATGCCCCTCGCCGCAGGCCAGGAGAAGGCGATCCCGGCCATCAAAAGCTTTACCTGTCAGCTCGCCGTCCTTTACCTGCTCGCGATCTATGAGGGCAAGCGGCTGGGCCGCATCCATGCCGATGCCGTCCCCGCCTACATTCGCGCGGTCCGCGCCTTGCCCGCCGCCTTGGCGGCATCTCTCGACCGCTGGCGCGCGCAGACCGCGGAATTGGCTCGCCTGTATCGTTCGGCAGCAACCTTTCTTTATCTCGGCCGCGGCATCCATTACGCCATCGCGCGCGAAGGCGCTCTCAAACTCAAGGAGAGTTCTTACGTGCATGCGGAGGGGTACCCGGTGGGCGAACTCAAGCACGGCCCCAACGCCCTGGTCAGCGAGCGGGTTCCGCTGGTCGTCCTGGCTACGGTGGATCGCTCGCTCGACGCGTCGGTCCTGCGCTATGAAAAAACGCTCCAACTGCTGGCCGACATGAAGGCGCAAGGAGCCAAGGTCATAGCCTTGGCGAATGAAGGCGATCAGCAGGTAGCAGCTCTCGTCAGCAACTGCGTGGAGGTGCCGCCCGCAAGTGAGTATCTGCTGCCGCTTCTCGAAGTGGTTCCCCTGCAGCTATTCGCGTACTTCATGGCCCTTGAGCACGAGGTGGATGTAGACCGGCCGCGCAACCTCTCCAAAGCGGTCGTGGAAAAGTAGACTGCGTATCGCGCTCGCCTCCGAGGTGGCGCCGTGCGGCAAGCGCGATACATTCCTGTTTTGCGCGGATCTACTGAATCGAAACCGGCCGTCGCTCCAGGTACGATTGCCGCGCGGCGAGAGCCATCACCACCGCCATCCGCCCATCGTGACCCGAGACCGGGGTAGGACGCTCCTCGCGAAGAGCCGCAATAAACGCGCTCATCTCGGCGACAAAGCTCTCCGTATATCGGTCCATGAAAAAGTTGAGCGGCAGATCGCGGCGAACGGATTGATCGTCGCTGACGATGGCCTGGTTCGGGAAGCAATTCATCGTCTCGATCTTGCCCAGATGCCCGAGAACCTCGACCCGCTGGTCGTAGCCGTAAGTCGCCTTCCTGCTGTTGTCGATGACCGCTGTCGCCCCGCTGGGAAAGCGGAGAAGCGTCACCGCGGTGTCCAGGTCGCCGGCGCTTCCAATCTGCGGATCGATCATCACCGCGCCCGCAGCGTAGATCTCCTGCGGCTCCTCCGCCAGCAGAAAACGGACCATGTCGAAATCGTGAATCGTCATGTCCAGAAAGATGCCCCCGGAGCTGCGGACATAGGAGATAGGCGGCGGCGCGGGATCGCGGCTGATGATGTGCAGCAGGCTCGGCTGCCCGATCTCCGACCCTGCAATGGCCTGGCGCACACGGGCGAAGTTTGCGTCGAATCGCCGGTTGAACCCCACCTGCAACTGCACCCCTGCTGCCTTCACCGCCTCCAGCGCGCGGTCGATCTCCTCCAGCGTGAGGGCAATCGGCTTCTCGCAGAAAATGTGTTTGCCGTGCCGCGCTGCCTCGGCAATCAACTCGGGGTGAGTGTTGGTAGGCGAACAGATCAGCACCGCATCAATGGCCGGATTCTCGAAGATCTCGGCCGCCGAGCCGGCCACCGCCGGAATCGAGCAGGACTGCGCTACCGCCTCGGCGGCCGCGCGGTCCATATCTGTGATCGCCGCAATCTCCGCACCAGGAATCCGGAACGTGATGTTCTGCGCATGCACTTTGCCGATCCGTCCCGCACCGATGATTCCAATCCGAATGGACCCGTTCCTCACTTTGCCCCCTCTGCCGCTGTCTGCGCGAACACCGGTTCCAGGCTGCGGAGGTATTCGCGGTTGCGTCGTGCGCTTTCAGCAGGCGAGCCCATTCCCGGCAGCACGTCCTGCTCAACCAGCACATATCCTTCGTAGTGGTGTTCGCGTATCCATTCGAATACGGCGCGGAAATCCACCTGTCCCTTGCCCAGTTCGCAGAAAACTCCGTGCCGCAGCGCCGTGAAATAGTCCCACTCCTGTTCGCGGGCGCTGCGCGCCACGCGCGGGTCGCAGTCCTTCAAGTGCAGGTACCAGATCCGGTCGGCAAAGCGTCGCAGCCCATCCCGCACATCCGCCTCGGTGGTGCCGGACCCGTAAGTGTAATGCCCGGTATCGAAGACCAGCCCCAGCAGTTTGGGATCGGTCATCTCCAGCAGCCGCGCAATCTCCTCCGGCCGCTCCACAAATCCGGCGCAATGGTGGTGGAACACCGTGCGAATTCCGGTCTCCTCCAGCACACTCCTGGCGATCTGCTCCGCCCCGCGTGCAAATGTCGTCCATTCCTGCGCGGATAGGCCCGCATCCGCAGGGACGCGCCCCGCCAGCCGCGTACGGACCGCATCGGTTCCGTTATTGTCCGCAAGCACCAGGTAGGGGGCGGGCTGCGTTGCCACCGCGGCAAGCAGCCGCGCTGTTTTCACCGCGGTAGCGACGCCGGGCGCATGGGCCGCGGAATCGCGCAGCGAAACCGGGACAAAGGCGCCCAGCATCACCAGGTCGCGCCGCTGGAGTTCCCCGCGCAATGCTGCGGCATCGGTGGGCATATAGCCCCAGTCGCCCAATTCGGTTCCCGTATAGCCGGTGTCGCGCAGCTCGTCGAGCATCCGATCGAACGGAATCTGCTCGCATTGCGCGGACTCGAACTCGAGCGTACCCCAGGAACAAGGAGCATTGCCGACTTTGAATCTGCTCGTCATCTTGGCCTCAACATCCCCGCCCGGTCTCACAGGTAATAGCGTTGCCGTTTGCGGGCTTCCTCGTACCGCTTGCGTGCCTCATTCACCGTATCCATCGCGGACGTCTCTGCCACCGGCACATCCCACCAGGATTCGTACGAAGGCACCCCGAAGGCCGGATCGGTTTCGATCACCACCACCGAGACGCGGTCGCTGCGCCGCGCCTCCTCAAGCGCGCTCTTGAACTCGGTCAGATTCCGTGCTGCAAAGGCGTGCGCGCCCAGACTGGCCGCATTCTGCACGAAGTCCACTGCTATCGGCGGTCCGTCCAGGTTTCCGGTGCCCGCATCCCGGGTGGCGGACCGGGTTCCGAATCCAGCCTGGCCCAGTGAGCGGCTAAGGGAACCGATGCTGGCATATCCGTGATTGTTTACCAGCACGATGGTGATCTTCACACCCTCCTGGATCGCAGTGACGATCTCCGTTGGCATCATGAGGTAGGTTCCGTCGCCCATGAATGCGTACACCGGGCGGTCCGGGCACGCCAGCTTGGCTCCGATCGCCGCGGGGATCTCGTACCCCATGCAGGAATAGCCGTATTCCATGTGGTAGCCGCCTGGCGCGGCGGTGCGCCAGAGCTTGTGCAGATCGCCGGGGTGGCTGCCGGCGGCGGAGACCACGACGCCGTTCTCGCCGCTGTGCTCCCACAGCGCCCCGATCACTTCACTTTGCGCCGGGCGCTGCGAAGATCCGAGATGAAACAGCCGGTCCACCTCGGCATTCCACGCTTGCCGCAGCGATTCGACCTCGCGCGCGTAGGCGTCTTCCACCCGGTAGCCTTGCAGCGCTGCGGCGAGTTGATCCAGCGCTGCCTTGGCGTCGCCCACCAGACCCAGCGCGCCCAACTTGGCCGCATCAAAATCCGCCGTGTTGATGTTGATGAAGCGCACATCCGGGTTGGCAAAAGCGCTCATCGAAGCCGAAGTGAAATCCGAGTAGCGCGTGCCGATCCCGATTACCAGGTCGGCGTCTTTCGCCAGACGGTTGGCGGCAAGGCTGCCCGTCGCGCCTATAGCGCCCACGCATGCCGGATGGTCCCAGCGCAGGGCGCCCTTGCCGGCCTGCGTTTCCGCTACCGGAATGCCGCTCTCCGTCGCGAAGCGGTCCAGTGAATCCCATGCCTCGCTCATCAGTACGCCACCGCCGCAGACAATCAGCGGCCGCCGGCGCGAGCGGATCATCTGCACCGCCTCCTGAAGCGATTCGGCATCCGGCGCGGGTCGGCGGATCACCCACACCCGCGGCCCCAGCAGTTCCTCCGGATAGTCAAACGCCTCGGTCTGCACATCCTGCGGCAGGGCCAGCGTCACCGCGCCGCACTCCGCCGGCGAGGTCAGCACCCGCATCGCCTCGGGCAGAGCGGTAATCAACTGCTCCGGGCGATAGATGCGATCCCAGTAGCGCGACACCGGCTTGAACGCGTCGTTCACGCTGATGTCCTGGGTCGCCGGCGATTCCAACTGCTGCAGCACTGGAGCCACATTGCGGCGCGCGAAGATGTCCCCGGGAAGCAGCAGCACCGGCAGACGGTTGATCGTAGCCAGCGCCGCGCCCGTGATCATGTTGGTGGCGCCGGGACCAATCGAAGACGTGCAGGCCATCGCCCGCATGCGGTGGCTGGCCTTGGCGAAGCCGGTGGCGATGTGCACCCCCGCCTGCTCGTTGCGAACCGGAATGTAGCGGAAATCCGGATTCTGCTGGAGCGCCTGGCCGATGCCGGAGACATTGCCGTGGCCGAAGATGCCCAGCATCCCCGCGAAAAATGGCTGTTGCCGGCCGTCCCGCTCGACCTGCTGGTTTTTGAGAAAGCGGATGAGCGCCTGGGCGGCTGTCAGCCGGCAAGTCTTCATATCGGGCCTCTACCTCCGGACCATCGGCAGCCTGGGATCTTTGTCGCGCCACTCGCCCCGCACCCACGCGTAGTCCGGATCGTCGGCGGCCGCCAGCGAGCGCGCCGAACCTGCCAGCGCATTCAGGTAGTAAGCGTTGTAGCCGTGGGCAGCCACCACCGGATGATAGCCCTCGGGGATCAGCACCAGTTCTCCGTCCCGCACGGTGAGGGTCTCGTCGATTCTCCGGTCGGGCGTGTACACCTTCTGCACCGCATATCCTTCCGGGCGCTGAATGCGATAGTAGTAGATCTCTTCAAGATCCACCTCGCCCGGGGGATTGTGAACGTCGTGTTTATGCGGCGGGTAGCTCGACCAGTTCCCCGCCGGAGTGAATACCTCCACCACAATGAGCCGGTGGGCTGGGAAGGAAGGCGGCAAAATATTGTTGATCTGCCGGGTGGCGTTGCCCCCTCCGCGAATCTCAATCTCCACCTCAGCGGGGGTGATCAGTCGCGCCGGGTGACGCTGCTCGGCCCGGCTGTAGCAGAACGCGAGATCGCAATCGGAATCCGCCACCAGGCTGTATTCGGCGCCGATCGGAACGTAAACGCTAAAGGGCATCCCATCGAAAACCGTCGCTCGCCCGCCAATCCGCGACCACGATTCGCCCGCGGCTTCTACCGAAATCACGCCTCCGAGCACCACGATCGCGAGTTCGCGCCCCGCGGTGTTCTCGGCGAAGCGTTCCCCCTTCTTCAGCTTGCGCACAGAAAAAGAAAGAAACTCACAGCCCATGTCTGCCACGCGGTTCTCAAAGACCTGGGGCCGAACGAGCAGGTTTTGCATAGCTATGCCCTTCCTCGAAGCGGTGATGGGGAGCGCCGGGGAATTTTGGACCCAGGGCTTCGGTTCCGCCGCGACGCCGGCACGGCAGGCCCGGATGCGCGACACAGGCGAATATACGTTACCGCTTACGTTCACCGCAACAGATTTTTCTCCTGGAGGTGGAAATTTCCATGGCATGGAAGACGGCGCAGTGCAGGGAAGCGGCGCTCGCGCCGCGCGAAAAAAGAGATCAGAGGGAAAAGCGCGACACAGCGGCACTCGCATGGCGTCTCGCCTGGGCCGCGCGCTTCGGCGCATTGTGCCCTGTTCCTGCCGGCTTCACCGGCGGGGACGCCGCGCGCCCGCTCTCCGCGCCTCGCACCGTGGATTCCCGGATGATCAGGCGCGGTTTTAGCAGAACCGTTCGCGGAGACTGCTCGGTGGCGCCATCCAATCCCAGCGCCAGTGCGCCGGCCACCCGCCCCTGCTCCGGGATCGATTGGTCGATGCTGGTCAGAGGGCAGCGCAGATATTGCGAATAGCCCACGTTGCCGCACCCCACAAACGCGACGTCTTCCGGAATCCGCAGCCCTGCCTCCAGCGCCGCGTGCATCGCGCCTACGGCCGACGCATCGTTGTAGCAGAACACCGCATCGGGGCGGTCTTTCATGCGCAGCAACTCGCGCATGCAATGGTGTCCGGCCTTGTCACCCTGCATCTCCAGCCGCTCGCGCTCCTTCACGTAACCCTCCGGCATGCTGAGGCCGTGGGATGCCAACGCGCTGCGGTACCCGCGCATGCGCTCCAGTGAGGGATGGATATGCTTGCCGCCGATATGCGCGATGCGTTTCTTCCCCAGGCTGATGAGATGCTCCGTGGCCAACTCTCCCGCGCGAAAATCGTCCACGCCTACAAAGTTGGCGGAGAGCTGGGGAAAGTTGCGGTCCAGCAGGATATAGGGCGTGCGCTGCTCCTCGATCTCCTCCAGGTGCTTCACCCGCGTCTGGCAGGAGGCCAGCAGCAGAACGTCGATGCCGCGCGCAAGCAGCGCCTGAATCTGATCCCGCTCGATGTTCGGGTCATCCTCGGACGAGGCCAGAATCAGCGCGCGGTTGGCGGCGCGAAGCACTCCGCCGATGTGCTGCGCCAGCTCCGCGAAGTACGGCTGCACCAGGTCCGGAACCACCAGCCCCACCGTGAACGTGCGGCCGCTGGCCAGGCCCCGGGCCATCATGTTGGGGCGATAATTCAGCTCCCGCATGCGCTTGAGCACGCGATTTCTGGTCTTTTCGCCGATGTCGCCGCGGCCGCGCACCACCTTGGATACCGTAACGACGGAGACGCCAAGATCCTTCGCAATGTCCTTAAGCCGGATCGGCATGTCTGCTTCTCTCCAACTTGCGCCTTCGCTCCTCACCTCGCGGAGTTCTTCGCTCTGCCCGGCCGCAGGAGGTTACTCCTTCAGATAGGCAAGCGAGGGATTCTGCCGCACCATCTCGCCAACCAGCTCTACCGACGGCTTCCACTCTCCGATCGCGGGATAAAGCAGCATCGCCTTGCGCGCCGCCGATGCCGATCCGGTCTTCGCCGCCTCAATGGCTGCCGCCTCGTACGCTTTTGCGCTCAGCACCAGCCCGCGCACCGCCTCCGGCAAACTGCCGCAGGCCTCAGGCGTGATCAAATTGCGCGAAACCGCGCAGGGCACCTCCACCACGTCCTCCGCAGCCACCTCCGCGATGGCCCCGCGGTTGACCACGTTCACGATGATGCGCTGCGGCTCGCTTCCGGAAAGTGCCTTCATCACGCTGATCGCGATGCGATGGTATCCGGTTGCCGCCCGGAACGGATCCTGGTCCGGTTGCGCCTGCTCGGAAAACGCCGATCCACCGCTTGCCTCAAGCTTCATGTAGGAGTTCGAACGCTGATTGATGTACGCAGTATAAGTCGCGAGAGCAGCCGCGAGCTTGCCGCCCGCGATCTCCTCCGCAAGCTTTGAGAGAAGCTGCTCGTTCAGCCGGGCCACCTCTTCTCCCCGCGTCGTGGCAACGGTGCGCTGGTTTTCCAGTGCTCTGCGGCGGCAGTAATAAAAGAATAAGTACTCTGTAGGAATCAACCGCAGGCTGCGAATCATCTCTGGATCGAACAGCCCGTCGGGATAAAGCTGCACCAGTTTCGCAGGGTCGTCCAGCAGCCGGTCGGTAACATCCGCGCCATCGAGATACACGCGCCGCACCCAGCCCATGTGGTTCAGGCCGAGGTAATCGCAGCGAACCCGTTCGGGTGCGGCGTCGAGCGCCAGCGCGATGCGATGGAACAGCTCGTCCGGCGTATCGCAGATCCCCACCACCTTGGCGCCGCGCGTGTTTTGGGCGATAGCCTGCGTGACCAACCCGGCGGGGTTGGTGAAGTTGATCAGCCACGCATCCGGCGCGTGCCGCTCCACTAGTTGCGCGTATGCAAGCGCCGCGGGCACCGTGCGCAGCGCCATGGCCACACCGCCGGGGCCGGTCGTCTCCTGGCCCGGATAGCCGGCGCTGATGGCCGTCCGCTCGTCCACCGCGCGGGAGGCAATGCCGCCCACGCGAATGCTGTTCAACACAAAAGAAGCGCCTCGAATCGCATCTTCCGGCGAATCGGCCACGCGGATGCGAAGGCTCCCGCCCTCGCGCTGCACCAGGGCGCGGCCAAGTTCTGCCATGATGCGGGCCCGGCCGCCATCGGGATCATACAGAACCAGTTCCTCGGTGCCCAGCGCCGGCGCCGCCTCCTGCATTCCGAAGATCACCAGCGGAGTACGCACTCCGCCGCCGCCGATCAGTGCAACCTTCATCGTTCCTCCGTTGTCTGGTACTTGCCGAACTCCTCGGCCGAAGGCAGTGCGCTCAATGCGCCCGCGCTGCGCGTGGAGAGCGCTCCGCAGATGCACCCGCAGTGCAGCATGCCCGAGAGCGATAATCCCTCGACCAGCGCGCGCAGAAATCCGGCGTCGAACGCATCCCCCGCTCCGGTCGTGTCCACTGCTTCCACCCGGGGCGGCGTGGCGCGGCAGATTCCGTCTCCGTTCAGAGCCGCTGCTCCTGCTGGTCCCAGCTTCAGCACCGCACCCTCAATACCCCGGCTGCGGAGCTCGCGCAGAATCTCCTCCGGCTCGGTGAGCCCGGTCATCAGGCGGCCTTCCAGTTCATTTGGAAAAAAATAATCCACCTCGCGGCAGGTGGCAAGGTTCGCCGGGTCCCGCAGCCATTCCGGCTGGTGGCCCACGTCGAGAGAGAGCGTGCAGTGGGCCGCCCGCAGCCGCGGAATCAGCTCCGCCGCGAGGCTGCGTTTCAGCGGCAGCGCGAGATGCACGTGGTGAGCCTGGGCCAGCCGATCATGCGTGCGCCGATCGCTGAGATACGCTTCCAGATCGCGATTTGCGCCAGGCCAGGTCAGGAAGGAGCGATCCTCGCGCGTCGAGATGCTGACCGATATGGCGGTTCCGCATGCGGACTGCTGAAGCCCATCCAGGCCCACGCCATACTCCTGCAAACGCCGGCGCAGCCAGTCGTCTTGCTCGCCTACCACTCCGAAGATGGCCACGCGCGCGCCCAGCCGCGCCAGCGCGCAGCAGGTGATCGCCGCGCCGCCGCCCACCTCGCGAACATAGTCGTCGGTGAAATATTCCGTCCCCGGCTGCGGCCAGCGCTCGAACCCGGAGAAGACATGATCGATGAAGATCTCGCCGGCGATGGCCACATCCCAGGCCTTATGCACGGCCTCGCGAGCGTCCGTTCTCCCGATCCCAGGTGTCGTCACCACATCACCTCGCCGAAGCCCCGCGCGTGCCGGGGCTTGATTGCTAAGCAGTAGATCACGTAAGCGGTTACCTGATTCCAGCCGACGAGGTCCGGGGCGGGAGGGGACTCGCTTCCGGGGCTGTGGCCGTTGACATCCTCGACCAAATCTATCACGGGTCGTCAAGCCTGGGGCAGCTCAAATCCAGCATGGAAGCGTATCTTTTTCGCCGCTGGTAAGCCGCTCCCAGCACGCCTCATCCCGAGCTTGACCACCCTCTGATTTCGGCTCTTGAGGCCTCTTCACTATTTGTTTGAATTTTTTTATTGCTTTTCAGATAAGCGCTAACGTAACATTCCTCCTCATTCGGAGAGTTCTGCCTCAAACTCCGTTGTCTCTTTCCCAGGCGTGGCAACGTGGACGTTCCAGGGCGGGTTCTTTCTCTCTATTTTGAGGAGGTCGAGATGGGTGCTGTTTCCCAGTGTAAAACTGCCAGCCAGTGGTTCAGGGCAGTGCGGCTATTGATTCTGGTGGTCCCGGTATTGCTGTTGACCGGCGTGGCCGCCATGGCGCAAACCGATACCGGCGCGATTGTTGGAACGGTGCGCGATCCCAGCGGCATCGTGCCCGGCGCGCACGTGGCCGTAACCAACGTCGCCACCAACGTCACGCGCACCCTGCTGACCAACCCCGCCGGGCAATACCAGGCCCTCCAGCTCATCCCCGGCACCTACGCGGTCAAGGTCACCCGTCCCGGCTATCAGACCCAGATCCGCCAGAGCGTGACCGTCAATGTGCAGAGCCGTGTTGAAGTGGACTTCACCCTGAAGGTCGGCTCCGTGCAGCAGGTTGTCCACGTGACCTCCGCGGCCGTCAACCTCCAGACGCAGTCGGCTAACGTCGCCACCGTGCTCTCCAACCGCGCGGTGAACCAGCTTCCGCTCAATGGCCGCAACTACGATCAGCTTGCGCTTCTTGCCCCCGGCACCTATCACATGCCGAGCGTCGAAGTGGCCAACCCCGCGGAAGGCCGCTTCAGCTCCAACGGCAATCTCGAGCTCCAGAACTACTTCCAGTTGGACGGCATCGACAACAACACCGGATCCGAGAACCTCCAGGAGCAATCCACCCAGGCAGTGATTCCGCCCCCCGACGCCCTGGGAGAGTTTTCGGTGCAGACCAGAACCTACTCGGCGGAGTTCGGAACCTCGGCGGGAGCCGTGATCAACGCCTCCACCAAGTCGGGCACCAATCAGTTTCACGGCGACGTGTGGGATTACGTTCAGAACGGTGTATTTGACGCCAACACCTGGTTCAACAAATACGGCGGCATCCCCAGAGGCCAGTACAACCAGAATCAGTTCGGCGGCACGCTGGGCGGTCCCATCGTCCGGAACCATACCTTCTTCTTTGCTGCCTACCAGCAACTGCTGAGCAGCCAGCAGCAAACCACCTACGCCACCGTGCCCACGCCGGCCATGCACAACGGCGACTTTTCCAGTGTCCTTGCCAACCACCCCATGACCGCCGTGGCCAACGGCCAGTCCGGCTGCATCACCGGAAACGTCATCAATCCCACCTGCATCGACCCCGTGGGCCACGCGATCTTCAATTTGTATCCCAGTCCCAGCCCTCAGTTGGGCGACCCCAACGTCTTCACCGGAGCGCCGAACTATCAGTACGTTGAGAGCGTTCCCAACAATACCCGCCAACTCGACGTGCGCGTCGACCATACCCTCAATGCGAAGAATCAGCTCTTCGCAAGGTATGCCCTCAATATCTCCGACTTCCAGTCGCCGATGTGGACCTCCAATCCCATCGCCGGCAACGGCAACTTCTCCACCCAGTACATCCTGCACGACCAGTCGCTGGCGCTGGGCTGGACCTTCACTCCGTCCTCCAATACCGTCAACACCGCCCACTTCGGCTTCCTGCGCGACTTCGCACACAGCGATCCGGTTGATCTCCAGCTTGGCACCTCCGACGCTCCCAAGTTCGGCCTCACCGGCGTCCCGGTCACGCCCGAGACGGCTGGTCTTCCGCCGAACTACATCTTCGGATTCCAGACCATCGGCTCCTCCATCTACCGCCCGCAGTTCCAGGTGGCACAGGTCTATCAGTTTGTCGACGACTTTTACCGCCTGATCGGGAAACATAGTATCCAGCTCGGCTACGAATATCACGAGAATTCCCTCAACTTCTTCGATCTCGAGGCCCCCCAGGGCGCCATCCTGGCAACCGGAATCTATACCAACACGCCCGGTTTTGCGGGTGGCGATTATATGCTCGGCGATATCGGCTGGGCGATCTACGAAACCGCGCTGGAAGTGAACAACTACATGCGCGGGAACTCCTTCTACGCACAGGACACCTGGCGGATCCGCAACAATCTCACCATCAACTACGGCCTGCGTTACGAGCTCTATCCTCCTTTCTGGCTCAATCGCAAGAACCAGACCGCCAACTTCAGCCCCGCCAACGGCGGTCAGATCGTGACCGCAACCTCCAATGGATGGTATGGCCGCACGACCATTCACCCCGATTACGCCAACTGGGCTCCCCGCATCGGTTTTGCCTACCACCCCATGAACCGCATGGTTCTGCGCGGCGGATTCGGCATCTTCCACCAGTTCGTCAATCGCATCGGATCCGAATCCATGCTCCAGCTCAACCCGCCCTTCCTGCTCGACGACTCGGTCCAGCAGTCCCTGGGTAGCACCACCCCGGTCTTTCAGTTGAAGAATGGATTCCCCGCCGCCACCCTGAAGGCGCAGGGCGTGAACCTGACCAAGCTGCAGGTCCGCGCTCAGGATCCCAATGAGCGCACCGCCTACGTCGAACAGGCCAGCTTCGGTCCCGAGATTCAGCTCAGTGGAAACACCCTGCTGAGTCTCTACTATGTGGGCAACTGGGCAAGGAAAGAGAACCGCTTGCGCAATGCCAACCAGGGCGTCGTCACCAGTTCCAGCCCCGCAGGCCCCATCGTCACCTTCCCCTACGCCAACCTCAACACTCAAACCACGGCGCTCAAGGGAGCAGGCACGCACGCGTTTCTGGAACTGGCCACCAATGACGGCAACACCGATTACAACGCTCTGGAAGTCAACCTCAACCGCCAGTTCACCCACGGGTTGATGTATCAAATCAGCTACACCTGGTCGCACAACATGGCGGATTTCGTCGATAACCTTACCGGCACTTCCACCCCCCAGAACGCCTACGACTACGCTCACGAAATGAGCAACTCGCCGGAGGATGTCCGCTCCCGCTTCACCGGTGCCTTCACCTACGTGCTGCCCATCGGCAAGGGCGGCTTGGTGATGAACAACAACAGCAAGATGGCCAACGTGATTGGCGGATGGCAGTTCAATGGCATCGTGAATCTGCAAACCGGCATCCCCTTCAACGTCACCGCACCGGACGTGAGCGACACCGGCTCCAACCATGCCGAATATCCGAACTGCGTCGGAAACCCCTATAGCGGCGCCACCACCGACCACCACCAGTACGCGGGCAGCAAAGCCCCCGGAGTCTTCATCAACCCGAACGCCTTTGCCATTCCGGCAACGGGCGGTTTCGGCACCTGCCGCCCGCGCATGTTCCACGGCCCCGGCATCCAGGACGAGAACCTGAGCCTGTTCAAGAACTTCTCCGTCGGCGCGGAACGCAGCCTGCAATTCCGGGCGGAGTTCTTCAACGCCTTCAACCACCCCAACTTCGCCAACCCCGCGGGCAATATCTCTTTCCCCGCGGCCTTCGGCAAGAGCACCAACACCACCACAAGTCCGCGCGTTCTTCAGTTCAGCGGAAAATTCCTCTTCTGACGTTGTCCGTTACCCCCCCACTCGGGGGAACTACCGGGCACAGGCGCGCAAGCGCCTGTGCCCTTCCGCGCGGCAGCCTGAACCGGGCCACCTGGGTCCGTGCATCTTGAGGGAGACATGCAGGTATGGGATTGAGCAGGAAAGCTTCTACGGTATTCACAGGCTTGGTGACAGGTTTGCTCCTGTGCTGCGGCGGGGCCTCCGCATCGGCGCAGTCGCCCTCCCCATGCATTGCGCAAGGGCCGGCACGGCAGAATCAGTGGCCGATCGGAGCCAACCGCGGCTCCGCGGCGCTGGCCGTCGCGCTGCGGCAACTGCACACGCGCGCCACCCTCCTGATGATGACCGCTCATCCTGACGATGAAGACGGCGCGGCCCTGGCCTACGAGGCGCGCGCTGTAGGAGCGCAGGTCAACCTGCTCACGCTCAATCGTGGTGGCGGCGGTGCCAACGTCATGTCCTCCGACCTGTGGGACGCTCTCGGCCTGGTGCGCACCGAGGAGCTGTTGCAAGCCGACCGCTATTACTGCGCCACCCAGTACTTCACCTCCGCCGCGGATTACGGCTTCTCCAAGAGCCTCGATGAGGCCATGCAGAAGTGGGGCGGTCCGCAGGGCCGCATCTTCTACGACGTCGTGCGCGCCGTCCGCCTCACCCGGCCTCTGGTCGTCACCTCGGTCTTCGTCGGCGGTCCCTCGGATGGTCACGGCAACCACCAGGCCGCCGGCATGTGGGCGCAGAAGGTCTTCATGGCCGCCGGCGATCCCAACGTCTTCCCCGATCAGATCAAGGCCGGTCTCCGTCCCTGGAATCCCCTCAAGGAGTACGGCAGGGTCCCCTTCTCGCTCGAGCAGGGACAGGTCTCTCCCAAGGGCCTGTACGACTACGCCACCCATAACTGGCGGCCGGCGGGCGTGCAGAACTACATCTCCGGCAAATGGGAGCCGGGCGCGGTGCCGGCCAACGTCGAAATTCCCGACGGCGCCTACATCACCGCGGATGGCGAAAGCGCCCAGCAGATCTCCCGCACCGGCCTCGGCTTCCAGAAGTCGCAGAACGGCGGCCCCATGATTCCTCTGGCCGGCCCGGAGCCCTCCGCCTATCACCGCTTCGGTTCCAGAATTCCGGCCAAGGATCACGAAAACTCGTTCTTCGACGGCATCGATATCTCCCTGCCCGGCATCGCCACCCTCGCCGGCAACCAGTCGCACGGATTCCTCACCAGCGGCCTCGATAAAATGAACACCCTGGTCGAGCAGGCCATCCGCACCTACTCCGCCGACGATCCCAGCGCCATCGCTCCGCCGCTGGCGCAGGGCCTGGCCCTCACCAACAAACTGATCCAGCAGGTGCAGAGCAGCAGCCTCTCCGAAGATGCCAAGTACAACATCGTGCACGAACTGACCACCAAGCAGCATCAGTTCAACAACGCGCTTGCGCTCTCGCTCGGCCTGTCGATGACCGCCTACGTCACGCAGGAGCATCCGCCCACCGGCATGTTTGCACGCTTCATGCGCATCCAGCCGAGCTTCCAGATGGCCATTCCCGGCCAGCGCTTCCCGGTTGCCGTCCACGTGGCCGAAGCCAGCCCCGTCGCGGTCAAGATCGACAGCGTTGCCCTCCACATGCAGGGCGCAAGCGGTTCTGACATCCAGGCGCAGGGCAGTACCTCCGGCGATCTGAGCGGAAACGGCGTCATGGACAGCCGCTTTGAAGTGCAGATTCCCGACAGCGCCGCCTACACCAAGCCCTACTTCAGCCGGCCCAACATCGAGCAGCCCTACTACAACGTGAACGAAAAGCAGTACCGCAACCTGCCCCAGGCGCCCTATCCGCTGGAGGCGCAGGTGACCGCGACCTATCAGAACGTGCAGGTCCAGCTCTCCGAAGCCGTGCAGACCGTGCAGCGCGAGGTCGGCTACGGAATGGTCTTCAGCCCCATGCCCATCGGCCCGGCAATCTCCGTGTCGATGGTCCAGGCTGACGCCATCACCCCGCTCGGGCGCTCCGCATTCCCGGTGAGCGTGCGCATTCACAGCAATGTGAAAGGCGCAGCGCAGGGCAGTGTCCGCCTCGATATGCCCACCGGCTGGAGCTCCGATCCCGCGACCCAGAGCTTCTCCCTTCGCGCCGATGGCCAGGAGCAGATCGTCACCTTCCAGGTCCATCCCAGCCAGCTCGCCCAGCAGGTCTACCATCTGACCGCGGTGGCCAGCTACAACAACAAGGACTACAGCTCCGGCTATGTGCAGGTCGGCTATCCCGGCCTGCGCCCGTACTTTGATTACAGCAAGGCCGACTTCCAGACCACCGGCACCGACGTGAAGGTCGGCAAGGACATGCAGGTGGCTTACATCGAGGGCAGCGGCGACGATGTGCCGGCCTCCCTTGAAAACCTGGGCATCCACGTGCACTTCCTGGCGCCGGAAGATCTGGCCAGCGCCGATCTCTCCAAGTACAACCTGATCCTCGTCGGTGTGCGCGCCTATGCCGTGCGTCCCGATCTGCGCACCTACAACGGCCGCCTCCTGGACTACGTGAAGCACGGCGGCTCCGTAGTTGTGCAGTACCAGACCCCCGAGTTCGACCATAACTTCGGCCCCTATCCCTACCGCATGACCAGCGATCCGGAAGAGGTCACCGACGAAAATTCCGCCATGGTCTTCGAAGAGCCTTCCAGCCCCGTGCTGAACTGGCCCAACAAGATCACCACCAAGGACTTCCAGGGATGGATCGAGGAACGCGGATCGAAGTTCATGGAGTCCTGGGATCAGCACTATCAGGCACCCATTGAAACCCACGATCCCGGTCAGGCACCTCAGAAGGGCGGTCTGCTGGTGGCGCGCTACGGCTCCGGCGTCTGGGTCTATACCGCCTATGCGTTCTACCGGGAGCTGCCGCTCGGCGTCCCGGGGGCCTACCGCATCTTCGCCAACCTCATCAGCGTTCCGCAGAACCCCAGCTACCACGGTAAGCAGTAATCCTGGAATCGCGAATCGAACCCGCCACAAAAAAACAGCCGCTGGGCTCCATCGCGCCAGCGGCTGTTCTCATTCCAGGTTGAAGAGCGGAACGCTTCCACCCTTATCGCTCTGCAATTGCCACTCAGTATTCAGCAGGATGGTTCTTTGCCGGCACGTTCACGGGCGTCGGATTCACGGGATTGAACTGTGCCGCCAGCTTGGGCGTGGAGTGAATCTCCGCCGCCTTCGCATCGGCCGTCTTCTGGATCTCCACGCCGAAAACATAGCTCGGACCGAACATGTTGCTGGTGAAGATCACCATCTTGCGGTCCGGCGAAAAGCGCACATTGGGCTCCAGACGGTAGTTGTGGTGCGCCATGTTCACCAGGTGCTCGGCATGGAAGACGCCGGGCTGCCAATAGTCGGGTGAGTTCAGCGCCCCATCCAGCGGAATCATCTCCGGATGGAACAGCTCCAGCCACTCGCCATCGGGCGCATGCGCCACCTGTCCCGGATCGCCCCCGTCGCCGGTGAACAGCGATGCGTCCTGGGTCAGGTTGAAGTGAATGGACCACTCGTTGCGGCTCATGTGATAGGCCACGCGCTTGCCCGTCGCGAGATCGTAGCCGGCCAGGTAGAACACCTGCCCCTTGGGATACTGCCAGTCATACCAGATGGTCTTCCCGTCCAGCCCCCAGAACTCGTGCCCGGCGATCTCCATTGCCATCGTCCGCTTGTGCACCAGCATGTTGTGGGTGCCGTCCGTGTGGATCGTCCAGATGCGGTTCACCTTCTGCCAGGGACCTTCGTGGCAGTACATCAGCAGCGTGGGGTCCGCGGGAGAAAACAGCAGGTGGTTGATCCAGTCGGTGGAGTGCAGCAGAATCTTCTGCTCGCCTGTCTTCAAATTGATGGTGAACAGAACCAGCGGGATATGGGCCGCCAGCCGCCGCTCCATCATCTGCCCTTTGTTCTCCGGCTGCACCAGGAAGCCTCCGGAGTGCGCGCCCGGTCCCGACGCCGCCGGACGCCGCATCCGGCCATACTCCTGCGCCGCTCCCGCCTCGGTCTCCGCGTAGGTTCCGGCGCCCAGCGTCTCATCGGCGTTGATGGTGGACACCATCGCGCGGGGCGGCAGCGTGACTAGCTTCGTCACCTTCCCGCTATACATGTCCGCCTTGTAGAGCGTGGTCAGCCTGGTCGCCGCGTCAAGCTTCGAGAAGAAGACGCTGTTCGTCTTTTTGCCCACCACGATGGCATGGACCATGCCGCCCCACCAGGCGGGTGTGCCCCGAACTGCGCCCGCTGGCCGCGGCGGATTCGCAACCAGCAGGCGGGTCTTCATGGTGGTCAAGTCCAGCACATGGATCCCGTCCGGCGCGTTGTAGGCCATCAGCCGGCCATCCGGCGAATACGCATTCACATTGAAGTAAAAGCCGGACGAGCCCGGCTCATCGGTAAGCCGGATCACCCGGTGCCCGGTGTCCTTGTCGACCCAGGAGTGGGGCGGGGCCTGGGGTTTCTGTGCGTGCGCCGACGAAAGCAGGAAGGCCGCCAACGCGGCAACGCCGGCCAGGCGAGGAACGATGCGAACCATGGTTGAGCTCCTTGAGGACCCTGTACAGAGTGCCGGGCGCGAACTTCGGAGGCGCAGAACCCCGCAGGATTCCCCGCGAACACTGCCGGCGCAGAGCACGCGAGCAACTATAGAGACGGCCGGAAACCAGTGTCAATAGAAGAATTATTTCTCAATACGGAAACGCTGCTTCGCGCTCAGCCTGGCGCAGCGGACGCAAAACACAGCAACGCCGAGCGCAGTCGAAAACAGCCCGATCTGCTAATCGACTTGAAAGAGGATGGAGGATGGAATTTGGAGGCGCGGGCCGGGATCGAACCGGCGCATAAAGGTTTTGCAGACCTCTCCCTTACCACTTGGGTACCGCGCCCTTTTGTGGGGGGTCGTTCCAAACCATCGGGCCATTTGCCCAGGTCCGGGATGGTTTGGAGCGGGAGACGAGACTTGAACTCGCGACCCTCGCCTTGGCAAGGCGATGCTCTACCACTGAGCTACTCCCGCTTCCAATTTTCAGGTATTGCGGCACTCGAGGAGTACCGTTGCTCGCCGGCGAGAGGCTGTCTGCGAAAGCCCGCTCTCCTGCCGGTCCTGAAAAGCTTCAGAGCAATTCTGAGTATACCGGGCGACCCATGTTGGGTCAAACACCGCCCGAAGTTGTTTGTGCAGCAGAACTTCCGGGGTTCACAGGACGCGCCGCCGGCACGCTGCCCAGGCCCTTTTCCTCGCGCACGATCTGGCCGTCGCGCATGTGCAGGATGCGCCCGGCGATCGCCGCCGCCTCCGGGTTGTGGGTGATCATCAGGGTGGTCTGGCCGAGCTCGCGGTTGGAGCGCACCAGCATCTCCAGCACCGCGTCGGAGTTCCTGGTATCCAGGTTGCCGGTAGGTTCATCCGCCAGCACGATAGCCGGCCGCGTGATCAGCGCCCGAGCAATGGCTACCCGCTGCTGCTCTCCGCCGCTCAGTTCACTCGGCCGGTGGTCGAGCCGCCCTTGAATCGACAGCAGCGCGCTCAGGTGCTCCAGATACTGCCGGTCCATCGGATCCTTGCGGCCGCTAATAGCATACGCAATCTCGATGTTGCCCATGGCCGACAGCGTGGGCAGCAGGTTGAACTTCTGGAAGACGAACCCGATGCGATGCCGGCGCAGCCGGGTGCGCTCGGCGTCTTCCAGGGTGGCAAAGTCCACTCCGTCAATCATCACGCGGCCGCTGGTGGCGCGGGTCAATCCGCCCAGCAGGTAAAACAGCGTGGATTTGCCTGAGCCCGAGGGTCCGACGATGGCGACGAATTCACCCTTCTCCACAGCGAGAGAGAGGCCGCGCACCGCCGGCACTTCCAGCCGGCCCGCCGAGTAGACCTTGGTTACGTTCTGCGCGTGGATGATCGGTGCTGCGCCGTCAGTGGACACAGGCCTATTGTAAATGGACGGTTGATCGTAAAAAGAAGATGATACAAAAGGGCAATTTCGGTGTCCCGTATCACAGAACATCGACCCAGATTTGCAGATAAACTAAAAGAGCAGCCATTACTAGTTTCGGCGCGTCTTATTGGTAGGGCGTAAATTCTCCTTGACAGGGAGCCTTTGCACCTCGGAAACTGGTCGCCAAACCAGAAAGAGGGGATCTCAAATGGCTACTATCGTAACCGACTTTCGGGATACCCAATTCAAGAATGGTTCAGTTGATGCGATGTCGCGGGAGGAGTCCCTCTCCTTCTTCAATGCATCAGCTCAACGCTACCTTGGAATCACTGGCGACGAATTTCTCCGTCGCTGGGACTCTGGTTATTTTACGGGACCAGAACTCGACACCCGCGCGACGATGGTGGCGATGCTGATTCCAATGGTGCGTCCTAAAGTTGCCAGGAAGAAATCCCGCTGAGGCACTCAGAGCGTACGTCGAGCGGCTTCAGCAGTCCATTAGTTGTTTCGGGAATGTCGTGCTTCGCTCAAGCGGGCAAGCGCCGAATACTCTTCTTCTCCTCACCATCCCAGAGCCTCTCCCGCTGACCACTCGATCGGAAATCCTCTACCTCACATTTCAGCAGAGTTTTCAGATCGAGAAGAAAGCTCTTCTCAACCGATTCAAAGTCTGCACTAGGGAATATATCTATGGCCTGGAAGACGAATCGAATCAGGAGATTCTCCAATTTCATTGGCATCCGGAGACTACACCGGATGTTCTTTTTCCGCATCTCCACATAAAAGCAGGTGCTGGCAGGAGTATTCGCAGCGAGATACTGAAAGCCCATTTTCGAACTGACCGCATCGCTTTTGAAGAATTCGCGCTCCTGTTGATCAATGGATTTGGCGTGATCCCTGATCGAAAGGATGCACCGGAAGTCCTTTCCTCCAATCTGAAGCGCTTCGTAGATCACCGCAGCTGGCATTACTACAGCGGTTGATCCTACTGTCGATTCTGCGGAATCCAAGTTGCATGCCGCCCGGACCGCACCGGTCTGCGACAATGCTGCTTTGCATCGACTCAGCCATGTCCGGCCATCTCAATTCCCATCCCGTTCTGGTAGTGCAAGAGCTGCGCAAGCACTACGGCTCGTTGCAGGCGGTGAAGGGCATTGACTTCCAGGTCTGCCCGGGCGAGGTGGTCGGCCTGCTGGGCCTGAACGGCGCCGGCAAGACCACCACCATCAGCATGATTCTGGGCGTGCTCGAACCGACCTCCGGGTCCATCCATATCAACGGCATCGATCTGGCGCGGCACCGCTCGCGCGCGTTGGCGCAGACCAACTTCGCCGCGGTCTATGCGCCGCTGCCCGGCAATCTCACCGTCTACCAGAACCTGCACGTCTTCTCACTGCTCTACGGGGTGCGGAACTTTGCCCAGCGCGCCGAGGCGCTGCTGGAGCAGTTCGATCTCGCTCGCTTTCGCAACACCAAGTGCGGCGTGCTCTCCTCCGGCGAGCAGACCCGCGTAGGCCTGGCCAAGGCCATGCTCAACCGGCCCTGCGTATTGCTGCTCGACGAGCCTACCGCATCCATCGATCCGGCCAGCGCGCGCGACATCCGCCACACCATCCGCACCTTCGTGCGCGAGAGCGGCGTGGGCGTGCTGTGGACCTCGCACAACATGTACGAAGTCGAAGAGGTCTGCGACCGCGTCCTGTTTCTCTCGCACGGCGAGATCATCCTCGAAGGCGATCCCAAGGCTCTGCCCGGCCAGCACGGCCTGCGCACGCTCGAGGAACTCTTCATCAGCGTGGCGCGCGAGCCATGGGAGTGGGAGGCGCAATGAATCTGCGTCGCCTCTTTGCGATCGCCCTGCGCCAGTTCTACCTGCTGCGCGGCAGCGCCGCGCGGTTTCTGCCGCTCTTTGCGTGGGTCACCATTGACATGGTGCCGTGGGGGTTCATGACCAAATATCTGAACTCCGTAACCGGCTCCCGCTATCAGTTCGTGCCTGCGCTGCTGGGCGCGGTGCTCTTCTGGGACCTCATGTCGCGCGTGATGCAGGGCGTGACTACTGCGTTCTTTGAGGATGTGTGGTCGCGCAACTTCCTCAACGTCTTCGCCAGCCCCATCACCACGCAGGAGTACATCGGCGGGCTCCTCGTCTCCAGCATCGGCACCAGCCTGGTGGGCCTGGTGTTCATGGTGCTGGTTGCCACCGTCGCCTTCGGGCTCTCCTTCGCCGTCTACGGCTTCATGGCGATTCCCTTTGTGCTGGTGCTGTTTCTCTTCGGCCTGGCGCTGGGCATCGCGGGCAGCGCCATCGTGCTGCGCCTGGGACCGGCGGCGGAGTGGTTCGTCTGGCCCATCCCGGCGCTGCTCTCGCCTTTCGCCGCCGTCTACTACCCGCTCGCCACCTTGCCGGAGTGGATGCGCTGGATTGCCAGGCTGCTGCCGCCCTCCTATGTGTTCGAAGGCATGCGCGCGATCGTAGCAGGCCGCGCGTTTCACGCAACCGCCCTCTTCGGCGCCTGCGCCCTTGCGCTCGTCTATGTGCTGCTCGCCTACTGGTTCTTTGCCTCGGTCTTCCGCTACGCGGTGAAGACGGGACTGATTGCGCGCTACAGCGCGGAGAGCGTGAGCTGATGCGCCGCTTTTACCACATCGTCAGAGTCACGTTGTCGACCCATTCGTGAAGGGGCGTACCGGAGGTGTCCTGGTCCAGTTGGAACTGGAGACCAACCTGATCTTGCCAGGTGGTGCTGTTGGTGGTCCAAGTCTGATTGAGCCCGTAGGGTTTTCCATCGACGACCAGCGTATCGTAGCGATACTGCGTGGAGTTGGGGAGGTCATCGTACTCCTGAATGTGGTGCCAGCCCGGGGTCCAGTGCGGGCAAGGGATCGGATCGAGAAGCCACCGAGAGCCCTGGCTATCCCAGGTGGCCCAGTAGCCGTCTCCAAAGTCGCACTGGCTGCCGGCCATAAACTCATGGCCTGAGAGAACCACGTAGAAATCGAGTTCCGAGGACCAGAAGTGGGATTCGGCAGCGGGGTCGTGGTAGACCCAGAAGTCCCACAGGAAATGGGTATAGGGAGTGGTCCCCATCATGATGTCCTTGAACAGGACGTTGCTCCAGGACGGGCCGCCGGCATACATCTCCATGCTGCTGCCGCTCAACGAGGGCTGGCTCTGGTCAAAGGTCATGGTGTAATTCTTGGTGACATTCGTCCCAGCCGCGCACGCGCTGCAGATACTCCAGTTGGCCTGGACATTCTGCATCTCCGTCAGCACCTTGGCATTGGCGGGCGGAGTGGGCAGCGCCGTACTGCTCGCCGGCGGCGTTCCAACCTGGATCAGCCTGATCTCCGATCGGTCGGAGTCGTTCTTGGAGTCCTTGATGCTTGCCCACAGAAGATGCTGGCCAGTGGGAATGGTAATGGCCTGAGAGATGGAAGTTGCAGGGCTATTTGCCTGGTATACGGCCTGACCGTCGAGGCAGACCGTCCACCGGGTAATGGGAACGGCGGCGTAGGCGGTTGCATTCACCGTGACGTTGGTTGGATTCGCACCGGGTGCGGGGCTTTGCAACCAGATGCCGGATATGGAGCCATTCTGGTTGTTATATCCCGATTCCGCTCCGCCGCATCCCGGACTGGGATTATTCGAAGCGCCAATGGTCGGAATGGTGCCACTGCTCGAACCGCCGGCTGGGTTGTTGCTGGCCCTCGAGGTAGCCGAACCGCCGCACCCGGCGATGAGCAGAACCTGGAGAGTGAAGGCGAGTGAGCCCACAAAGGAAAGGAAAAGCCGCATATGCCGTACTCCTGCCTGTACCCGACAGATGCGCCATGCCCAGCTTATTCTGCCCAGGTAGAGAGAACTCGGCTCAAGGACTCCGTGGAAAGATGTGCCCCTTGTAGGGGCTCGCCTGTGGCCATTGCATCGAATTTCCGCAGAGAGTCTCGATCGTGCAGTCACGTCGGCGGACAAAGTCCTGATGCACACGGAGAGCGCAGGAGGAGAGGTAGCCTCTCACCACGGGGCTGAAGCCGTGCGTTTTCAAGACGCGGCGCCCCTACAGGGCTTTCTAAGCGTGTCCTCTCTTACCCCACGCTGAAGCGCGGGGCTAAAAAATCCTGCGCCTCCGGCGCGGCTGTATGGCCGGCAATCGGGAGATGACCCGAAAAGCCTCCGGCAAGGGCTGAAGCCCAGGTTTTTCTTTGCGGCGTTTGCGGCACAACTGAAGTTGTGCCCTGACACGGGGGGCAAGACCGGGCAGAGCGGTAACAGAACAGACCGGGGACATGGGGTACACTTTGCGTCGCGAGCGAGGGCATGTAGAAGTTGAAGATGCCCTGCAAGACAGCGAACGGAGCTGATCCACTGCCGAGGTCTGCTCCCCACGTCGTTTCGGTTAGGCTGAAGCTATGAATGTCTTCGACGAGAAGCGCGCCGAGCTGGAACAGCACGAGTTCATGATGGGCGTGGAGCGGGGCCGTCTGGCGGTGGCGCTCGATCTGCTCACCGACTCGCTGATCCTGGTGGGGCAGCACGGCGTCTACTGCACCTCCAACCGCAATCCCAATGTGCCGGCGCTCGATTTGCAGGCCGTCCTCAACGGCATGGAGGGCGCGAAGGCCCTCATCCAGTCGGTGATGGAAGAAGTGCGGAAGAGCAGGGAACAAGGGAACAAGGGAACAGGGAACGAGACTACGGAGCGCAGCGAGTAGCGCTAGGCCAGCCGCCCCGGCCTCGCTTTTGGGACCGGGAAGAGGATCCGTCCTATGGCGCGCAAGCGCCATTCCCCGCACCGCGGCACTGCTGCTGAGATACCCGAAAGCGAATCGATCGAGCCGCTGGCCCAACCTCGTGCGGCAGACGGCGCTTGGGCCATGGGAGTTGTGCTTTCCCAGGTCCCTTCGGGGGACCTGGGGCACCCGGGCACCTGCGGTGCGGCAGACGGCGCCTGCGCGCCACGGGAGTTGTGCTTTCCCAGGTCCCCTTCGGAGGACCTGGGGCACCCGGCGGTGTGGCAGATGGAGCTTGCGCGGCATGGAAGTTGTGCTTTCCCAGGTCCCTTCGGGGGACCTGGGGCACCCGGCGGTGTGGCAGATGGAGCTTGCGCGGCATGGGAGTTGTGCTTTCCCAGGTCTCAAAAGCGAGACCTGGGGCACCCGGCGGTGTGGCAGATGGAGCTTGCGCGGCAT
>DAIDLI010000220.1 GCA_027449545.1 Acidobacteriaceae bacterium | reverse complement strand
CTCGAGCAGCAGTTCGCTGACATAGGCCAGCAACTGCGGCGTGGAGTCGTCGATGACGGCTTCGATGACCGCGATCGGCTCGGTTGCGGCTTCGTCCGCGGTTTTCTGTTCTGTGCTCTCGCCGACCAGCAGGCGCACGAGATTGGCTTCGCCGGGCGTGTCGCGGCCGCCTGCGCCGTAGCCGCGGGTGGTGACGCGCATGGCGGGCAGCGAGCCATAGCTCACGTCGAGCATGCGCAGGATCGCCGCTCCGGTTGGCGTGACACGTTCCATGGGCGTTCCGGCGGAGTAGATGGGCGCATCGCCCAGCAGGGAGATGGTGGCCGGCGCGGGCACCGGCAGGGTGCCGTGCGCGCACTTCACGGTGCCGCTGCCTACGTTCAGCGGCGAGGCCATCCAGCGGTCGACGTGGAGCGACTCGCATCCGGCGGCGGCGCAAACGATATCCACGATGGTGTCGACCGCGCCGACCTCATGGAAGTGCACCTTCTCGATGGGAATGGAATGGATGGCGGCCTCGGCTTCGCCCAGGAGCTGAAAGGCGCGGCTGGCACGCTGCTTGACGCGCTCGGCAAGCGGCGCTGCGGCGATGATGCCGAGGATCGTGGAGAGCGAGCGGTGCTCGTGACTGTGCTCGTGCGGCGCATGCGCGTGCGCGGGATCATGGGAGTGAGCATGATGGTCGGCGTGGCCGTGTTCGTGCGCATGGGAGTACTCATGTTCGTGACTGTGGCTGTGCTCATGCGCGTGATCGTGGGAGTGGCCATGACTAGGCTCCTGGGCGTGGTCGCGGGCCGGATCGCCGGAGGTGATGACATCCACTTTGGAGCCGGTGAGGCCGCCGCGCATCACCTTGCGCAGTTCGAGGCGAGCGCCGATGTTGAGCGCCGCTGTGGTGTCTTCGAGCAGGGAGAAGGGAACTCCGTCATCGACTAGGGCGCCGAGAAGCATGTCGCCGCTGATGCCGGAAAAACATTCGAGATAGCCAATACGCATCGCGTCTTGATTCTAAACGGTTGTTTCAGCGGGAGCGGACTCAGGCGCCGCGGCGAGCGAGAAGCTCGGCGGGCAGGACGACGTTCATAGAGCCGGAGCGGAAGCCTGCGCAGTCCAGGGTCACGAACTTGAAGCCGGCGGCACGCAGCCCTGCGGTAATGGCATCCAGCATCTCCATGCTGAGCGCGCGGGGCAGTTCGTCGCGGGCGATCTCCACGCGAGCCAACTCGCCGTGATGACGCACGCGGAATTCGCGGAAGCCGAGTTGGCGCAGACATTCTTCGCCTTTCTCGACCTGTTCCAGGACCTCGCGGGTCACGGTGCGGCCGTACTCCACACGCGAGGAGAGACAAGGCGCGGCGGGACGGTCCCAGACCGGATAGCCGGCAGCGTGCGCCAGCGCGCGCACATCGGCCTTGGTGAGGCCGGCTTCCGCCAGCGGAGCGAGAATGTCATGCTGCTGGGCAGCGCGCTGGCCGGGGCGGTAGTCGCCGCGGTCGTCGGCGTTCATGCCATAGGCGATGTGATTGAAACCAAGCTCGGTACGCAGGCGCTCCATCGCGGTGAAGAGCTCGTCCTTGCAGTGGAAGCAGCGGTTGCCGTCGTTGCGCGCGTACTCGGGCCGGTCGAGTTCCTCAGTGACGACGACTTTGAGCGGCATGCCGATGGATTCGGCGAAGGCCTTGGCCTGTTCCAGGTCGCGACGGGCCAGCGATGCCGAGTCGGCCAGCACGGCGATCATGCGGCCGCCCAGCACGCGGTGCGCGGTAGCTGCCAGGAAGGCCGAGTCGACGCCGCCGGAGTAGGCCACCATCAGGCTGCCGGCTGCGCGCAGGCCGTCTTCCAGCGCGCGCAGCTTGTCCGCTGCGCTCTGATTGCCGTGCGTCGGTGTGGCTGCCGCCATGGTCCGATTATATCTTTGGCTCGAAAACCACGTAGGATGGCTGCATGGGAGCACTGCTCGCAATCCGGAAGCTGAGCGTGCGCTTCGGCGCAAACGAGGCGGTGCGCAGCATCGATCTTCACGTGGATGAAGGGGAAGTACTCGGGCTGGTGGGCGAGTCGGGTTCTGGAAAGAGCGCGACCTCGCTGGCTATCCTGGGGCTGCTGGGGCCAGCAGCGTGCGCGCAAGGCCAGATTCTGTGGCGCGGCGGCGGAACAGAGATCGACCTGTTGCGGCGAAGCAACGCCGAATTGCGCAGCGTACGCGGGCGCGAGATCGCGATGATCTTTCAGGAGCCGATGACGGCGCTGAACCCGGTGATGTCCATCGGCAGGCAGGTTGCGGAGTGCGCCGCGGCTCACAACCCGTTCACAGGCCGGGAAGCAAAGCGCAAAGCCATCGAAGCGCTGGAGGCGGTGCGGATTCCTGAGGCCGCGCGGCGCTTCGGCGACTACCCGCACCAGTTTTCCGGCGGACAGCGGCAGCGAATTCTGATCGCGATGGCGCTGATCAACCGGCCGCGGCTGCTGATCGCCGACGAGCCGACGACTGCGCTTGATGTGACGGTACAGGCGCAGATTCTGGCGCTACTCCGGGATCTTCAGCGCGAGCACGGGCTGGCGATGCTGTTCATCTCGCACGATCTGGCAGTTGTGGGCGAAGTAGCCGGGCGGGTGGCGGTGATGAAAGCCGGAACCGTGGTGGAAGAAGGGCCTGCCCTGCAGTTGCTCACGAGCCCGCAGCACGCTTATACGAGGAGTTTGCTGGCCGCGGTGCCGACTCTACGAACCGATCGCGAGAGGCCGCTGGCCACCGTCTAGGGCAGCTCGGCACCCGCACCGCCGCGGGCGTGCCGCTTAGGCGGTTCGGATCGAGCCCGTCCCGGTTACCGCGGACTGGACCTGCGTCACGGCCTCTGCCAGGGTGGTTGCGGCTTCGCTGACCTCGCCACGGCTGATCTGCGTTGCTGCCTGAGCCGAATCGTCACGGTAGTTCCAGAGGCCGATGATGATACGCAGATCGGGATAGCGGGAACGCACACTGTTGTAGACGCGCCGCGAGCGGGCGCGGGCAAAGGGAGGCAGGGCGGACAATAACACAAGATCCGGCTGTGCCTCCGCAGCGACTACGCCGAACTGGTCATCGCGCTCCACCGGAATCGCCGTGGCATCGAAACCGACGGCTTGGAGCAACTGTGCCGCCATAATGGCAGCCAGATGGTCGGCCTCATCACGCACAGGCACACACAAAATTCTTGGCCCGGAAGCAGGCAGCTTCAGTTCCTTGGCGCTGCCTTGGGGTTCCCTTTCGCCGATCTCCAGAACCAGCTCGCGCAGGGTGGAGTAGATGAAGCGCTCCGCATCCTCGGGAAGGTCCTGCTGGTGGCGGTATCGCTCGGCCATCGTCAGGGCTGGGATCGCCACCTCGTCGTATACCTGCGCCTGGGAGTGATCGTGCAGATAGGCGTCGAGAACTTCGCCGGCCTCTCGTTCATCGCGTGCCAGCAGGCGTTCAAAGAGTTGGGAGGAGGGCGGAATAGGGGGCTGATCGCCCAACATGACGGTGAGAAATTCGAAGTTGGGAACGTGGCTGCCTAGGACCACCAGGCATACCGTGAGGGGCACGGAAAGCACCAGGCCCACGGGACCCCAGATGAGGGTCCAGAAGGCCGCTGCAACCAGAATAGCGATGGACGAGAGTCCCGTATGCTTGCCGTAAAGACGCGGCTCGGCGTAGTTGGCGGTCATCACTTCCAGGCAGAAGAACACGGTCATCACCAGCAGCCCCTGGGTCCAACCCGGAAAAACCGCAAAGGCCAGGGCGGTCGGCAGGAGCGCGGCGGTCGGGGCGCCGACATAGGGGATAAAGCGGAGAGTCGAGGCGAGCGCGCCGAACAGGAAAAAATGCGGTACCCCGATCAGATAAAGGGCCAGGATCACGATCGTTCCATAGGTCGCGTTGACCGCCAGGAGCAATCGGAAGTACCGGCTGATGCGCGCCCCCGCATCCATCATGGCGAGCGTGGTCACATTCACGTGGCCATGGCCGGTGAGGCCGATCAGGCGGTCGCGCAGATCCTCCCTGCGAAGCAGAACGAAGAAGGTGAAGACTGTGGTGAGGAACGCGGTGAGCAGCGGATCGAGGATTCCGCCGACCTGGTCCAGCCGCCCCGGCTTGACCTCCCGCACCCGAACCGGCTGCTGCTGAGCGCCAGTTGGGTTTGCCGGAGCGCCGTTGTCTGCATTGTTGCCCAGCACGGCTACTTCCAGACGATTACCGAGGCGCTGCACCTCGGCCTCTGCCCGGCCGAAAGCGGCATTCTTGTGATGGAGCACCAGGGCAAATTTCTTGTCGATATTCGCCTGATAGTTGGGCAAGTCCCCGGTCATCTGGATCACCTGCGATGCTGCCAGCCAGCCGATCGATCCCAGCAGCGCGGCAAACAGAGCGATCACCAGGAGCACTGCCAGGGTGCGCGGGAGGCGAATCCGTTCGAGGGAGCTGACCAGCGGAGCAAGCAGGAAGGCGAACAGGACGGCGAATGCGAGCGGCAGGAAGAGAACCTTCGCCAGATAGAGCGACGCAACCGCCAGCACGGCCGAGATCATGATGACGAGCCGCGAGAGCAGCCGCGTTTCGTTCGAACTCGCCATGCCCATAAGCCTCGCATCGGGGTAGGATGCAGGCTGGACAGACGGCGTCAGGGAAATCGGAGGGGAGGAGGTCCGACGCGGTGGGATCAGGCAGCTGGATTCGCCGACTGGCGGCGGGCATCGGCGAGCAGGTCGCGGACTTCATCGTTGGCGGTGGCTTCGAAATTGCGATAGAACTGGCCAACCGCTTCGAAGTTCCCCGGTGAGGCGAGGCAGACGATGCGATCGGCTTCGGATTCGAGAGCGCGGCAGGTGCTGGCGGCGGCGACGGGGACGGCGATGACAACCTCACGCGCGTGGGTGCGAACGGCGCGCGCGGCGGCGCGCATACTGGCGCCGGTGGCGAGGCCGTCATCGACCAGGATCACGGTGCGGCCGGTGGTCTCGATGGGCGGGTAGCCACCGCGATAGAGGGTTTCCAGGTTGGCGATTTCGGCTGAGGCGTGTTCGGCGGCCTGCTGAAGCCACTCCTCCGAGAGACGGAGAGCGCACACGATCTCGGGATTGAGGGTGACGACGCCGCGGGCGACGGCGCCGACAGCGAGCTCGCGCTGGCCGGGAGCGCCCAACTTACGCACAACAAGAATGTCGAGAGGGAGATGGCAGGCGCGGGCGACCTCATAGGCCACCGGCACACCACCGCGGGTGAGGCCGAGCACCACGGTATCGGCGAGGTGGGGCAAGCTGGAGAGCATTTCGGCCAGCTTGCGGCCGGCGTCTTTGCGGTCCTGGAAGAGCATAGCGGCCTGCCAGGGATATTATGGCCCCTTCGGCGTCGAGGCAAACCCCTCGCAACGGCGAGGTGCTCAACGGCTCCGCGAGGAGGCCTGGCAGTGGAGGTTCGATGCGCGCTTCGCGGCCGCGGTCGGATGTCCCGGAAAACGGCGGCGTGGCTGGCCTGAAGGGCCACCACCTTGGGAGCCGTGCTCTCCCACCCCGGCGACAAAGGCAAAAGGTCGCCAGGGGTGGGCACCCGGTTGGTGCTTACTCGGCAGCGGCTTCTTCAGCGGCAGCTTCGGGCGCAGCTTCTTCGGTGGCCTCGGCTTCGACCTTGACGGTCAGATGGGCCGTGACCTCACGGTGCAGCTTGACCGAGACCTTGGACTCGCCGACGCTCTTGAGCGGCTCACCGAGGAGGATCCTGCGGCGGTCGATCTCGAAGCCCTGAGCGGCCAGCTCGGCGGCGATGTCGGACGAGGTGACGGAGCCGAACAGGTGACCGTGCTCGCCGGCCTTGCGCGTGAAGCTGAGCGTCAGCGGCTCGAGCTTGGCGAGCAGTTCTTCGGCGGAGGCCTTTTCGGTGGCCGAGCGGCGCGCGGCGGAGGCCTTCATCTGCTCGATGACGGCCTTGTTGTTTTCGGTGGCCTGCAGGGCCAGCTTGCGCGGCAGCAGGTAGTTGCGGCCGTAGCCGTCGGCGACCTTCACCACGTCTCCGCGGCTGCCGAGGCTGGGGATGTCTTCTTTCAGAATGACTTCCATCGGTGGTTCTCCAATTCCTTTTCGAGCTCCCGCGCTGCAAGCCGAAGGGCAAGCAGTTGCGGAACCCATGCAAGAGCAACGCCCCTACGGGGCTCACTCGGCCTGAGGGGCCGCATCCCCGGATTCCGCTTCGCTCCATCCGGGGCTAAGATCCGCGCTCCCTCCGGGAGCAGGTCTGCGCCGCGCTTTAGTGGTGCGTGGCGAAGGGCAGCAGGGCGATGTTGCGGGCCTGCTTGATGGCGCGGGTCAGGCGGCGCTGATGGGTGGTGCACACGCCGGTCAGGCGCCGGGGCACGATCTTGCCGCGCTCGGCCACGAACTGCTGCAGCAGGCGGACATCGCGGTAAGGAATCCCGTCGATCTTCTCGGTGCAGAACTTGCACACCTTCTTGCGCCGGAAGAACTTGCCACGGCCACCGCCGCCGGGACGCGGACCCCGCGGAGCAGGTGCGGCAGATTGTTGCTGAGGTCCGTCCGCTGCGGCGGGCGGCTTTACCTGGGTTTCGTCAGCCATTGTGTTTCCTCTTCTTTGTTTCCTGCGCGGTCGCAGGGATAAATCGTTGCGGCCGGTCTCGCAAGCGTGTCGCCTGGAGCCGGTAGTATTGATAGGCCTTGCGGGCGCCTGTCAGCGATGAGCTCCAGGCCGCCAGCTACCGGCTGCAGCACTAAGCGCTGGCCTGGGCGGCCTCGGAGCTGGCCGGAGCGGGCTCGGCAGGCGCCGCGGGAGTGGCGGGAGTGGCAGCAGCGGCGGGCGGCTCGGCCGCACGGCGGACGCCACGCTTGGCCTTCATCTTGGCCAGGCGCTTTTCCTCTTCGTCCATGCGCACGGTGATGAACTTGATCACCTGCTCGGTGACGCGCAGGCGGCGTTCGAGTTCGAGCACGACCGGGCCGGAGGCCTCGATGGTGAGCAGCACATAGTTGCCGTCGGCGAACTTGCGCACCAGGTAGGCCAGCTTGCGGCGGCCCATCTTCTCCACCGACTTGACGGTGCCGCCGCCATTGGTGACGGAGGTGGTGAAGCCGGCGATCAGCTTTTCGGCATCCTCTTCGGCGATATCGGGCCGCAGGATAAACATCACTTCATACAAACGGGACATGGTTCCTCACAGTTGTCAGAGATCAGTGATCAGAGATCAATGATCGGTTCTTGGTTCGCAGTTCTCAGCGGTCAGGGGATCAGTTCCCGTTTTGATCGTTCTGATCTCTGTTCTCTGATCTCTGATCTCTGTCTTCCTTCCGGTTAAACTCGTTCATCGCGGCGCCGGGGCCCACTTCGAGGAGGCGCCGTGTGGCTGATGCCACCCGGTCCAGCACCTCGTCGAGGACGGTCAGTTCCGCCTTGCGCATGGGCGAGAGCAGGTAATCCCTGCCGGGACGCCTTTTGCCTGCTGCCGCCGCTTCGGGGGGTAGATTGAGCCCGACCCCGATGCGCAACCGCAGCCACTCCTGCGAGCCCAGAGCGGCGGTTATATTGCGGGCTCCGTTATGGCCCGCCGGCGAACCGCGCTCCCTGATCTTGAACTTCCCCAGCGGGAGATCGAGCTCGTCGTAGATGACGAGCAAATCTCGCGCCGGGTCGGCTTCAAACTCCCGAACCAGGGCCGACACCGAAGCGCCACTCAGGTTCATGAAGGTATCCGGCTTGGCCAGGATGACTGGCTGGCCTGCAATGCGGCAGGCCGCTGTCATTGCCCGGCAGCGCCGGTTCTGCACCACCACGCCTTCCTGTTCGGCGAGGCGGTCAATGGCCATGAACCCCGCGTTATGCGGCGTCCACAGATATTCAAGGCCGGGGTTGCCGAGGCCCACAATCAGGAAGGGCGCCGACCGGCCGGACTGGCTTGCGTCCGCCAAGGCCTACTTCTTTGCTCCGCCCTCGGGTTTGGCTTCAGCCTTACCCTTCTTGGCTACTTCCGGCTCGGCAGATGCCGCCGCACCCTCGGTTGCCGCGGCACCTTCCGCCGTGGCAGCCGCTTCCTCGCGGATGGCGATGACGTGGGCGATGGTCGCATCCTCAGAGACCAGATACTTGATCTTGTCCGAGTGGGGCAAGCCGTTGACGCGCAGAACGTGGTTCATCTCCATCGTGCTCACGTCCACATCGATGTGGCTGGGAATGTCGGCCGGCAGGCACTCGATCTCCACCTCGCGCATCACCTGGTCGAGGATGCCGCCCTGGGTCTTGACGCCCACCGGAGTGCCCAGCAGCTTGACGCGCACGTGCAGGCGCAGCGGCTTGTCCATGGCGATCCGCTTCAGGTCGATGTGGATGAGCTGGTCCTTGATCGGCTCGCGCTGCCAGTCGACGATCATGGCCTTGGCCGCAGGCGAACCGGCGACTTCGATATCGAAGATCGTGTTGTGGCCGCTCTCGGAGTAGAGTATGCGCGAGATCTGCTTGGGATCCACTTCGACGGCAACGGGCTCGTGGCCGGCGCCATAGACCACAGCGGGAATCTTGCCGGCACGGCGCACGCGGCGCGCGGCGTTCTTGTTGAACTTGCCCTCACGGGGCTTGGCTACGACAACTTCAGGCATCGTCTTGGTCTCGTTTCCTAAGGTCGGGCACGGCGCGAGCCGCTCCCTTTGTGCGGCCAGAGATCAGAGAACAGAAAGACCTGAACTGCTGACCAGGTTCTCCAACGTCTGGCAATCGTGAATGTCGCAGGTCAGAAAAACCTGATCTCTGACCCCTGTTAGGAGAACAGCGTACTGACGCTGGTCTCCATGTGAATGCTCTCGATGGCAGCGCCGAGCAGGCCGCTGATGGTGAGCACCTTGATCTTGGAAAGCTTCTGGGCCGCTTCGCGCAGCGGAATCGAGTCGGTGACGACGAGCTGTTCCAGGCGCGAGTTGGCGATACGATCGATGGCCGGCCCCGAGAGCACGGCGTGGCTGGCGCAGGCATGCACGCTGGCCGCTCCGGCGGCGTAGAGCGCGTCCACTGTCTTGACGAGGGTGCCGGCGGTGTCGATGATGTCGTCGATGATGAGGCAGGCCTTACCGCTCACATCGCCGACCACGTGCATTACTTCGGCCACGTTCATGTCGGTGCGGCGCTTGTCCACGATGGCCAGCGGCGCGCCCATCTTCTGGGCGAAGAAGCGAGCCCGCTCTACGCCGCCCGCATCCGGCGAAACCACCGTCAGGTTGGGCAGGGCGAGTTCGCGGAAGTAGCTCACCAGCACCGGGCTGGCAAACAGATGGTCGACCGGAATGTTGAAGAAGCCCTGGATCTGGGCGGCGTGCAGGTCGACAAACAGGGCGCGATTGGCGCCGGCGGTGGTTAGCAGGTCGGCGATGAGCTTGGCGCTGATGGCTACGCGGGGGCGGTCCTTGCGGTCCTGGCGGGCGTACCCGTAGTAGGGCACCACTACCGTGATCCGCGCCGCCGAAGCGCGCTTGAGAGCGTCAATCATCACCAATAACTCCACCAGGTGCTGGTCCACCGGATAACAGGTGGGTTGCACCACAAACACATCGACTCCGCGCACGTTTTCGAGGAGCTGGAAGTAGACCTCGCCATCGGCAAACCGCTGCAGCTTGGCCTCGCCCACCTTGACCCCGATATGCTCGCCGATCTTGCGAGCCAACTCCGGGTTGGCGCTGCCGCTGAAGAGCTTGAAGCGCTTGTCTTCGCTCAGCTTGGTAGGCTTCTTCCGTTCGACGGCGGGCTTGGTGCCTTTCGCGCCGCCGTCTGCCGAGGTTTCCTTCTGGTGCGCATCGCGCGACGCTGAAGTCTGGTTCACCTTCGGCTTATCCTCGTCCATTACCAGAGTTCCCACTTCCATCTAGAGTTCCTCCAAGCTGGTTGGCTTTGGGTGAGTTCCGGTTTCCATGGTCAACTTTGGCTGGGCGACCAGGATTCGAACCTGGATAAGTGCCTCCAAAGGGCACTGTCCTACCATTGAACGATCGCCCAACACATCCCCCAGCCGCCCGCGAGTTTTCCTTGCCCACGGTACGGCTGTCAACGCTAAAACAGCGAACGACTTTCAGCTTTCGGCCCTCAGTATCATTCTGTGGGAACGCCCTCTCGGATCGATCCCGCGAAATGGCTGAAAGCTGCGAGCGGAAGGCCGACAGCTTACTGCAAAATCATTCCGCTCCAGTATTCGGCCCGGGGAATGGTACGCGTCATGCGCGTTTCCACCTTGGGGGCCTCTCTGAGGCGGTCAAGAGCCGCTTGCGCATCTCCGCGGGTTTGGTAGAGCCCGAAGAGAGCCGAACCGGAGCCTGAAAGCGCGGAATAGAGGGCTGCCTCCGGTCTCTCGGGAGCCGCAAGGAGGCGCTTGATCTCAGCAAGGGAGGGATACTGGGGGAAGACGACTCGCTCGAAGTCGTTCTCAATCCAGCTCGTGATCCCGGTGCGGACAAGCGCGGACCGTGGCGGTCCGGCGAGGTCCTCCCCATGAAACGAAAGCTCTGGGAGGACACCGGAGGAGCCACCCTCTTTGCCTTCCTCCGGGATCGGAACCCCAAAGGCGCTCAAGCAGGCGCGGCTCAACCTGTTTAGTTTATCTGCGCTGGCGTGCTGGGTCAAACCTTCGGCGGCACAGAGCGCGTCCCAGTCGCGGAAGGCCTGGGCGGTGGAGACTCCCATGGGGGGCAGTGCGACCACGCACCAGAGCGGTTCCAGATCGGGCAGGGGATAGACTTTCTGGCCCCGGTCATAGCCGAGCACGGTGCCGCCCACCAGAAAAAGCGGTACGTCCGAGCCAACCTGGGCGGCGAGGTCATATCTCTGGTGCTCCCAGGTTTCAGGAGAGAGACCCTGCGGCAAGCTCCGGGAAGGCTCCGGGGCGCCGGGAATCCCGCGCATCGCGAGTTCGCGTTCGAGGCCGATCAGGGCGGCGATGGCGTTGGCCGAGCCAGCGCCCATGCCGCCCTGGACGGGAAGGCGTTTCTCGATGTGGATTTCAACGTCGGCCGTGACGCCCAGCTCCTCCAGGGCGAGGAGAACCATCTTGTACGCCGTATTGCGGCCGTCCGTGGGCACCCGCGCGTCATTGGAGGTCAGGCGCAGGGCCGTCGCCGCCGCCGGCCGGGCGGTGACCGTCACAATATCGTGCATCTCCAGCGTCTGGTAGATGGTGGAAAGGCCGTGAAATCCGTCCGGCCGGGGCGCGCCGATGGCCAGGCCGAGGTTGATCTTGGCGTGCGAACGGACGGAGGTGGGCATAGGGGTCATTGTAAGAGTCGGCAGGGGGTGCGACCGCGGCCGGCGGATCAAAGCCCATCTTTTCAGCGCGACGGCAGAGCAGAGATTTTCCACCTGCGACGGGGAACCATGGGCCTAGACTCTTCGTAGCTCCTTCAGCACATTCGGGAGGACGGCTATGCATTTCCTGATTCTCCTCATCGGACTGTATTTCCTCCCGGCCATCGTTGCCGCGATCCGGCAGACGCACAACGCCACCGGGATTCTGCTGCTGAACATCTTTCTGGGCTGGACGGTGATCGGCTGGGTGGTGGCGCTGATGATGTCGATCTGCTCGGCGCCTTACTACGCCTACTACCAGCCGCCCTACTGCCGCCGCGGCTGGTAGGCCGGATGTTGACAGGGCCTGCTAGCATCCTGCTATGCCCAGCAACCATCTGCCTGGCGCACTTCGCGCCGTCTCGATTGCCGCAGTTGTTTCGATCGCCTTGGCTCTTCCCACGGACAGTGCCGCGCAGGCAGGGGCGGGCATGGCGCCTGCCGCGCAGGCACGCGTGCAGCAGGTGCTGGACAACTTCTCGAAGGGCCGCTGGATCGGCCAGGTGGCGATCTCTCCGGATGGAGCGCGACTGGCCTGGGTGGAAGGCGGCCGCGGCGGGGAGCACATTCAGGTAGCGCCTTGGGGCCAATTGGATGCGGAGCAGACGATCACCGCGGAGGGCGGAGGCGATGGCTGCGATGAGAACAGCCTAGCCTGGGCGCCAGATTCGCACGCGCTGGCGTTTCTCTCGGATTGCGGGTCGGACGGCCAGGACAATCTGTACCTGTGGCATGCGGATGGCGGATCGGTGCAGCAGCTCACCCGGCTGCAGGGATACGTCCATGCGCCCGCTTTTGCGCCCGATGGCACCCGGATTGCCTTTCTTTTCGTGCCGGGCGCGACGCGTCCGGCAGGCGCGCTGGCGGCGCAGGACCCGTCCGAAGGCGTGATCGGCGAGGGCAAAGCCGAGGTGCAGCGGGTGGCAATGGTGCATGCGGATGGCTCTGCGCCGCAGGATCCGATCCTGGCGACGCCGGCCGATCTGCATGTCTACGAGTTCAACTGGGCGCCGGATTCGAAGGCTCTGGCGTATATCGCCGCCGATCCGCCGGGGGAAAACAACTGGTGGGTGGCGCGGCTCTATACGCAAGCGGCTCCGGAGGACGGGACCGCAGAGATTGCGAAGCCGAAGATGGTTCTCGATCCGGCCTCGGTCCGGGGCCCGCTGCACGGGCTGCAGATCGCGGTGCCGCGCTGGTCGCCCGATGGCACGCAGATCGCCTTTATCGGGGGACTGATGAGCGACCAGGGCGTGACCGGAGGCGACGTGTGGATAGTTTCAAGCCGGGGCGGGACGCCGCACGATCTGACCCCGAATCGCCCGTCCACGCCCTCGTGGATTACCTGGGCCGGCGAGGGACGGCTCGATGTGACGGAGGTCGCCGGGGGTGAGGTCCGCCTGTTTCCGCTCGACGTGAAGGAGGGGCACGGGGAGATCTCGGCAGTCGCCGGCAGGCCGCTGTTCACGTTTGCGGGCAGGGTTGGCGATGGCCGGATGGAGAGAAGCCTCTCCGCAACCCGGGACCGGTCGCGCTTTGTGTTCGTGGGCAGCAGCTTCGAACGGGCGCCGGAGATGTATGCGGTAAACGCATCCGGGCGGCGGGATGCAGGAGCCGCTGGGGGCGGCGCGGTTCCACTGAGCCATATCAATCAGGGCGTGCAGGGCGTTGCCGGCGAGACGGTCTCGCTGGCATGGACGAATCAAGGCTTTCACGTGCAGGGCTGGCTGCTGCTGCCGGCGGACTACGATGCGGCGAAGAGATATCCGCTGATCGTGGAGGTGCACGGCGGGCCTGCCTCCGCCGTGCTGCCCAGTTGGGGTGCTGGAGGGTCGTTGAGTCCGGCGGCCTTCTCCGCGCTCGGGTATTTTGTTCTGCTCCCCAATCCGCGCGGCAGTTTCGGGCAGGGCGAGGCGTTCACGCAGGCCAACCGCAAGGATTTTGGCTATGGCGATCTGCGCGACATTCTGGCGGGGGTGGATACGGTGCTGGCCAAATATCCGGTCGATCCGGGGCGGGTGGGCATCACCGGCTGGAGCTATGGCGGATACATGACCATGTTTGCGGTCACCCAGACGCAGCGCTTCAAGGCGGCCGTGGCCGGAGCTGGGATTGCAGACTGGCAAAGCTACTACGGCGAGAACTCGATAGACCAGTGGATGATTCCGTATTTCGGCGCATCCGTGTATGACGACCCGCAGGTCTATGCCCGGAGTTCGCCGATCACGTTCATCAAGCGCGCACACACGCCGATGTTGATTGTGGTAGGCGACCGGGATGGAGAGTGTCCGGCGCCGCAGTCGTTCGAGTACTGGCACGCTCTGCGCGACCTGCATGTCCCGGTTCAGTTGGTGGTTTATCCAAATGAGGGGCATGGTTTTGTGAACCCGCAGCACCGGGTCGATGTGCTGGAACGGGCGGCCATATAATTTTGACAGTTGAATTCTGCACTTTTTATTTGATTCGTCTCTCTGGACTCTGGAAGCAACAACATTTACTAACTTACTTCTCCTCTCACTCATTTCGATTTCGATTTCAGTACTCAGTACTTTACTATAACCCTACAACCGTACCCATCTTCTATAAAAGCATGCCATCACGTGGAAAAGCTGGTGTTGCTCTTTTCCTCCTTGATCAAAGTTATTACGGAACATGGAACGGTGGAATATCAGGGGTTGCAAATCTCTGACTGGCGAAAAAGGAAGAATAGCCTAAGCCCCTAAGCCTCGCTTCAGCCTTAAGTCGGCTTAGCCTTAGCCCATAGCCTTCCTCTTGTCACCAATCCTGTATTAGCCTCAGCCTATAGCCTAGTACCTGGAATATCAGGAGGCAAGCCTCAGCCCGTAGCCCTGGGCTATAAGCCTCAACCTGAGCCTGTGGAATATCCCATACAGGAGGCCTATGTTGGGGGAGAAAAGGAGAAAGTATGCCTTATCCTTGAATTTAGGTAGGTGAAGGGGTTATTCACATAATCCCCTACAGCGTTCCATTCACCCATCGTCGCGATCATGGAGATCATCGGGTCGAGTCTTTCAGCGATGGATCTGCATCGTCGAGCCAGCGCCCGAGCTGAAGATATGGAGTACATCGAGGAGCTTCACCGTCGTCGCCGAGTCAATGATAAACGACGAGAGGTCGAACAAAAAGCCGAAATCCTGAAGGTACTTTATAATTACCTTTATTGTTTTCAGTCTGATTCATACATGTGATTGATAGGCGATCGCAGATTCTTCGGCCGCCATGGCAGGTTTCGCTTTCTACGCATACATTGAATTCCGAGTACCACCTCTATTCCTATCTAATATCTACATGCTTATCGATGATTTGCAACTAGGGCGTGACAACATTGTTGTTAGATGATTCGGTGATCTTTGTATTTGAATGCACGAGCACTATCGGAATTTGTGCTCTATGTATCACTGCCACCTTATCTACGTATCTCCTCGTTGCCCTTTATCTCTATGATTGCGAGAAATCCGTCGATGATGATCAGAGCTTCCAACGTTTTTGGCAAAACTGGTGTCAGTAAGTTTTCATTCTTTATTCTTGTATGCCCTGTGTCTGATGATGATTTGGTTGATGTAGAAAAGAATGGGTAGCGATATTTTCTTGTTATATGATCGGAATGCTTTCGATATTGATTACCGTATTATTGATCGGTTGGATGACAACGGAAATAACGTACTCCGATAGCCGAAGTTGGACTTTGATGACAGCGGCTACGATTGTTTCCTTGTTACTGTTTTTCCTATGGCTGGTGAAGATTTTCTCCAAGTGGAGATTTGTGCTTTTCAATGTGAGACATGTGCTCTTTATTACTCTATCTATGTATTATTTTAGTTTTAGCTGAGCAACAAGATCAAATACTGACACTAGTTTCTGTGTTGATTGGTTTTTTCTTCAAACACCAATTTGATGGAGTGCATGTATGATATACCCCAAGACTCCTCCTGATCGATGCATTTTGACAAAATTT
>DAIDLI010000219.1 GCA_027449545.1 Acidobacteriaceae bacterium | reverse complement strand
CACCGAGTGGATGCAACAGTTCGGCGGCAATACAAATCCCCCCATCTTCTATCCATCCGCCCTCCAGAGCGTCTCTGGAGGGAAGCTCGACATCTTCGGTGGAAACGTCATGCAAATTACCAATAATGTTGCCTCGAATATACAAATCGAGGTGATGCAGATGGACGCTGGAACAGGCTCCCCTTTGTGGAACTTTGAATTTGGCGCTGGCAACTGGAACATCCCCGGACAGAATCTTGCCGTGGACGCGAATGGTGACATTTACGTAGGAGGCATGACCCGGGGTGCTCTGGCGTCAGGCGTGACGGCTCCTACGCAAGACATCTTCCTGGCAAAAATCAGCGCGACGGGAAGCGGGATCTGGGCGCAGCAGATCGGGACAGGAACGGATGGCCCCGCCATTGAATCTCAAGTGTCGATACCAGTGTTCCTAAGCCTTGGAAATCAAAGTGTCTTCATGGGCGGCATGACCTCGGGACAGTTTCCCGGCTTCAGCAACCCGAATAAGGATATTGAGCTATTTCTGGCGAAGTTCGGTCAGTAACGGCCGAACTCCTCAATACCTCAGCGCGAGATCGAATTGCTGCTGGCCAAGGTCTAACGCGGGGACTGCATGGGGAGGGGAAGATTCAGACGCTTTCAAGCACCGCGTGGGTAGCGTCTGGATACTTCACCTCTTCAATCAGGAATCTTCCCCGATACCGCCGCCCTTAGGCTGTCGCTTGGGCCTTCTGGCACACTGCAAAAGACAATGCCAATCAGTTTCCGAAAGCCGCACGGAACATGTGATCGTCCTTGCCCGTGGCAAGGTGGACCTCTTCCACGCCGCTTCAGGTGCCCGTCCCGTTCTCAGTCTCAGCGGGGCATTTCTTTCGGCTGCAGCGAACCTCTCGCCTGTCCCCGGTTTTCGTAGTGCAGACGCAGGAATCGAGAGCCGCGGCGCTTCTCCAAGAGGGGGCTTGGAACCAATCGTCGCCTCTGTCCGTACTCTCCTCAACAACGCGGAGTGGCGATGTCGGCGCGAAGGCGGTGAGACGATGGTGAAGTTTCTGCTCTTCTGCATTCTGCTGGTGCTGTGCTGGCCGTTGGCATTGCTGGCGCTGGTGCTTTATCCGCTGGTCTGGCTGGTGCTGCTGCCTTTCCGGGTGGTCGGGATCGCGGTCGAGGGAGTGCTGGACCTGATTCGCGCCATCTTCCTGTTTCCGGTGCGGGTGCTGCGGGGATGAGCCGGCAGTGGGCTGCTTGAGCAAGCGCGGGGCGTGGCCAATGAGTTGGGGATGTTTGTTTCGTCTTTCCCAGGATTGCGTCCGTCGCGTTCCGCTCCAGACTTCATCCTGGGCTAAATTCGTTGCGTTCCTCCGGCACGCTCAAGGAAAAGATTCTTCGGCTCTGTTCAGATGACAGATCAAGCATCGGGGGGAATTCGCTCCGCGTTATCGGGGGAACTCACTCTGCATTGTCGATCTGGGCGCGCTGCAGCTTGTCGCTGTAGTCCACGTAGACCGCCTTCCACGTCGTGAAGAAGTCGAGGGCGCCCAGGCCTTCGCGGTGGCCGTTGCCGGTGTGCTTGACGCCGCCGAAGGGCAGGTGGACCTCGGCGCCGATGGTGGGCGCGTTGATGTAGGTGATGCCGGCCTCCAGATCGCGGATTGCGGCGAAGGCATGGTTCACGTCGCGGGTGTAGAGCGCGGTGGAGAGACCGTAGTCGATGTCGTTGGCGATCGCGACGGCCTGATCGAAGGTGTCGAATTCGAGCAAGCTGACTACCGGGCCGAAGACCTCTTCGCGGGCGATGCGCATGTGCGGTTCTACGCCGGCGAAGACGGTGGGTTCGAAGAAGGTGCCGTGGGCGTAGGAGCCCTGGCGCAGCGCGTGGCCGCCGCAGAGCAGCTTCGCGCCGTCCTTCTGGGCGATCTCGACATATTTTTCCGAGGTTTCGATCTGGGCGGCGTTGACCTGCGGGCCCACCTGCACCGACTCGTCGAGGCCGTTGCCGATCTTGAGCTCGCGGGCGCGGGCCACGAGCTTCTGGGTGAACTCGGCGGCGATGCCGCGCTGAAGCAGGATGCGGCTGGTGGCGGTGCAGCGCTGGCCGGTGGTGCCGAAGGCGCCCCACAGCGCGCCGTCGAGGGCCAGGTCGAGATTGGCATCGTCGAGGACGATCTGGGCGTTCTTGCCGCCCATCTCCAGCGAGACCTGCTTGAAGGTGGCGGCGGCGCGCTGGCCCACGTGGGAGCCCACCGCGCTGGAACCGGTAAAGCTGATGGCGCGCACGTCGGGGTGGTCGAGAAGCGCGGCGCCGGCATGGCTGCCGCTGCCGCACACGATATTGACCACGCCCGGGGGAAGGCCGGCGTCCACCAGCGCCTGCACGAGGTTATAGGTGGAGAGGGGCGTGTCGGTGGCGGGCTTGATGACGCAGGTGTTGCCGGCCACCAGCGCGGGAAAGAGCTTCCAACTGGGGATGGCCATGGGGAAGTTCCACGGCGTGATGAGGCCGACGACGCCGACCGGCATGCGCACGCTCATGGCGAACTTGTTCTGCAGCTCCGAGGGAGTGGTGACGCCGAAGAGCCTGCGGCCCTCGCCGGCCACGTAGAGGGCTTCGTCGATCGCTTCCTGGACATCGCCGCGGGTCTCGGCGAGCACCTTGCCCATCTCCCGCGTCATGTCCTTAGCCAATCTTTCTTTTCGCTGGACAAGCAAATCGCGGGCGCGCAGCAGAATCTCGGCGCGCTTGGGCGCGGGCACCAGGCGCCAGGCGGCGTAGGCGTGCCGGGCGGCCTGGACGGCGCGATCCACGTCCTCGGCGTGGGAGGCGGGAAATTCACCGATGACGTCGGTGTGGTCGGCCGGGTTGAGGTTGAGGATGGTGCTGCCGCCGGCGGCCGGGAGCCACTGGCCACCGATGAGATTGTGGTACACGGGATGGGACATAGGACTCCTGGAAAGGGCGCGGAACGAGGGATGAGGGAACAAGAGGGCAGGAACAAGGGAGCAGGGATGCGGGAGCAGAGAAAGCCGGGATCGGGCGGCGGAAGGCGGAAGACAGCCGGATTGGCCCTCGATCTTCAGGCATGGGCGATTGCCCCGGGTCCTTGTCCCGCTCATTCTACAACCGTTGCGGGCGGGGGCCGGGGGGAGAGGATTAGGGAAAGCAGGAATTTGGAGACCGGGGTATGCTGAAGGTACGCCCTTTTCCTGCAGGCGCGGACGCGCAAGAGTCCGCCAGACTTTACAGGCCCTCTGCCCGCCGTCTGCAAGGCCCACTGGCCGTACAATTTATCCGTTGAGGTACTTCAGCTTTCCATGTCAGTGAACGGTTATCCTTCGCGCACTTCGCGGTCGCATGGCTTGCGCTCGCTGTTCAGCATGTTTTCGAGCGATCTGGCCATTGATTTGGGCACCGCCAACACGCTGGTCTACGCGGCCGGCAAGGGCATCGTGGTCAACGAGCCCTCGATTGTGGCCATCAACAAGAACACCGGTGAAGTGGAAGCGGTGGGCAAAGAGGCCAAGGAGATGCTGGGGCGCACGCCCGGCAACATCGTGGCCATCAAGCCGATGAAGGACGGCGTGATCGCCGACTTCAAAGTCACCGAGAAGATGCTGAACTACTTCATCCAGAAGGCGCACAACCGCAAGATGCTGGTGCATCCGCGCATTGTGATCGGCGTGCCCTCTGAGATTACGCAGGTGGAGAAGCGCGCGGTGGAGGATTCGGCTTACCGCGCCAAGGCTAGCGAGGTGTACCTGGTGGAGCAGGCGATGGTGGCCGCGATCGGCGCCGGGCTGCCCATTACCGAGCCTTCGGGCAACATGGTGGTCGATATTGGCGGCGGCACCACGGATATTGCCGTTATTTCGCTGAGCGGCATCGTCTACTCGCGCTCGGTGCGCATGGCCGGCAATCAGATGGACGAGGCCATCACCAACTATCTGAAGCGGAAGTACAACCTGCTGATCGGCGAGCGCACGGCGGAACAGATCAAGATGGAGATCGGCTCGGCATTCCCGCTGGAGAAGCCGCTGACGCTGGAGATCAAGGGCCGCAACCTGATCGAGGGCGTGCCGAAGACCATCACCATCGACGACAGCGAGATTCGCGAGTCGCTGGGCGAGTGCATCGCGGTGATCATGAATGCGATCCGCGTGGCGCTGGAGCGTACCCCACCGGAGCTGAGCGCCGACATCAGCGACCGCGGCATTGTGCTGACGGGTGGAGGCGCGCTGATCAAGAACCTCGACAAGCGCATTCGCGAGGAGACCGGACTGCCGGTCTCGGTGGCCGACGATCCGCTGGCTTCGGTGGTGCTGGGTACCGGCAAGATGCTGTCGGACTTCCGGCTGCTGAGGAAAATCAAGATCGATTAGAGGCAGGGAACGAGGGACCCAGGGAACAAGGGAACGAGGGAACAAGGGAACGAGGGAACAAGGGAACAAGGGGCGCCGTCAAGCCCTGAGCTTGCTCATAAGGGAGTTGAGCATTCGGCTGATTTCTGCTGAATACCGTTCCGCAGGCTCGACCGCTTGGCCGCCGCACAAGCTGAGGTTCCTGGCAATGATGAGCTGCGTCTGCAATTCGCAGTTCGAGCCTCGCGCATGGCCGAGAAAGAGCACGTATTCACCCTTGGTGGAGCGGCCATAGCCTTCCGCTATATTGCTGGCAATGGAGACGGAGGCTCGCCGCATTTGATTTGTCAGGCCGAATTGCTCAGAAGGAGGAAATGAGGCTGTAAGGTGATAGGTCTCGGAACATAGTTGGATCGCTTTTTGCCAGACCAGAAGGTCTTTGAAAGATGCGCCCATGGTTTTCCCTGCCTCGATGCGCCGGTCGCGTAAAGATTCGGGCAGAAGAGTAGGGGAACCGGGTCGACGGCGATTGTGACGAATGGCACAGATCTCGCTCCTTCTTGTTCTCATGGTCCCTTGTTCCCTTGTTCCCTGAAGTTATGGAATCCTTCTTCGTTCGCTATCGAAATCTGGTGGTGCTGCTGGTCGTCCTGATGGCGCAGATCGTCGGGCTGGCTGTCCAGGTGCGCAGGACCGAGGGCGGACGGTCCACGCTGGATCATCGGGACAGCTCGGGCGTGCGCCTGATCCGGTATTGGGCGGTAGCGCTGGTGTCGCCGCCGGAGCGGCTGATACATGCCACGGGCGATGGCATCTACAACCTCTGGTTCGGCTATTTCGATCTCCGTCACGTCCGCGCGCAGAACCAGCAGCTCCAGCAGACGATCGATCGGCTGCGGCTGGAGCAGGCGGAGCTGATGGAGGATGCCCAGCAGGGCAAGCGGCTGCAGCAACTGCTAGGGTTCCAGGAACACTATGTCTACTCCACCGTGGCGGCCCAGGTGTATGGGTCGAGCGGCAGCGATCTGTCGAAGGTGTTCTTCATCGACAAGGGCACGGCGAACGGCCTCAAGCGCGACATGCCGGTGATCTCGCCGGACGGGATCGTGGGCAAGGTCCGCGAGGTATATCCCCACTCCGCGCAGGTGCTGGCCATCAACGACCAGAACAGCGGAGCGGGCGTGATTTTGGAGACGACGCGGATTCGCGGTGTGTTGAAGGGGAATGCGGCCGGTCAGCTCGAGATCGTGGGGCTGATGGCGGATGAGCGCATCAAGCCGGGCGAAAAGGTTCTGACCGCCGGCGGCGACATGATCTTCCCGCGCGGATTGCCAGTGGGGACGGTGCAGAAGGTGGTTCCCGATCCGGACCGGGATTCGTTCATTGACGTGATCCTGAAGCCGGCGGCGCACCTGAACCGGCTGGATGAGGTGCTGGTGATTACCTCCACCGGAACCCAGATGCCGGCGCAGGAGCGGAAGGACGTGGCCACCAGCGAGAAGCTGAAGGGCGGCGAGGCCGCCGCGATCGCGGCCAAGGCGCAGGAGCAGATGAAAGCTTCGGAGATTATGGCGGAGCACTTGCCCAGCGCGACGGATCCGAGCGCCTACAGCGGATTGCCGCCGCAGCCGGCCAGCGCAGCTCAGAACCCCGTCGCGGGCCAGAGCAGCCCGGCGGCGCAGGCGACCCCGGCGGCAACCCCGGTGCCGAAGCTGCTGCCGACCAGGCACCCCGACCAGTTCTCGCCCGACCAGTTTTCGTCTCCCGGGGATGGCGAGGCGCCGCCCGCTGGAGCGCAGGCCGCGCCGCAGGGCAGCGGGGCTCCCGCAGGCCGCAAGCGGCCGGGTGCAGGGAGGACGCGATAGCTATGTCTCTGCTGGGAGCAGATTTCCGGCGCGATTTTGAGATTCGCCGTTATCCCTTCATCCTCTATGTGCTGATTCCGCTGGTGGCGCTGGTTCTGCAATCGTGGCTGCCGCGGCT
>DAIDLI010000218.1 GCA_027449545.1 Acidobacteriaceae bacterium | reverse complement strand
CTTTGAGCTCTGCCTCCCGGGGTCCGGCGCCGGCGATCAGGAGTTGGTTCTCGTCAGGGAGAGTTGCCATCGCTCGGAGGAGCGTGGGATAGCCTTTCACTGGATCCAGGCGTCCGGCAGCGATCCACAGGAAGGAATCGGCTGCGCCGATGGAGTCACGGAGAGTGGGACGCAACGCCAGATTGGGCGCGAAACGGTGCATATCGATGCCGTTCGGAATCACATGCAGTGTGTGCGCCAGAACCATGCCGGCTCGCAGATGGGTGTCGGCAGCGGCATAACTTACGGCAGTGACGGCATCGGGGAGGCGGCGGGTAGCGCGGTAAAGGAGGCGGCGAGGCCAACCGCCGGTAGCCGTGCTATGGATGGTGTCGATCAGGGCCGGCACTGGGACCCACATCCTCGCGGCGCGCGCCAGCCATGTGGCGTGAGGGAGGTGCGCGTGCAGGACGTCAGGCTGGTGGCAACGGAGCCAGCCGCGAAAGCGCAGCCAGCCGAGCGGGTCGGCAATCCCTTTGCGGAAGCCGAGAGAGAGGAGGTCGATCTGGTCCTGGGCGAGGTCAGTGGCGGCTGTTTGGGCGGTGCCGGAGAGAGCGAGCACGGTGACCTGCCAGCCACGGCGCCGCAAGCCACGCGCGAGCAGCAGAACCTGGCCCTCGGCGCCACCGATCCGATCGAGGGTGGGGATCAGGAGGGCCGCGTGCTTCATGCGTGCCTCGCTGCGCAGACCGAGTCGATCAGTTCTGCATAGCGGTCGATGGCATGCGGGTCCGGGGTTTCGCGTGGAATGCGCTCGCCCGGATGAAGATTGGCGAGCGCGGCATCCAGCGCCTGTGCCAGCGCGGCGGCCGAGATATGCGATGCGAGCCAGGCGCCCGGGCGGTCGCGGAGCAGATCGACGACTCCCTCTGACGCCGGAGTGGCAATCAGGGGAAGGCCGGCAGCGTCTGCCTCGAGGAGCGCGTTGGGCATACCCTCCTGCCGTGAAGGCAGCACGAATGCCGAAGCTCCGGGGTAAAAGATGTAGGGCGACTCGACATAGCCGGCAAACCAGACCGCTGCTTCCAGGCGCAGGCGGCTGGAGAGTCGCTTCAGAGCTGCTTCCTCTGGCCCAGCGCCGACAATGGTGAGGTCGGCGGCAGGGAAGTGGGCGCATACTTCCGCCATGGCTTCAATCAACAGGTCGAAGCCTTTTTCCCGGGAAAGGCGGCCGACCGCCAGCAGATGCGGACCGGGGCCGTGCCAGCAGAAAGGGCCAGTCAGTGCGGCGGCAATGGCCTTGACGTCGATGGGATTGGGCAGGATTGCCAGTTTTGCCGAAGAGATCCAAATCTGGCGGGCCAGATCGTCCGCCATGGCGCGGGTTGGGCAAAGGACGCGATCGGCAAACGGATACAGCAGACGGTAAAACAGCCCGGTGTACCAGGGCTCCTTGCCCTCCGCGAGAACAGCGGAAACGGTGGCGTTCTGACGCACCACGACCCTTACGCGTGGAGGGAACAGAGGCCGCAGGAGGAGCACCAGAAAATTCAGATGGGCAATGCCTGAGAGAACCACATCCGGGCGGATGGCGTACACGAGGCGCAACAGCCGCAAGGCCGAAGTCGCGACGCGCCGCGCGCCGAGGTCATGCACCTTGACTGCCTTCGGCAGGCGAGGAAGCGGCCAGTGCCCCTGACTGACGAGGCCAAGGTGCACCTCGTATCCCTCCGCCGCAAGACCGCGGGCGAGGAGTTCGATCACATGCTCGGCTCCTCCCCCAGCCAGATGGGGGAGGAGCAGGAGAATCCGGATTGGGGAATTCACCGCCAACAGGTGAATCATTCTGCGGTAGTAATTCGTGTTGTTCCGTGTTCTAGATCACATAGATTCTGCTGTCCCAAAGTGATACAGTTCTTCTGACCTCCTCCAACCAGCACCACTCAAGCGGGGTTGTAATGGGAATACCCGTTGCATGGGAACTCTGTACGTTTGGTTCACCGCCGCGTCCCACCCTTGTCGTGGGCGTAACTCATCCGCAAACATGCCTTATCTTGAGTGCGCGCCTGCGCAGGCTGCGGAACGCTGGTTTTCAGGTGGTCCTGATCGCAAGCCCCGGCGCGTTGCTGGAGCGGGTTGCGGCGGAGGCACAGGTGGAATTCATCCCGCTGCCGATGGAGCGCGGGATTGCGCCCTGGGCCGATCTGCGTTCCTTGCTGCGCCTGGTGAAAGTCCTGCTCCGGATTCGGCCGCAGATTGCGGAGTTCAGCACCCCCAAGGCCGGCCTGCTGGGAATGCTGGCGGCCACCTTCTGCGGGGTGCCCCGTCGCATCTACCTTTTGCGCGGACTGAGGCTGGAGACGGTGCGGGGCTTCAAGCGGCGTATGCTGCTGTGGTCAGAGCGGATCGCTTGCGGCTGCGCTCATGTGGTGCTGTGCAACAGCCATAGCCTGCGGGCACAGGCAGTCGGGCTGAGGCTGGTTCGGCCGGGGAAGGTCACGATCCTCGGGCAGGGAAGCAGCGTCGGCGTCGATCTCACCCGCTTCCGCCCGGGGCAATCGCATGTGCGGGAAGATCTCGGCTGGAGTTCCCGCCATCATGTGATCGGATTTGTGGGCCGGCTGACGCGCGACAAGGGCCTTCCTGAGTTGATCGAGGCATTCGAGAGGGTCGCGTCTTCCGACCCGCTGGCCCGGTTGCTGCTGGTGGGCTGGTTCGACGCCGCCGAAGATGCCTTGAGCGAAGCGCTTCGCCTGCGCATCGCCAACGATCCCCGCATTCGCTGCACCGGTTTCGTTTGCGACACCGCGCCCTACTATCGCGCCATGGATGTGATGGTGTTGCCCACCTGGCGGGAGGGATTTCCAAATGCGGTCCTGGAGGCCCAAGCCAGTGTGGTTCCGGTGATCACGACGCTTGCAACCGGGTCGCGTGATTCGGTGATTCCGGAAGTAACGGGGCTGCTGATCCCTGCTGGAAGCGTGGAGGCGATCACGGACTCCGTGCGCAAGCTGCTCGGGGACGAGGGCCGGCGCCAGCAGATGGGCCGGGCGGCGCGTCGTTGGGTGCGCGAACACTACGCCGATCACAAGGTCCTGCGTTTGAACGCGGAGTTCTACAGCGATATGTCCGATGCTCTGCGGGCAGGGAGCCCGGGAGTGCAGGAGGAATCGGCGCGGTTCGTCTAAGGAGCCCGATTCAGCGCGGCGCGCGGCGGGTTCTGGAAACCCTGCGCTCACGATGCCGCTGCGGCGGCTCAGGAATTGCGTCCAGATCGGCCTTGCCCTCGGCCAGGCGCATGAGGAACTCCTGCGAGGAGAATGCCGGGGTATCGCGGTAGACGCTCTTGGCTCGCACATAGCTGCCATCGGGCTGCTGCATGCGGGCTTTGAGGGTATCGGAGAGGTAAGCCTTGAGAATCTCCTCGCGGATGCGTGCCTTCGCAACCGCATCGCGCACCGGGAAGACCACCTCGCAGCGCTCGAAGAGATTGCGGGGCATCCAGTCCGCCGACCCGATATAGATTTCGTCTTGGCCGCCATTCGCAAAGTAGAAGATGCGCGAGTGCTCAAGGAAGCGGCCCACGATGGAGCGCACGCGGATGCGGTCGGAGAGCCCCTTGACGCCGGGGCGCAGGATGGAGGGTCCACGCACGATCAGGTCGATTTCGACGCCTGCCTGGGAGGACTGGTAGAGGGCTTCGATAACCGACGGCTCGAGAAGGGCATTCATCTTCGCCACGATCTGCGCGGGGCGGCCGGCCAGGGCATGTTCCTTCTCGCGGCGGATCAGGCGCAAGAAATTCTCCGCCATGGTCAGCGGAGCCACCAGCAGGGGACTGTAATCATCCAGTTCGGCGTGCGCGGTCAGATAGTTGAAGACCATGTGCACACGCTCGGTGATCTGCGGGTCGCAGGTAAGCAGACTCAGATCGGTATAGAAGCGGGCGGTGACGGGATTGTAGTTGCCGGTTCCCAGATGGCAATAACGCCGGGTAACTCCGTCCTCGTCGCGGCGTACCAGCATGGCTAGCTTGCAGTGGGTCTTGAGCCCCACCACACCGTGGAAGACCTGGACTCCGGCGTCCTCCATGCTTCGCGCCCAGCGGATGTTGGAGGCCTCGTCGAAGCGCGCCATCAACTCCACCACCACGGTGGCCTCTTTGTTACCGCCGGCCTCGATCAGCGCCCGGAAGATGGGTGAATCCTGGCTGGTGCGATAGAGGGTCTGCTTGAGAGTCACGACCGCTGGATCCTGCGCGCCGAGCTGCACAAACTCCACCACCGGATCGTAGGCGTCATAGGGGTGATGAAGCAGGATATCGCGGTGGCGCAGCTCTTCAAAAATGTTGTTGGACTTGCGGCTGAGGACGAAGGGCTTGGGCGTGAAGGGCTGGAACTTCAAGTCGGGGCGGCCGACGTCTTCGTAGAAGAACATCAGCCGCGACAGGTTGACCGGTCCCTCGCTTTGGAAGATGCGGCTCTCCTCCAGCTCAAAGTTCACGCGCAGCCGGTCGACGATCTCCGGGTCGGCGCCGGTTTCGATCTCCAGGCGGACGGCATCGCCTTTGCGGCGGTTGTGCAGCTCTACGCGAATGGTTTCGAGCAGCGATCGCGCCTCTTCTTCTTCGAAATAGAGGTTGGAGTTGCGCGTCACTCGGAAGGAGGCATGCGCCAGAACCTGGTAGCCGCGGTACATGCCGGCGAGGTGTTGCACGATCAAGTCCTGAAGGAGCAGGTAATCGGAATGGCCCTCGCTGGCCGGCAGGCGAACGAAGCGAGGCAGCGCCCGGGGCACGGTGACGACACCCAGCACCTTAGGTCCGGAGCTGCGGCGCTTGGCGCGCAGCAGCAGCGCCAGGCAGAGAGCGCGGTTTAAGACTCGGGGGAAAGGGTGGGCGGGATCGATGGAGACCGGAGTGAGAAGGGGATCGACTTCGCGCTGGAAATAGTCTTTGGCGTAGGCGCGGGCCTCCCCGTCGAGTTCCTTCCAATGAAGGAGCCGGATGCCTTGTTTGCGCATCTCGGGCAGCAGCTTTTGGTTCCAGCAACGGTACTGTGCCGCCACGAACGCGTGCATGTCGGCGGTGAGCTGAGCAAGGGACTCTTTGGGGCGCAGGCCGTCGTACCCAGGTTCGCGATAGCCATCCTCAATGCGCTGCATCAGCCCTGCCTGGCGAACTTCGACATATTCGTCAAGATTGGATGCGGTAATGGCCAGAAACTTGACCCGTTCAAGGAGTGGATTGGAGGGGTCTTCGGCCTCTTCCAGGACGCGGCGATTGAACTCAATCCAAGAGTGATCTCGGCCGTTGAAGAGCTGGGTTTTGCTGAGGGTCCTGGCCATAGTGTGCTGTCCGTACGCTGCCCTTGGCAGTCTACCGCTTCCGGTCGCCGTCCGGCACTGCGCGCAGCGGTGCGGCCCGGCGGATTTCCTTCTTTTAGAAGCTTATAGGAGCAGCGCAGCGGGTACCTACATTCGATACACTAATAGAGAAGCGTGTGGCTGCTCTGCCGCATCCATTTGAGAGTTAGCAACTTTTCCGGGCCAGGCGTGGCCGCGAATCGAACAAGGTTCACTTTGTCCAAGCAATCGATGTGGAAAACTGCCTGTTTGTGCATTGCCGGCCTTGGTGTGGCTTGGACGGGGGCCCTTGCGGCTTCCGGACAGAGCGGTCCGCCGGGCAACCCGCCCACCGCGAGCGGTAGCCCAGGTCCTGCGCCCGTCACCGGTCCGGTTTCGGTGGGGCCAAGCGCGGGATCCTTCCAGGGAAGCGTCCCCCGCGGACAAGTCTCGTCGCAACCGCTGAATCTTTCGCTGGACGATGCGATCCAACGCGGGCTGCAAGCCAACCTGGGGTTGATCCTCAGCGGAACCCAAACGGCGGCGGCGCGCGGCCAGCAGTTGAGCCAATTGCAGTCGCTGCTGCCCAGTGTGAGCTTTACGGCGCGGGAGTCCGTACAGCAGGTGGATCTGGCTGCCGAAGGACTTCGGCTGCCAGGATTTCCATCGGTAATCGGGCCCTTCGGCTATACCGATCTGCGAGCCTATTTGAACTGGTCGGTGGCCGATCTCAGCTCGTTGCACGGCTATCTTGCCGCACGGCACAACTTCACTGCCGCCAAGCTTTCCGCGCAGGACGCCCGGGATCTGGTGGTGTTGACAGCGGGAAATGCCTATCTGCTGGTGCTGGCCGATCAGGCGCGGGTCACTAGTGTGGAGGCGCAGGTGGCTACGGCAAAGGTTTCGCTGGACCAGGCGGAGGCCAATCACCAGGCTGGTACGGCGCCGCTTATTGATGAATTGCGTGCGCGTGTCGATTACCAGTCGCTGCAGCAGCAGTTGATCGTCTCGCAGGATTCGCTGGAGAAGGACAAGCTGGCTTTGGCGCGGACCATCGGACTGCCGCTCGGCCAGGCGTTCAACCTGACCGACACCGCTCCCTATGCGGCCTTCGATGACATGGACGTGAACACCCTGATCCAGCAGGCGGAGTCGAGCCGGAAAGATCTTGCAGCCATGGTGGAGCAGGCGGCGGCGGCACAGGAGCAGCAGAAGGCTGCCAAGGCGGCGCGCTACCCGGTGCTGAGCGTGAGCACGGATTATGGCGATATCGGCGTAACCCTGGCCCATTCGCACGGCACGGTGGATGCCACCGGCGGGGTCAGCGTGCCCATCTTCCGGGAGTACGGAATCCGCGGCGAAGAGGAGCAGGCGAAGGCGCAACTCGATACCGCCCAAGCGCAGTTGAGCGACAAGCGCGCACAGGTGGAAGCAGACGTGCGCGACGCGCTGCTGGATATCGCCGCCTCGCAGAAGCAGGTTCAGGTTGCGCGTTCCAGCGTGGACCTGGCGAACGAAGAGTTGAAGGAAGCGCAGGAACGCTATGCCAATGGCGTAAGCGACAACCTGGCGGTGAGCCAGGCGCAGCAATCGGTGGCGCAGGCCAACGATCAGTACGTGGTTAGCCTTTACCGGCACAACGTAGCGAAGCTCAGCCTGGCGCGTGCTCTAGGAGCGGCGCAGGACTACCGGAAATATCTGGGGCAGAGGCCATGAAAGCAACCGGGATCACTGGCACGCAGAAGCTTTGGAACCCAGACATTCAGCGCTCCGCCGGTATGGCTGGAGGAGGACAGGAACGTGGCAGATAACTATTCGACACCGGCCCAAGAGCCGGCAGAAGATACAGAGGTCTCGCAGCCGCCATCGCGTCGCCGGGGAATCCTGGTGGTGGTCATTGCCGCTGCTGTGCTGGTTGCGATTGGGGTGTGGTGGCGCTCGACGTACAGCGAAGATACCGACGACGCGCAGATCAACGGCCACTTGATTCAGATCAGCTCGCGTATCAACGGCCACGTGCTGAAGGTCTACGTACAGGAAAATCAGGCGGTCAAGAGAGGCGACCCCATCCTCGATCTCGATCCGCGGGATTTCCAGGTTGCGGTTGAGAATGCGCAGGCCGCGTTGGCCAGCGCCCGGGCCGCGGCGGCAGCCGCAAAGGTCAATATTCCGATCATCACGGTAAATACCGGTAGTAGCCTTCGCTCGGCAAACGCAGACCTGGCCAGCGCTGAAGCTGGTGTCATGCAGGCGGAGCAGCAGTTGAACGCGGCAAAGGCCCGCGTGCTCCAGGCACAGGCCAACAACTTCAAGACGCAGTCGGACTTGAAGCGGTACAAACCACTGGTCGAGAAAGATATTATCAGCAAGCAGCAGTACGACTCGGCGCTGGCGGCAGCCAATGCCAACCAGGCCGCTCTGGCGGATGCGCAGGCCGGGGAACGGGCCGCGGAAGAGGGAATTCGCGTTGCACGCGAAAAGGTGAATCAGTCCCAGGCGATGCAGCGCTACGCGCAAACCGGTCCTCAGCAGGTTCAGTTGCAGAGTGCGCGCGCGAAACAGGCGCTGGCCCAGGTAGAGCAGGCCCAGGCGGCCCTCGATCAAGCCAAACTCAACCTGAGCTATACGCACGTCGTGGCGCCGGAGGCGGGCATCATCACCCGGAAGAGCGTCGAGGTGGATCAAAACGTTTCCGTCGGCCAGAATCTGATGACGCTGGTTTCGCTGGAGAACATCTGGGTGACTGCGAACTTCAAGGAGACGCAGCTCCGCAATATGCATGCCGGCCAGAAGGTCTCGATCCACGTGGACGCCACGGACAAGGACTACTCGGGCCGGGTGACGCAGATCGGCGGCGCCACCGGTTCGGTGCTGTCGCTCTTTCCGCCGGAGAACGCGACTGGAAACTACGTGAAGGTAGTGCAACGTGTGCCAGTGCGCATCGATTTCACGAATCTGCAGAAAGAAGACGCCGATCACCGGCTGCGGCCGGGCCTCTCGGTCGAGCCGAAGGTCTGGGTGAAGTAGGAAGGGTCTTTGCGAGGCCTTTCAAGCTGAGTTCGCGGGGAGTTTCGCTTCCGAAGCGCCATTTTCTGAAAAAGAGAATGGCGCTTCTTCGCGTCAGGGGGCTTCACCCGAATGGCGCGCACCGGCCTGCGGCATCTGTAGAGACTTGAAACGGCGCTGGCAATAGCGGTTAGACTGAAAACACCGCGCCATGAAAGACTCGATCCACGTTTCCAAGGAGAATTACCTCAAAGCGATTCTCGAGGCGAAAGCCGAGGGGAAGCAGGTGATCCCTGCGTTATTGGCCCACTGGCTGGAGGTCTCCGCGCCGGCCGTTACGATGGCCTTGAAGCGGCTGAAGCGTGACGGATTCGTGAATGTGGACAGCGATGGAATCGTGCGGCTGACGCAGGAGGGCCGGGAAATCGCCTACCGCACCGCCGTTCGCCACCATCTGGTCGAACGCATGCTGACCGAGATCTTCGGAATGGAGTGGCACCAGATCCACGAAGAGGCCGAGCGTCTGGAGCACGCCGTCTCGCCGGCGTTCGAGGCGAAGCTCAAGGAGAGGCTCGGCGAGGGCGCTTGCCCGCACGGAAACGCCGTACTGCCGGAGAGCCCCACTGAGCGCAAGAAGCGGGGCGAGATACCGCTTTCCGAAGCCTCCGAGGGAGGGGAATACGCCGTCGTCAGCCTTCAGGAACGGGATCAACGCCTGCTGGTTTTTCTTCACGATGCCGGCATTGGACCGGGACAGAAGCTGCGTGTGCTCAAGCAGAACTATGACCAGACCGTTGCGATCGAGATGGGGGAGACCAGCACCGTTCTGGGCCGCCCAGCCGCGGAGGCGGTGTGGCTGCGTCCGGTGGAGACAGCCGATGCTCTACGGGCCTAAAGGGTTGTAATCCTGCAGTAATAATAGAAATTAACCAAAGTTAATTAGACTATGGCATACTGGAGGCAGGAGAGATCACTCTGCGCTCCGATCCGATGTCCACCGAGGTCGTTTCCCGCAAGATCGCTACGGAAGCATCACTGCCGGAGGTCCACGCCACTGTCCAGGTGTCGCGGTCGCCAGTCTACTGGAGACGGCTACTTGGCTTTATCGGACCGGGCTTTCTGATTTCTGTCGGCTACATGGATCCGGGGAACTGGGCCACCGATATCGCCGGCGGGGCGCGCTTCGGCTACACGCTGCTGTTTGTGATCATGGTCTCGAACCTGCTGGCGATCCTGCTGCAGAGTCTGAGCCTGAAGCTGGGGATTGCCACCGAGCGCGATTTGGCTCAACTCTGTCATGAGACCTTCGGAAAGAAGCTGAGCTTCGTGTTTTGGCTGATGGCGGAGATTGCCATCGCCGCCTGCGATCTGGCAGAGGTGATCGGCTCGGCCATTGCACTCCAACTCCTCTTTCACATTCCGCTCTTCTATGGCGTGCTGATCACCGGCATCGACGTGATGCTGATCCTGCTACTCCAGAAATGGGGCTTCCGCTACGTGGAAGCTCTAGTGATCGCATTGATTGGGACCATCATCGCGCTCTTTGGGATGCAGATGGTCCTTTCGCATCCCGATTACGGGCCGGCCTTTCGCGATCTTGTCGTCCCTTCGAGTTCGATCCTGACGAATGGCGCGATGCTGTATATCGCCATCGGCATTCTTGGCGCCACCGTGATGCCGCACAATCTCTATCTGCACTCCTCCATCGTGCAGAGCCGGCGCTACAAACGCACGCCGGAAGGGAAGCGCGAGGCCGTACATCTGGCCAATGTCGATTCCGCGCTGGCGCTCACCATTGCTTTGTTCGTCAATGCGGCGATCCTCATCGTCGCGGCGGCGGTCTTTCATCGCAGCGGACACTACGAGGTTGCGGCTATCCAGGACGCCTTCAAGCTGCTCAGTCCTTTGCTCGGCGCCTCCGGCGCGAGCACGCTGTTCGCGGTGGCGCTGCTGGCATCCGGGCAAAATTCTTCGATTACCGGAACGCTGGCCGGGCAGGTGGTGATGGAGGGCTTCATTCACCTCCGGCTCGCGCCGTGGCTGCGCCGCCTGCTCACCCGGTCGCTGGCCATTATTCCTACGCTGATTGTGGTTGCGGTCGCGGGTGAGCATGGGACGGAAGAGTTGCTCATCCTCAGCCAGGTGATTCTGTCATTCCAGTTGAGCTTTGCCGTCGTGCCGCTCGTGATGTTCACGGGAGATCGCAAGCGCATGGGCCAGTTCGTGAATGGCCGCTGGCTGCAGGGAACTGCGTGGTGCGCGGCGGTCCTCATCGCTGGGCTGAACGGCTGGCTGCTGGTGCAGACGCTGATGGGCAGGTAGCGCAGCGGGGGCAATCAAGATGCTCACCTGTACTGTACAGAATATCTGTTATCAGACATGGCATGTAGAGCGACGGCATCCGCCCTCTGATGTCCCTCTAATTCCTGATCTCCACCAGCAGGCTTTCAATCTCGGCCTTTTGCTCAGCTGGGATGGGCAGCAGCGGCGCGCGGGTGCGCCCACCGAAGAAGCCATTGAAATCGCAGGCATGCTTGAGGCCGGCAATACCGAGGCTCCCGACGATGCGCTGATTGGCGGCGGCGATGCGCTGCTGTTTCTCTTCGGCGAGCTTCAGATCGTGATCCTTCCAGGCAAGGTAGATCTCTGTGCAGGCCTGCGGCGCACAGGCAGCCAATGCGAGGATCGCGCCGGAGGCGCCGGACTGGAGCGACTCGTAAACCGTCGAGCCGGAGCCGCAGAGCACCTGAAAGCCAACTTCTTTGGTGCGGGTCTTGAGTGCCGGCGCTGGCGGGGCGGATGCCAGGGCGACGCCTCCGGCCAGGTCGCCCGCGGAGACGAAGCTGCCCGCCGGCTCGGTCTTGGGCTCGAGCATACGCGCCGTGACGGCTTCGAAGACAGGCGTGACGGTGACGGAGCGCTGTGGCGCGCCGTGGGTTGCCGTGACCTGCCGGGCAATGCGCTCGACGCTGCCGCTGGAATCCTTGATGCCGATGATGTTGGGATGGGCTGCGAGCTCGGCCACAAGTTCCACGGGAATCTGGTACGGGACGAACTTGGGAACGTCATAGAGCACGACGGGCAGCGGCGAACGATCGGCGATGCTGCGGAAGTAGCTGAGCACAGCCGCCGAAGTCATTTGCCCGGCGTAGTAGCTGGGCGGCCGGACCATCACGGCGTCGTAGCGGTAACGCGCCGCGACTTCGGCCATAGCCAGCGTCCCGCGGACGCTTTCGCGGCCAACGCCGGCGATCAGCACCTTCTCTGGAGCGGTGGCTTCGGCGGCGATCTTCAGCACTTCGGCTGCTTCGGAATCGTCGAGCATTACAGCCTCACCGGTTGAGCCCAGAACGGCCATGCCTGCGAGCAGGCTGCGCGAGTAACGCGCCATGTTGGCCTCAATCTTGCGGAAGTAGATCCGCTCGTCCGGGTAAAAAGGCGTGGTAACCGCCGCAAAGATTCCTTCCATGAGCATGAATTTTATTGTAGCGGCGGAGGCTACTTCCCTTCTGCCAGGAGTTTGCTTTTCGGGCTGCTGTTCCGCGGTGTATGGTAAGGGAAAGTCCACCGCAAGCGGAGTCAGGCATTATGGAGACATCGATCCACAGCGAAGAACAGGAATCGAATGAGTCGAGGCTTTCCCGGCAAGCGGTCTCGTACATCGTTCACACGCTGCTGGCGCTGCTTTCCTGGGCTCTGCTGATGACGCTTGGCTACATCGTGAACCCGCAGGGTGTGCCGCAGTCCGTGATCCTGTTGCTCTCGATTGTGGTTCCGCTCGCAGCCGGTTTCGCGATGATGAAATTTCGTCCCAGCGAGATGGCGCCGGCAGTGTGGCTGATGGGGCTGATCTGGATTCTGATTATCGCGCTGTGGGTTCTGGACATGCCGACGGGACCGAACGAGTGCTTCCAGTGCGGGGCTACCGAAAAGATCACGCGGACGTTTCTGAGTCTTCCCAGCCCGGGCGGCCTGATCGACAACGATGGGCCGTTTCTGGGCACCTGGCCTGCGGCCGCTCTGATGGGCTATGCAGTTGGCGCGAAGCTCGGGCTGCGCGGTCGGCGGAAGTCGTAGCTGTCCCGCGAGCTTCAAGAAGCGTGCTTTGCTCCAGACCCCCTCCCCTACGTCTGTGCAGAAGTGACTTCTCATCTGTAGCTTGCAGCACCCTATGCGCTGTAAGCGGCTGTGCCGCAATGGGTTGCCTGCAACCGACTTCGAATCAAGAACTTGAGGGCGATTCCGGCGGCACAGGGATGGGGTGGTTCATCCGTTAGTTCCCCAGACGCAGGCCGAGGGTGATGCCAGTGCCCGGTTCGACTGGGGAGCAGCCGCTGCACTGTCTCCATGATGCGCTTTTGCTGGAAATGTCTCGCACGCATTGCAATGGATTTTTGGGGGAGGAGCAGCCAGTCTGCAATTGGGCCGTCAGCGATTTTGCGGAGGGCGGACCCCGGTCCGCCCCTCCTTGTTCCCTGCCCGCTTGTTATTTCGCAGCCAGGCTCTTGGCCTTATGCAGTTCCTGTAGCGCGAAGACGGTGGTGCGATGCCGCTGCATGGCGGCGATGCCGTCCGCGGCGGCCTGCGCGGCGGCCAGGGTAGTGATGGTGGGCACGCGGGCCAAGACCGCTGCGCGGCGGATGGACTTCTCATCGAAGTAGGGATCGTGACCGCGCGGCGTGTTGATGATGAGCTGAACGCGATCGCCTTTGATGAGATCGACGGCGTTGGGCCGGCCTTCCATTACCTTGTAGACGCGCTCCACGGTGAGACCGGCCCCTTCCAGGACATTGGCGGTGCCCTGCGTGGCGACGATCTTGAAGCCGAGATGCACGTAGCGGCGCGCCAGCTCGATGGCGGCAGGCTTGTCGTGGTCGTTGACGCTGAAGAAGACGGTACCGCCGGTGGGCAGAAGCTGATTAGCCGAGAGCTGCGCTTTGGCGAAGGCTTCGCCGAAGGTAGCGGCGACGCCCATGACCTCGCCAGTGGACTTCATCTCCGGCCCGAGGACGGTGTCGACGCCGGAGAACTTCTGCCATGGGAAGACCGGGGACTTGACGTAGAAGTGGCTACCGACCTCGAGGTCCTTTCCGGAGGCAAGCTGTTCGGGAAGCAATTCGCCGAGCTTGCGGCCGGTCATCAGGCGCGCGGCGATCTTGGCCAGCGGCACGCCCGTAGCCTTGGAGACGTAGGGCACGGTGCGCGACGCGCGCGGATTGACCTCGATGACGTAGACATTGTCTTTGCCGTCGGCATCGCGCTGGATGGCGAACTGGAGATTGACGAGCCCGACGACCTTGAGTGCCAGCGCCAGCTTGCGCGTGTAAGTGCGCAGGGTGTTCAGGGTTTCCTCGCGGATGCTGACCGCGGGCAGCACGCAGGAGGAGTCGCCGGAGTGGATGCCGGCCTCCTCGATGTGCTGCATGATGCCGGCGATGACGACGTCTTCGGAGTCGCAGAGCGCGTCGATATCGACTTCGACGGCGTTTTCGAGGAAGTGGTCGATGAGGACCGGCCGCTCCTGCGAATACTCAACCGCTTCGCGCATGTAGCGGGTGACCGCTTCGGCGTCGTAGGCGATGACCATGGCGCGTCCGCCGAGCACATAGCTGGGCCGCACCAGGACCGGGTAGCCGATGCGGTCGGCGACGGAGAGCGCCTCTTCGACGCTGGTCGCGGTACCGCCGGCGGGCTGCGGAATCTTGAGCTCGTCGAGCAGCTTGCCGAACTGCTTGCGGTCTTCGGCCAGATCGATGGATTCAGGTGAGGTGCCGATGATGGGGACGCCGGCGGCGCGGAGGCGCTGTGCCAGGTTCAGCGGCGTTTGGCCGCCGAACTGGACGATCATGCCGATCTTGGCGCCGGATTGCGCCTCATGGTTGTAGATGGCGAGCACGTCTTCGAGCACCAGCGGCTCGAAGTAGAGGCGGTCGCTGGTGTCGTAGTCGGTGGAGACCGTCTCAGGGTTGCAGTTGACCATGATGGTCTCGTAGCCGTCATCCTTGAGCGCGAAGGCGGCGTGGCAGCAGCAGTAGTCGAACTCGATGCCCTGGCCGATGCGGTTGGGGCCGGAGCCGAGAATGATGATTTTGGGCGTTGAGGTTGGGGGCGCCTCATCCTCTTCGTCGTAGGTCGAGTAGAGGTAGGGAGTCATGGACTCGAACTCGGCGGCGCAGGTATCAACGAGCTTGAAAACCGGGCGGATGCCGTTCTTTTCGCGCAGTTCCCTTACCTGCTTGACGCCGTCGTGGCCTTGGAGGTTCCACTGCGTGGCGATGCGCTCGTCGCTGAGGCCGAGGCGCTTCAAGTGACGCAGGCGCTCGGCATCGATCTCCTGCGGGGTGGTGTGGGAGATGCTGCCCTGTGCCTGGGTGATTTCGCGAATCTGGTAGAGGAACCATGGATCCATGCGGGTGAGGCGCGCGACTTCGCGCACGCTCATGCCGCACTCGAAGGCGTAGCGGATGTAGCCGAGGCGCTCCGGGCGCGGGGTGACCAGCATCTGCGTGAGGCGGCGCGGCTCGAGAACTTCAGAGCCCGTCTTCTTGCCGGTTTCAAGTGCGCGCCAGGCCTTCATCAGCGCTTCCTTGAAGGTGCGGCCGATGGCCATGACTTCGCCAACGGACTTCATTTGCGGTCCGAGCGTATCGTCTGCGCCGGGGAACTTTTCGAACTGCCACTTGGGAATCTTGACGACGACGTAGTCGATGGTCGGCTCGAAGCAAGCCGGCGTCTTGCGGGTGATGTCGTTGGGGATCTCGTCGAGCGTGTAGCCCACGGCGAGTTTGGCCGCGATCTTGGCGATGGGGAAACCTGTGGCCTTGGAGGCCAGCGCCGAGGAGCGGGAGACGCGCGGGTTCATCTCGATGACGATCATGCGGCCGTCGAGGGGATTGACGGCGAACTGGACGTTCGATCCTCCGGTTTCGACGCCAATCTCGCGCATGACGGCGATGGCCGCGTCGCGCATCTTCTGGTACTCGCGGTCGGTGAGGGTCTGCGCCGGGGCGACGGTGATGGAGTCGCCGGTATGGACGCCCATGGGGTCGAAGTTTTCGATGGAGCAGATGATGATGACGTTGTCGGCAAGGTCGCGCATCACCTCCAGCTCGAACTCCTTCCAGCCCAGGATGCTCTCTTCGATGAGGCACTCGTGCACCGGCGAGAGATCGAGGCCGCGGGTGAGGATCTCCATCAGCTCTTCGCGGTTGTAGGCGATGCCGCCGCCCGAGCCGCCCAGGGTGAAGCTGGGACGGATCAGCACCGGGAAGCCGTTCTTGCCGGCGAACTCCATGCCATCGCGCAGATTGTTGACCAGCGCCGAACGCGCCACTTCCAGGCCGATGCGGATCATCGCGTCCTTGAAGAGCAGGCGGTCCTCGGCCTTCTTGATGGCCTCCAGCTTGGCGCCGATGAGCTCGACGTTGTAGCGCTCGAGCACGCCCGCGTCGGAGAGATCGACGGCGAGATTCAGCGCCGTTTGTCCACCCACAGTCGGCAGCAGCGCAAACCTGCCGGCATTCGGCTGCTTGGCGATCATCTCCGCTTCAATGCGAATGATCTCTTCCACGTACTCGCGGGTGAGCGGCTCGATGTAGGTGCGATCGGCCAGCTCAGGGTCGGTCATGATGGTGGCGGGATTCGAGTTGACCAGCACGACCTCGTAGCCCTCCTGTTTCAGGGCCTTGCAGGCCTGGGTGCCGGAGTAGTCGAACTCGGCCGACTGGCCGATCACGATCGGGCCGGAGCCGATCACCAGGATCTTCTGAATGTCGTTTCTGCGTGGCATTTTTTCTTTTCTAAAGTCCGGGGATTTTGGTCGGTTCCAAAAAACAGCGGAGCCTCGGCCCCGCTGGTCTTGCGAAAACGGACGTCTGTGGTGCTCGCGCCGTCATCCCTTCCACTCCTCCATCATCTTGCGGAAGTCGCGGAAGAGATAGTGCGAGTCGTGGGGGCCGGGAGCGGCTTCGGGGTGGTACTGGACGGTGAAGAGCGGCAGCGACTTGTGGCGCATGCCTTCCAGGGTCTGGTCGTTCAGATCCACGTGCGTCAGTTCCACGTCGTTGGCGTTGATCGAGTCGGGATCGACGGCGAAGTTGTGATTGTGGGCCGTGATCTCGACCTTGCCGGTGGCGTTGTTGCGCACCGGGTGATTGCCGCCGTGATGTCCAAACTTGAGCTTATAGGTGCGGCCGCCCAAGGCGAGACCGGTGAGCTGATGGCCCAGGCAGATTCCAAAGACCGGCACGCGGCCGATCATGTTGCGGATCGCCCTGACCGCGTAGTCGACGGGCTCGGGGTCGCCCGGTCCGTTCGACAGGAAGACGCCGTCGGGCTTCATGGCGAGCACGTCTTCGGCCGTGGTCTGCGCGGGAACGACCGTCACGTTGCAGTTTTCGCGGCAGAGCATCCGAAGGATGTTCTGCTTGATGCCGAAGTCGTAGGCCACGACATTGAGCCGGCGCTCGCGGGCCTCGGCGGTCTGATCCAGGCACGAAGCGAGGAGCGGATCGCTCAATTGGCTGCGCGGGTCGGAGGGGTCCATCTGGTAGATCGAAGGTGTGGTGACGACCTTCGCCAGATCGGTTCCTTCCATCTTTCGTATGGCCCTTGCCTTCTGGACCAAAGCTTGAGGGTCGGAGACCTCAGTGGAGATGACGCCACGCATCACGCCGCGGTCGCGCAGGTGACGGACCAGGGCGCGGGTATCGATCTCGGCGAGGACCGGGACCTTGTACCGCTCCATGTACTCGTCGGTGACCTGTTCGGAGCGCCAGTTGGAGCTGATGGCCGAGAACTCGCGAACGATCAGGCCCTCGATGAAGGGCTTGGCGGCCTCGTTGTCAGCTTGGTTGGTGCCGTAGTTGCCAATTTGAGGATTGGTGAGAACGACAATCTGTCCGGCATAGGAGGGATCGGTAGCGATTTCCTGATAACCGGTAAGGGAAGTATTAAAAACAACTTCGCCCTGGCATTCGCCGGGGTGGCCGTAACCGAGGCCGCGGAAGATGCGCCCGTCTTCGAGCGCGAGGATCGCCTGCATCGCCGCTCCGAGGAGTGGATTCAATCGATTTTAGCAGGTTGAAGGGGTGATCTGGGACACAGGGGCTGTTGATTTTTAGACAGGATTGAATCGGAACGGAATTTGTCTCCACCCTCACCGAAAAAACAGAGACCCGGCGCGGGTGGAGTGACGGCGGATCCGGATCAATTGAGCACGCCGGCGTCCCTGGCCGGCCAGTAGACGAAGACCGCCTTGCCGTAGATCAGGGAACGCTCGACGGGGCCGAACTCGCGGCTGTCGGATGAGATGGAGCGATGGTCCCCCATCATGAAGTAGTAGCCTTTGGGCACCACCATGGCGGGCATGGAGCGGGAATCGCGATATCTTGCCGGCACATAGCTCTCGGGCAGAGCCTTGCCGTTAAGCCATACCTGACCGTGGTCGATGCGGATGCGGTCGCCGGGCAGCGCGACGACACGCTTGATGTAGCTCTTGGTGGGATCGAGCGGGTAATGAAAGACCACGATATCGCCGCGCTGAATGGCTTCGATGTGGTAGACAAACTTGTTGATGAACAGGCGATCGCTATTTTCCAGCCGCGGGAGCATGCTGGTGCCTTCCACACGAACGGGCTGATAGAGGAAGGTGATGATCAAGACGGAGGCTGCGGCGGAGATGAGCAGGTCGCGCAGCCAGAGGCCAAGC
>DAIDLI010000217.1 GCA_027449545.1 Acidobacteriaceae bacterium | reverse complement strand
CTCGGGGGGGAACTCACGCGGGATGGCGTGCGAATGGGCCAAGCGTAGCACGCGGGCGCAGGACTGGCGAAGCGTTTCGACGGAGGTTGTCGCGGGGGCCTGCCTCGCACGCGTCGGCATCCGTTATGGGCCCGGCTTGCAGGTCATGGGTCCGGTCACCTGAGCTTCGCACCAGAGCTCGTAGTGCGGGCTGTAGAACGAGCTGCCGAGCCATTGGAGCCGGGCGGCGGGGACGGGGTTGGGCGGGCCCGCGATGAAGTTCCGCGCGTCGTTGACGCTACCTTTGCCCGTGTATTGCGCGGTGAGCGGATAGGGGTAGACGGGGCGGGTGCGATCCGGGATGGCTGCGGGCGGGGCGAACTGCTTGCCAGCAGGCGGCATGGAGCCGGGACGACCGGCGGCTGGCATTCCGTTGGGAACGCCGGCAATGGGAGCGTTGGGCTGAAGCGACTGCTGCGTTGCAAGGATCTTGCCGGGCGCGGAGCGCTGCTCGACCCAGGCCATGATGATGCTGAGGAGATCGAACTGGAAGGGGCCCTCACCGCCGCCGCAGTGGTAGCCGCCGGGGAAGAGATAAAGGCGGGCAAACTTCTGCACCTCTGCTTCTCCCATGAGCTGCGTCATGGCGGTGTAGTAGGCGACGGTGTTGAGGGGCGAGATGTGCGGGTCGGCGAGCCCATGCCAGAGGATGAGCTTGCCGCCGCTACGGGCAAAGGGCCCGAGGTAGGGATCTGTGGCGTCATAGAGGCCGTGCAACTGCGTGGTGACGGAGAAGGATGCGCGGGTGAACTTCAGGTTGTTGAGAGTGTAGGCGTCCGGCGGATTCTTGAGGTAGACGAGGTGCTTGAGAGAGCCGGTGGCGATCATGGAGCTCATGATGAGGTGCTCGCCGGGGAAGGGCACGAAGACGCCTGCCCAGGCGAGTTCGGAACCGAGGAGCGGGCCGCTGAGGACGAGCTTGTTACCGCTGGCGGTATGAGCACCTGCATAGATCTCGCGGGCGGCCTCAACCTGCGCGGGTGTGAGGCAGCGGCCTGCATTGGGGCCGGGTTTGCAGGCGACGCGTTCCGGCGCCGGCTTGCAGGCGATGGGGTTGCTGATGAGGCTGTCTTTGAGGCCGTCGGCGGTGTCACACACGAGGAGCGCGGCCTGATGGAGGAGCGGGAGATCGTCGGTGGTGAGGATGGGCTTGCCGTCGGAGCCGGTGTTCCGCAGAGCGTTCCAAGCGTGGTAGAAGGTGTTCTGCGTGGTGAAGTTGATGGCTGGGGCGCCGGCTGTGATGCCGTTGAAATCGGTGGGGAAGCGCTGGGCTTCCATAAGGGCTTCGCGGCCGCCGTCGGAGCAGCCGGTGAAGTAGGAGTACCGGGGCGGCTGGCCGTAGAAGCGGGCGATGAGTGCTTTGGCGGCGAGAGCGGTGAGGTGGACGCCGCGATAAGCAAAGTCGATGCGGAGGCGGTTGTCGTCGCCGAAGGAGCCGTCCATGCCGCCGCTGTGACCCATGTCGGTGGAGGCAAGGGCGAGCTCGCCGCGGTCGGCGGGGATGCAGCCGGAAGCGTTGCCGAGGCGAATGTCGAGGTTGCCGCAGAGGCCGCCGCAGCCGGTCTGGACGTAGCGCTGGGTCCAGGTGTGGAGTGGCAGGCGGACCTCAAAGTGCACGGTGGGCTCGATGTACCCGGTGACGTGGCAGTAGGGAGCTGGCTTGCCGTCCTGGAGGGGGATGGCTTCGGTGATGCGGGTTTTGGCGCCGACGGCGCGGCTGATGTCGATGCGGGTGAGCTGGGCGCAGTCCATAACGGGCGGGATGACGGGCAGTTGGGCGGGCGGGGCAGCGAGGCAGAGCGTGCCGGCCAGTGCAAGGGTAAGCAGGAAGAATGAAAGAAGGCGAGGGTACGCTGGGATGCGCGAGACGGGTGTGTTCACAAGGCACCTCCGGCAGAGCTGTGCAACGGTGCGGATGGGTTGGAAGCGAGTGAGGGAGGCGAAGCGAGCGAGGGAATTGTGATGCCGCGCGGAGTTGCTCATGCATCCCCCTTTGGTCGCCCAGGAGAGGATGCGCCCGCAGAGGACGGATTCGTCCAGGGCACGCGTGCTGCTAGATAGACGCTGATGGGTGGACGGGGTGAGAGGCTGGGAAGACGCTGGGCGGGCTGGTGGGCCAAGCTTTCAGCTTTCAGCCCTCAGCTCTCAGCTGGCTGGTGGCGAGGCTGGGTTGGTGCTTTTCCCGGATCAAATGCGAGACATTGGGTTCTGCGGAGGGATTTTCCACATTCGGTGGGGGTTTGTGCACGGGGTTGCGCGCGAGGGGAATGCGCTAGGCTTTGTAGAGCATGAGTGAGTGCGTGATTTGCGGGGGCGTGGGGCTGGTTGAGGAGCGGTCGGCGGACGGGGTGCTGCGGACGCGGACGTGCGAGTGCCAGCAGATGGCGCGGTATCACCGGCGGCTGGGGGCGGCGCGGATTCCGGAGCGCTACCGGCACTGCTCGCTGGACACGTATGAGACGGCGTTCAATGGGGCGAATGTCTCGCTGGGGCAGGCGCTGATGAAGGCGCGGCGGTTTGCCGAGGGGTATCCCGTGGAGACGGGCGGCAACGGGCTGATGTTTGTGGGCACGGCGGGGTTGGGCAAGACGCACCTTGCGGTGGGCGTGCTGCAGCGGCTGGTGCAGGAGCGCGGGGTGCGGGGACTGTTCTGCGACTACCGGGAGCTGCTGAAGAATATCCAGAACAGCTATAACCCGCAGGTGGCGACGACGGAGCTGGAGCTGCTGAAGCCAGTGTTTGCGGCAGAGGTGCTGGTGCTGGACGACCTTGGCGCGCAGAAGCCGAATGAGTGGGTGTGGGATATGGTGGCGCTGATCCTGAACACGCGCTACAACGACAAGCTGACGACGCTGATCACGACGAACTATGCGGATCTGCCGGCGGGTGGGGGCTTCAAGGCGGAGGGCAACCGTCCGGCGAGGAACGAGGATACGCTGGGGGACCGGATCGGGGACCGGATGCGGTCGCGGCTGGCCGAGATGTGCGTGCGCGTGGAGGTGCAGGGCGAGGACTTTCGACAGTCGGTGAAGCGGGCTCGGTTTGGGTGAGTGAGTTGGGGAAAGAGGCACGAGATGCGCAGGACGCTGGAAGTGGCGGGATGGCTGGCTCTGATCTGGATGGGATGGAAGACCTATGAGGCGCTGTGGGGCGCGGCTCCGCTGCCGGAGCGGATTCCGATTCATTTTGACATTGCGGGGAATCCGAACGGATGGGGATCGCCAAAGGGGTTGTTCATCCTGCCGGTGGTGGGCGTGGGGATGTACTTGATGATGGGGCTGGTGGCGCGGTTTCCATCGGCGTTCAACTATCCGGCGAAGGTGTTGCCGCAGTATCGGGAGCGGGCGCAGGAGCTGGCGCTGGATATGATTGCGTGGCTGCGGACAGAGATGGCGTGGCTGTTCTGCGCGCTGCAACTGGCGGTGCTGGGCGCGGCGCGGGCGGGACGAGCTCCGGAGCTGGCGTGGCTGATGCCTGTGTTTCTGGTCGTGGTGATGGGGACGATTGCGTGGTTTATGGTGTCGCTGGTGCGGCTGGGCAGTCCGCGGGCCTAAAGGACGACGGCAGTGGCGACGACGAGGAGCATGGCTCCGATGGTGAGGGCCTGGTAGGCGAGGTTGGCCCGGAAGGACTCCTGCTGCGGACAGGTGGCGCGGGTTGAGATGGCCATGGTCGGTTGCCTTTCTGCCGGTGTGCTGGAGCGGCGACCGGCGTGGAACCTGCGGCGATTATCGGCTACAAGTAGACGCCGATTGAGGGCCAGTGTGTATCCACCAAAGGTGGGAGCAATGCTGGAGCCGGGTTGATATTTCTTGGAACGTAAGCGCGCGAGGGAATCCTTCGCGAACAGAGGTAGAATCCTTTCGTGAGTACGAATTCTCCATTGGGGTTGGTTCCCGGGCAGATGCGGGAACGAAATTGGCTGCCGCTGGCGATTGCAGCCGGCGTGGTGGCGGTGGTGACCGTGGTGCTGGTGGCGGTGCTGCAGCATGGCCGGACGGGGCCGGTGGTGACGCCCATCTCGGCCAAGCCGGATCCGTATGCGGCGAGCTTGCCGATCAGCGGGCTGGCAATGAGCGAGTCGGGCAACCTGGCCGGGGGCAAGGTGACGTATCTCGACGGGCACATTGTGAATACCGGGACAAAGACGGTGACCGGGATTACGGTGCAGGTGCTATTCCGAGATGTGGCCAAAGAAGTGGCGCAGAACGAGACGCAGTCGATGAAGCTGATTCGGATGCGGGAGCCCTATATTGATGTGGAGCCGGTGTCTGCGGCGCCGCTGAAGCCGGGCGATGGGCGGGATTTTCGTCTGATTTTTGATGGGGTTTCGCCGGACTGGGACGGGGCGTATCCGGCGATTCGCGTGGTGCGGGTGGAGACGCAGTAGAGCCGGGACGGTCCTTACGCAGTAGAACTTACCCTGAAAGGTAAAAAGTACATGGCCCGGCGGGGTCACCGCCCGGAGATGGCGGAGGTCTGCCTGGACGAGAAGTGGCATATGGATGAATGAAATCAACAAGATAGAAGATTATGGGAAGCCGCCTTTGGCTTTGGCACGGCCCTTGCAAAATAGCAGGGCAAGACGGAAGAAGCAGCGGCAAAGAGACTTCAAACCGAGACGAAGAGGCAAAGCGATGAGGATGCAGCAGAGGATATTTGGCCTGACGAAAGAGCAGTTTGGAGCGATGGTGCTGAGCGCCGCTCTGGCGGTGCCGGTGATGGCGCAGCAGGCACAGCAGCCGACGAGCACACCGCCGAGCGCTACGGCGACGACGAGCACGGCGCCGCTGCCGCAGGATAAGGAAGGCTTCTGGGGCCACCTGAATCCGTTTGCGCGCAAGGGCTGGGTGAAGAAGCGGATTGACCCGATCAACGACCGGCTGACCGAGCTGGATCAGGTGAACGCGAAGAACGCGAAGGACATTTCAGACGTGGATGCTCGGGCGCAGGCTGGCATCCAGAAGGCCCAGTCGGCCGCGGATGCGGCGAACCAGGCAGCGACGGCGGCTGGGACGCAGGCGCAGAGCGCGAACCAGATGGCGCAGAGCGCGACGGGCCAGGTGGGCCAGATCAATACCAAGGTGAATGGTCTGGATCAGTACCACCCGATTCAGGATGTGGATGTGAAGTTCCGCGGCGGCAGCACGGTGCTGAGCGCGGAGGCGAAGCAGCAACTGGATGACATGGCGGCGAAGCTGGCAGGCCGTCAGGGATACATCATCGAGCTTGAAGGTCACTCCCCGGCGGCGGGTACGGCCGGGATCCAGAGTTCACAGCGTATGGCCGAGGCGATCAAGCGTTACCTCGTGACCGAACATCAGATTCCCGTCTACCGGATGCACGCGGTGGCGCTGGGCAACGCGCAGGTGGCCTCGAATGAAGGCGACTCGACGCGGGTGCGAACCAGCAGCGTGCACATTCGGCTGATGGAAAACAGTTTGGCGGCCCAGGATGCAGCGTCCCCCCATGGCGCGGCTTCCTCGACCGGCGCGGAGCAGCCGTAAGGCTGCACAGCCACCCCCCTGAGGCTCCAATCCGCCCGGACGGCCCCCCCGCCGTCTGGCCGCCAACCAAGCTCTCGCAACACGAGAGAACCAAGGCAACTTGGCCCCCATCAAAGATGGGGGCCGTTTTTTGTCTGGGGATAAGTGGACGAACGGAAGCATCCGCGCGGGCCCGCTGCGAAGCTGCTGACGCTGGCGGCCCGGCATGGGCTGCAGGCGATTGCGTAAGGGGCTGTACGGGCTTGGTCGCGGCTGGGCGAGGACCGTGCTTTCCCAGGTCTCAGACGCGAGACCTGGGGTACCCATTTTTAGCGGGGGAACTCACATCGCGCCCCGGTACCCGCTTCGCTGCGATGGAATGAAAGCGGTGTGTGGGCGGCACAGCGGCGTGTGCGGCGGAGCGGGTAGAATCCGGATATATGGAAAAGAAGCAGGAAAGTGCAGTTGTGCCGGAGTCGATTCTGGAGGGGAGCCGGTTTGTAAGGGCGTGTCTGCGCAAGCCGGTGGACCGGACGCCGGTGTGGTTTTTGCGGCAGGCGGGGCGCTACATGCAGGAGTACCGCGAGGTGCGGAAGCACCACACGCTGGTGGAGATCTGCAAGCAGCCGGAGTTGGCCGCGGAGGTGACGATTACGGCGGCGGAGAAGCTGGGCGTGGATGCGGCGATTATCTTTGCCGATCTGCTGCTGCCGCTGGAGCCGATGGGGCTGCCGTTTGAGTTTCAGGCGGGCGAAGGGCCGGTGGTGCATCACCCGGTGCGGACGGCGGAGGATGTGAAGGCGCTGCGGACGGATCGCGCGGCGGAGCTGGGCTATGTGGCGCGGGCGATTGAGAAGGTGGCGGCGCACTTTCACGAGCGGCTGGGTGTGATTGGCTTTTGCGGGGCGCCGTATACGCTGGCGAGCTACATGATTGAAGGCGGCGGCTCGCGGAACTATGTGCATACGAAGCAGATGATGTATGGCGACACCACTGCGTGGCGCATGCTGCTGGACAAGATTGTCACGGTGCTGGTGGAGTACTGCCGCTTGCAGGTGCAGGCAGGCGCGGACGTGATTCAGATTTTTGATAGCTGGGTTGGGTCGCTGAGCCTGGCCGATTACAACGACTATGCGTTTGAGGCGAGCAAGCGGCTGGTGCGCGCGGTGCAGGCGCTGGGCGTGCCGGTGATCTACTTTGGCGTGGAGACGGCGGGGTTGCTGGGCGCGATGGCGGAGACGGGCGCGGACGTGATGGGGCTGGACTGGCGGCAGCCGCTGGATGAGGGCTGGCGCGCGGTGGGGCACACGCGCGCGGTGCAGGGGAATCTGGACCCGATTACGCTGTTTGCGCCGCTGGAGGTGCTGGAGCGGCGGGTGAAGGAGATTCTGCGGGCGGCGGGCGGACGGCCGGGGCACATCTTCAACCTGGGGCACGGGATTGTGCCGGGGACTCCGGTGGAGAATGTGCAGGCAGTGGTGAAGATGGTGCGGGAGTACAGGGGGCAGGGATCAGTGGTCAGTGGTCAGTGATCAGGGGTCAGGGATTCGACTCGCTCGGAGGGCGAATGGAGAACGTGAGCGCGGAGCGAAGGCCATCAGGATCCGCACGGGTTAGCTGGGTCGAATCCAAGCCGATGTTCACAGCATTCTCCTCCGCCGCGTGGGTCTCTGTTTTTCTAGCAATCTGCGCGCTCGTAGCAGTCGTAACGGGTAAGGAATACAAGTCTCCTCCCTTCAACAATCCGCTCTTGGTCATATTTGCTTTCGCGTCGCTTGGCTTGTTGGCGTTGGCGGTGCTGATGATCACCCTTGGCATGGTGGCCTACTGCATATGGCGTGGCCGCGGATCGGTTCCAAGGAAGGCAGCTTGGCTGTTACTGTTCTTCTTCACTGCGCCCTTTGGGCCTACGCTGTATTTCTTTTGCGTCTATAGGAAGCAAGTCTTGGCCTTGCGTGAGGAGATGAATGGGTAATCAAGCTGTCCTACTGCTGGCGCATGGGACGCCGGAGACGGTGGAGCAGATTCCCGAGTATCTGCGGAACGTGGTGAGCGGGCGTCCGCTGCCGCAGGCGGTGATTGAAGAGATTCAGCACCGGTATGCGCTGATCGGGCGGAGTCCGCTGACGGAGCTGACGCTGGAGCAGGGGCGCATGGTGGAGGCGCTGCTGGCGGAGGCGGGCGAGGCGGTGCGCGTGTATGTGGGCATGCGCAACTGGCGACCGTATATTCCCGATGTCGTGAAGCAGATGCGCGCGGACGGTGTGGAGGCGGCGGCGGTGATCTGTCTGGCGCCGCAGAACTCGCGGACGAGCGTGGGGCTGTATAAGCGGGCGACGCAGGCCGAAGCGGGGCCGATGCGGATTGATTTCACCGAGGGGTGGGCGCAGCATCCGCTGCTGGCGGAGGCCTTTGCGGAGCGGCTGCGGGCGGCGATGGCGCGGCTGAAGGCGGAGACGGGCGAGAACGCTCCTGTGCTGTTCACAGCGCACAGCGTGCCCTGCCGGACGATTCAGACGCCGGCGGTGAGTGAAGGGCAGCCGCGGCTGTGGCCGGGCGCGGATGCGGACCCGTATGCCGAGGAGGCGAAGCACACGGCGGCACTGGTGGCCGAGCGCGTGCCCGAGATTCCGCGGTGGTGGTTTGCGTTTCAGAGCCAGGGCGCGAGCGGCGGGCCGTGGATTGGGCCGACGGTGGAGGCGACGCTGGATGCGATTGCGGCGGAGGGCGTGAAGACGCTGCTGCTGCAGCCGGTGGGCTTTCTGTGCGACCACGTGGAGATCTTGTACGACGTGGATATTGCGTTCAAGGAGTATGCGCGGAAGCTGGGCGTGCGGCTGGAGCGGCCGGAGTCACTGAATGCGTCGGGGAAGCTGGCGGAGGCGGTAGCGGATTTGGCGCGGAAGGGGCTGGCGCGACTGCGGGGGTAGGGCTGCGGCGGAGTCATGATGGGGAGATGGGAGCGACCCGCCGACTCGGTCCGAAGACCCGCTCATTGCGATGAGGGTGCGATGAAACGGGGCACAGCCCAATACACTTCGTAGCTTATAGTGACTTCCGTGACCGGGCCAGCTGCCGTAATTCGTCGGGTAGGTGACTTCTACACTGAGATTGTGGGCGCTACCTCAGTTCGACGATATACGTCTTGGTCCGGTCGCAATCGGTCTCGTGATAGATCCAGGCCGCATTTGGAGATGCTTGCACGATCTTGTTAAGAGCTTCTTGGAGCGAGAGATTCTGGATGTTTATGCGAACAGGTACGGACTGTCTCGGAAGGGGGTGGCTTTCACCCGCGAACAGACCGATCCCGCTCATACCCGGTTTGAGACTGAGCGCGGCTGCACGCTCTCGCACCTCGGGGAGGGCCAATACATCTCCAATCACAGCGAGGATTTCCCGATCCGTCATATCCTTCTGATATCTCGCGATCCTGGTCTGTAGAAGGGGTACGCCGCCTCGCGGCATCAGGTTGACGACGCCGCCATTCAGTTCCCACCTATAACCTGGGTTGGCGGCCACTAGAGCGTCCATGGCTTGTTGAACGGTGGTTCCCTTCTTAATATTTAGACGCGCCTTCGGCAAGTCCGAGCAGGCTGCTATTTCGGCGACGCCTCCGTGGAGCCCT
>DAIDLI010000216.1 GCA_027449545.1 Acidobacteriaceae bacterium | reverse complement strand
GACGTGAAGGGATAGAGGTTGCACACCACGAGGTCGATCGGGGTGATCTCGTGGGTGGCGAGCGCCTCGAGGTGCTCGGGCACGTCGCGGTCGGCGAGGATCCCCCCGTGGATCGAGGAACAAAGCTGCGCTGATGCCACGTGATCTCTCCAGAACAGGCGCGCTCGGTGATTTCGCGCACAGCGCGCGGGCTCACAAGCTCAACGTGGGCTCCGCATTGGAGCAGCGAGGTGAGCTTTGCTGCTGCAATCGATCCAGCGCCAACCACAAGGCAAGGCTTGTTGCGCAGGTCAATGAACAGGGGAAGAAAGGGTAGAGAGTCGCTGGCTGAAGCCGCCGAAGTGCGTGTCATGATGCCATCCTTCTGCTACTTACTGACAAAGGGTGATGCAACAAGTAAGTTCCAAGATATCTCCCCACCCATCTATGGAGATGGAATTTATAAGAGTAAGTTGAATCGTCTGTACCTTTGCAGAGAAATCGTATGAAGTCCGTGATAGATGTCACAGAAATGCTTTTGTTCCGGGGCTAGACTCCAACCGCGGTTACAGAGAGAGCCGTAACCCACACAGCCAATCCGAGAAGATCGGTGAAAGGAGAGCGTGATGGCAGACGCTCCGGACGGAAAGAAGCGCGCGAACGGCCTACCGGATACGAAGCTGCTCGACGACCTCGAGAAGGGGCCCTGGCCAAGCTTTGTGACCGAGATCAAGAGCGCCGCAAAGAGCAGCGAGAGCGCCCGCGATCTGCTGGGCCAGTTGGAGCTGTCGTACGAGGACCGCAAGAGCCATTGGAAGCACGGCGGACTGGTCGGCGTGCTGGGCTATGGCGGCGGAGTGATCGGCCGCTACAGCGATGTGGGCGATCAGTTCCCGAACGTGGCTCACTTCCATACCATGCGCGTGAACCATCCGGCTGCGTGGTTTTATACGAGCGATGCCTTGCGCACGATCTGCGATGTGTGGGAACGGCGCGGCTCCGGCCTGACCAACATGCACGGCTCCACGGGCGACATTATCCTGCTGGGCACGACCACCGATCAGCTGGAACCCACCTTTCAGGAGTTGACGCATGCGGGCTTCGACCTGGGCGGCTCCGGTTCCGCGGTGCGCACGCCTTCCAGTTGCGTAGGCATGGCCCGCTGCGAGTGGGCCTGTTACGACTCCATGAAGCTCTGCTACGACCTGACCATGCACTACCAGGACGAGCTGCATCGCCCGTCCTTCCCCTACAAATTCAAGTTCAAGTTCTCCGCCTGCCCGAATGACTGCGTGGCCTCGATCGCGCGCGCCGATATGTCCGTCATCGGAACCTGGAAGGATGAGATTCAGATCGACGAAAGGGAAGTGGCGAACTACGCCGCGGGCGGCCTGGATATTGCGAAGGATGTATGCAGTCACTGTCCCGGCAAGTGCATGGATTGGGACGGCAAGAAGCTGAGCATCGAGAATCACGACTGCGTGCGCTGCATGCACTGCATGAACGTGATGCCCAAGGCCCTGCGCCCCGGCAAAGAAAGAGGTGCGGTGATCCTGCTCGGCGCCAAGGCGCCCATCCTTCAGGGAGCGCTGCTGTCGTCCGTCCTCATTCCCTTTGTTGCCGCTGATGAGCTGTTCGAGACGATCAAGGAGTTGGTCTCGCGGATCTGGGATTTCTGGGACGAGTACGGCACGAACCGCGAGCGCATCGGTGAGCTGATTCAGCGCGTGGGCATGCCGGCCTTTCTCGATGCCATCGGACTCGATCCGGTACCGGAGATGGTTTCGGCGCCGCGCGACAACCCTTACATCTATTACCAGACGGAAAAGGAGGGCGAACAATGACAACCACACCGATTCAGCCGCGCCTTACCGACGTGGGCCCGCCGTCCTACGATAAGTATCTTCCGCCTGTGGTCCGCAAGAACTACGGCCAGTGGAAGTATCACGAGAAGATTGCCCCTGGGGTGCTTTGCCATGTGGCGGAGTCGGGCGACCGGTTGTACACGGTGCGCGGCGGTGCGCCGCGGCTGCTCAGTATTGAGACGATCCGCAAGTTTGCCGACCTTGCCGACAAGTACTGCGGCGGCTATCTGCGTTTTACCAGCCGCAACAATATCGAGTTTCTGCTCACCGAGCCAGCGAATATCGAACCGTTGAAGCGCGATATGGCCGCAATGGGGATCCCCGTGGGCGGCACCAACAATTCGATCAGCAACATCGTGCACACCCAGGGCTGGGTGCATTGCCACTCCGCGGCGACCGATGCCTCGGGCATCGTGAAGAGCGTGATGGATGCGCTGTGCGAGCACTTCACGCACGAGGACATGCCCGCCAAGCTGCGCATCGCGCTGGCCTGCTGCCTGAATATGTGCGGCGCGGTGCACTGCTCAGACATCGCCATCCTCGGCGTGCATCGCCGTCCGCCCAAGATACAGAAGGAGCTTCTGCCGAACGTCTGCGAGGTGCCGACGCTGATCTCCTCCTGCCCGACCGGCGCGATCCGGCCTGCCACCTGGGAGGGCAAGCCCTCGGTGGAGGTGATCGAGGAGCAGTGCATGTACTGCGCGAACTGTTACACCGTTTGCCCGGCCATGCCGATGAGCGATGCGGAGAACGACGGCCTTTCGATCTGGGTGGGTGGCAAGGTGAGCAATGCGCGCAGCGAGCCGCGGTTCTCGAAGCTGGCGATTCCGTATCTGCCCAATCACCCGCCGCGCTGGCCGGAGGTGGTGGAGGCGGTGGTGAAGATCGTCGAGGTCTACAGCAAGCACGCGCACAAGTATGAGCGCGTGGGCGAGTGGATCGATCGCGTGGGATGGCCGCGGTTCTTTGAACTGACCGGCTTCCCGTTCACGCGTTATCACATCGACGACTTTAAACATGCTGGCTTGACGTTCGCGCGGTCTGCCCACGTCCGCTACTGATGATCTGCGGCAGACCGTGCCCGTGTGGTGGGGGCGGTGATGGGACTGTTCAAGGAAGTCAAGAAGCCGGTCATCAAGCACGGCGCATCGTCGGGTGCGGACGTCAGCGCCCGTCGCCCGACCTACGCCGCCAAGACGGCGCCGTGCATCCATAGCTGCGTCAACGGCGCCGACGTGCGGGAGTGGCTGGTCACGGTCGCCCAGCACCAGGCCTACGGACGGACGCCGGAACAGGCATTCGAGATCGCCTGGCGCACGATCCTCGAGACGAACCCTTTCCCGGCGGTCTGCGGCCGTGTCTGCCAACATCCTTGTGAGCTGAACTGCAATCGCAAGGCCAAGGACGGCCCGGTTGCCATTCGGGAACTGGAGCGGTTCATCGGCGACTTCGCCATCGCCAACGGCTTGCGTTGTGAGGCGGTCCCCGTACGGCGTGAATCGCCCCGCATCGCGGTCGTCGGCGCCGGCCCCGCGGGACTTAGTGCCGCCTATCATCTGCGCCGCAAAGGCTACGCGGTGACGCTGATCGAAGCGGCTCCTCAGGCGGGCGGGATGATGCGGTACGCCATCCCTCGTTCGGTCATTCCGGCCGAGGTCCTGGATGCGGAGATCGGGAACATCCTTCAGTTGGGCATCGAGCTGCGCACCGGCTGCCAGGTGGGACGCGATGTTTCGATGGAGCAGTTGCGCCGCGATTATGGCGCGATCTTTTTTGCCATGGGTCTGCAAAAGGCAGCTCAGCTCAAGCCGCAGCCGGGCACGGACGGACAGGCGATCGTGATCGGCGCGCTGCCGGCTGAAGCTCCCCGGATCGCCGTCGAGGAAGCGATCGAGGTTCAGCCGCGGGTGCTCAATATGGTGAGTGCGGCTATCGCCCAGGGGCGCGCGGTGGCCGAGATCCTGGCTGCTCAGTTTGAATGCTGCTCAGTGCCGCAAGTCTCCACCCATCCGGTGATTCGCAGCGAGCGGGTCAAACTGGACTGGTATCCCAAGGCGCAGTCCTTCAACGCCGCTTCCGCACAGATGACCGCGGCGGAAGCTGTAGCCGAAGCCGCCCGCTGCATGTCCTGCGGCATGTGCATGGACTGCGAAACCTGCTGGATGTATTGCAGCAAAAACTGCTTCGTCAAGCTTTCCAAGGGCGAGCACTACAAGCTCAAAGTCGAGCTTTGCAACGGCTGCGGGAAGTGCGCCGATGTGTGCCCCTGCGGGTACATCGAAATGAACTGAATGCGAGGTGAACTGTGTCGACATTCGAAGTGGAAGGAAGAAAGTACGAAGTGGATGAAGACGGCTTCCTGCAGGAGCCGGATCGCTGGACCGACGACGTAGCCAAAGACTTCGCCCAATCGGAGTCGATCGATAGTCTGACCGATGGCCACTGGAAGGTGATTCACTACATCCGCAACTATTACCTCCAGTTTGGCATCGCGCCGATGGTGCGCAAGGTCTGCAAGGAGACCGGCTACAAGCTCAGCGAAATCTACCAGCTCTTTCCTTCCGGGCCGGCCAAGGGCGCCTGTAAATTGGCGGGACTGCCGAAGCCTACTGGCTGCGTGTAGGCGCGATGAGTTCGGTCATGAGCCCGGCCATGAGTACGGAAGAAGCTGTCGTGGAGCGATGGGTTGAGCTGACGCTCAACTCCTACCCAGCGGAGACGCTCTCGTTCCTGAGCGGTGAGCAGGATGCCTTTCGCAATCCTGTGGGCCAAACGCTCCGGAAGAGCCTAGCGGCGCTGGCCCACGAAGTGCTGGGCGCGATGAACAAGGAGCGCATGCTGGAGGCGCTCGATGCGCTCGTCCGCATGCGTGCTGTGCAGAACTTCAGTCCGGCCGACGCGGTGCGCTTCGTCTTTGCCCTGCGCGCCGCCATTCGGGAGGCCACCGGCGGAGTTTCCGAGTCCCTGCACAAGCGCATCGACGAACTGGCGCTCATGACCTTCGATCAATACATGAGCTGCCGGGAACAGATCTTCCAACTGCGGGTGAACGAGCTGCGATCCCGGATGCACTACGCCTTAGCGAGCGAAGAGGAAGAAGAATGAATGCGCTGTACTCGTTGCTCGTCGTGCTGGCCCTTACCTTTGCCGCGCTGGGTGCAGGGCAACTTGCGCCGGGGCGCGCCGTTCTCATTCTCGTCGTTCCTTATGCCGCCTTCACGATCTTCATCGCTGGCTTCTGCTGGCGCGTGATGCGCTGGGCATGGGTTCCTGTGCCGTTCCATATACCCACCACCTGCGGTCAGCAGCGATCGCTGCCGTGGATCAAGTCAGCGAAGGTTGATAACCCGTCGAGCCGGTGGGGTGTCTTGGCGCGCATGGCCGCCGAGATCCTCCTCTTCCGCTCGCTCTTCCGCAATGACCGCGCGCGCATGCAGGGGAAGCGGCTGATCCTGGGCGAGAGCAAGTATCTGTGGCTGGGTGCGCTGGCCTTGCACTGGTCGCTCCTGCTGATTCTTCTCCGTCACCTGCGCCTGTTCCTCGAACCTGTGCCGGCCTGGATCAATGCCCTGGAGCGAGTGGATGGATTCTTTCAGGTCGACGCGCCGCAGATCTATCTCTCCGACGTGATTCTGATCGGCGCGCTGATTTATCTGCTGTTCAGGCGCTTTCGCGATCCGGCGGTCCGCTACATCTCGCTCTTCGCCGATTACTTTGCGCTCTTCCTTTTGCTGGGGATCGCGGTCTCCGGCGTGCTCATGCGCTACTTTGTGCGCGTGGATCTTCTCAGCGTCAAGCAATTTGCGCTGAGCCTGGCGGCATTCCGGCCCTTAGATCTCAGCGCGCTGAGCCCGCTCTTTCTCGTCCACCTGCTGCTGGTCTGCACACTGGGCGCGTATCTGCCTTTCAGCAAACTGATGCACATGGGCGGCGTGTTTCTGAGCCCCACCCGCAACCTGGCCAACGATAGCCGGCGCAGGCGGCACGTTAATCCCTGGAACTACCCCGTCAAGACGCACACCTACGCGGAATGGGAAGAAGAGTTCCGCGACAAATTAGTGGCAGCCGGCATTCCCATCGAGGCGGAAGATGCAGGAGACGCTCGTACAAATTGAGCCCAAGCCCCCGCGCGGAGACTGGCGCAATCCCCACGTTGAATTCCGCAAGGGCGCCATGTGCTATAGCGCGGCGGGCAAGAACCTGACCTATCTCGGTCTGCCCAACCCGCGCAGCTGGCAGCCCTCCGACCTTGACTGGAAGCTGCCGCCGGACTGGAAGCAGATCATCCTCGCAGGCATGAAAGAGCGGTTCGCGAAGTTCCGCTCCTTCCGGCTGTTCATGGACATCTGCGTGCGCTGCGGAGCCTGCGCCGACAAGTGCCACTTTTATCTCGGCACCGCGGACCCCAAGAATATGCCGGTGGCCCGCGCCGAGTTGATACGCTCCATTTACCGCCGCTACTTCACGCTGTGGGGGCGCATCCTGGGCCCGCTTTTGGGGGGCTCTCTGGCTGGCGGGCGCGAACTCACCGAGGACGTGATTAAGGAGTGGTTCTACTACTTCTACCAGTGCACCCAGTGCCGGCGCTGCTCTGTCTTCTGCCCATACGGCATCGACACCGCCGAGATCACGCTGATGGGCCGCGAACTGCTCAACCTGATCGGCTGCAATATCAACTGGGTCATGGAACCGGTGGCCAACAGCTTTCGCACCGGCAACCATCTGGGCATTCAGCCCCATGGCTTCAAAGACAGCATCGACTTTGCCGCAGACGAGGCCTCGGAGATCACCGGCCTCGAGATCAAGGTGCCGATGCATCGCAAGGGCGCCGAGGTGCTCTTCGTCATGCCCTCGGCCGACTACTTTGCCACGCCGCATTACTACACGCTGCTCGGTTATCTGATGCTGTTCCGCGAGATCGGCCTCGATTACACGGTCAGCGCCTACGCTTCGGAAGGCGGCAACTTCGGATCCTTCGCCTCCCACGAGCTGATGAAGCGCCTCAACGCCAAGATCTACGACGAGGCCCGCCGTCTCGGTGTCAAATGGATCCTCGGCGGCGAGTGCGGGCACATGTGGCGCGTCCTCCACCAATACATGGACACCATGAACGGCCCGGCCGACTTTCTCGAAGTCCCCAAGTCGCCCATCACCGGCACGGTCTTCGAGCATGCCCGCTCCACAAAGATGGTGCACATCTGCGAGTTCACCGCCGATCTCATCCGCAACGGCAAGCTCAAGCTCGATCCCAGCCGCAACGACCATTGGATCCCGACCTTCCACGACTCCTGCAATCCGGCGCGCGCCATGGGCCTGCTGGAAGAGCCGCGCTACATCCTCAACTCCGTCTGCCGCAACTTCCACGAGATGCCGGAAAACACCATCCGCGAGCAGACCTTCTGCTGCGGCAGCGGCGCCGGCCTCGGCACCGACGAGAACCTGGAGATGCGCCTCCGCGGCGGCTTCCCGCGCGCCAACGCCGTCAAATACGTCCGCCAGAAGCACGGCGTCAACCTGCTCACCTGCATCTGCGCCATCGACAAGGCGACGCTGCCCACGCTGCTTCAGTACTGGGTGCCGGGAGTCGAAGTCGCCGGCGTCCACGAGCTGCTCGGCAATGCACTCGTCATGACCGGCGAAAAACCCCGCGAAGCCGATCTCCGCGGCGAGCCGTTCGCCAAGCCG
>DAIDLI010000215.1 GCA_027449545.1 Acidobacteriaceae bacterium | reverse complement strand
CCACATGCTCGGCATCTTCGCGCGTAACGGGGTCTTCCAGAATCACTGAGAATTCGTCGCCCCCGGTGCGCGCCACCGTATCCACGCGCCGCACCCGGCCTACAAAGATCTGCGCGGAGCGCGCCAGAGCCAAATCGCCGATGTGATGGCCAAACGTATCGTTCACCTGTTTGAAGCGGTCGAGATCAAGAACCAGAAGCGCAGCGCGGGCGCCGCCGCGCCGGGCACGCTCCAAGGCGAGTTCCAGGCGGTCTGCAAAGAGACGCCGGTTGGGCAATCCAGTGAGCTCATCATGCAGGGCCAGGTGCCGGTTGTGCTCGAGTTGTTCCTCGAGCACCAGTAGAATCATGCCTACCGCGACCACGTACTTGGGCAGATTCCAAACCTCATCCTGAATGTGGATAGAGGGAAAGCGTGACTGCATGATCGGCCCAACAACAAACACTGCGGCCCAGGTAAAAAATCCGGCGCTGGTAATGAACGTACCCGCAGCCAGCCGCCTGTATACGTAAGAGAAGTGGAGACAGCATCCCAGGTAAGCCGTAAAGAAGATCGCATTCAAGGCCAGATACTGGCCATCATCTGGCCGGTTCTGGAACAAGAGCAGGAAAATCGATAAAGCGCAGTAGAGAGCGGTGGTGGTCCAGCGCAGTGGATGCCGAACCTGGCGTGCAGCAAGAAGCGCGAGCACCAGAGGCGCCGCGCCAAAGAGAATGGCGCTCCCGGTTAGAGCCCATCGGGGCGCCGGAGTCAAAATCGAGACAGCAAGATAGATCGTATTCGTTCCGAGCAGAATGGCGAGCATCCCGCGGCTGGATAGGTGCGAACGATAGGGGACCGATGCCCAGAGAAAAAGTACACCCGCCCAGGTGAGGGCGGAAAGGCCAACGAACTCTGCAAAAGTCCCCGCGAACCCGTTCAGCGGCGCGAAAACGAGCGCGGCAAAATGCAGGGCGATCATGCACCAGCCAGTAAGCCACAATCCGGACACGGATGCCTTGCTGTGTCGCGCCACGGCAGCAAAGGCGGCGGTCAGCAGCGCGATCGCGCCCAGATCGGGTAACTTGCTCCAATCCACCATTGAATTCGCCAGCACCTCAGGATCAGCGACTCGGGCCCATAACGTGCATTGCATTTTGGCAGCAAATTCACATGCCGGTGCAGGATGATCGCTCCCGACCATTTTAGTCAGCATGGGAGAAATCCAAAGCAGAAAGTTGGAGAGGCTCCACAAGGCCACTGTACTTTGGTAATGGGCAGGATTTGGTATAGGTACCCCATAATGGTTATCTAAGTTCCACATTTGAGTCACACTCGTCCCATTTTTCCCCGGTAGCGCGTTTCTCGGGCAGCTTGGCCCCGGATTGGTTGTCCTGTCAGATCGAACGAACAGGCGCAAGAGCCGGTCAGATCCAGCCCCGAACAGCCTCAGGTCAGGATGCGAGCTGGCATCGGCTCGTTTTCGAGGAGCGCTCAACCGTGAGTTCAGCACCCGCTTCACCAAATTTGGGTTCTACATATGCTGCCGGGTTGACGACCGAAGTTCTTTCGGTAGCCTTGATTGGCCCGCACCAGAAGATGCGGTCTGCAGTGGCGGAAGCGCTGGCCGAGGCCCATCGCACGGCGGTGCGTGAGTTCGATTCCTATCCTCCGGCTGCCGACCACCTTCAGCGGTTGTTTGGGACCTTCGACCTGATCGTGCTCGACGGGGATAGCGATCCAGAGCTCGCTGCGCATCTCGTGGAAGAGATTCGAGGCGGCGATCGGGCATCGGTGATGGTGTATTCCGAGAAACCGGATCGGGAGCGGGCGGCTTCATTTCTGCGCGCGGGGGCTCGCGAATATCTCACGCTGCCCTTGGCGCCAGGCGGAATGTCTGAGGCGCTGGAGCGCGCAACGACCTTGCGTCCCACGCTGGTTCCTGCGGAACGGCCACAGGGGAAGCTGCTCGTCTTCGCTGGATCGAAAGGGGGATCGGGCGTAACCACCGTGGCCTGCAACATGGCTATGGCTCTGGCCCGGACGTCGGAGAAGAGCACTCTCCTGATCGATCTCGCGCTTCCTATCGGAGATGCCGCCCTCTGCCTGGGAGTAACCGCCGAGTGTTCGACGGAGGATGCGCTGCGTGAGGTGAATCAGCTCGACGCGAAGCTTCTTGAACAGCTTCTGGTCCGGCATCCATCGGGATTGCTTTTACTCGCCGCACCCAGCCGGGTTCCGGAGGTGGAAGCCTCACAGGCAGCGATCGAAAAACTGATCGCGGTGGCCCGCCGCCGATTTGACCATGTGGTGGTGGATGTTGGCTCGCGCATCGATGTGGCTGGCAAAGCGCTCTTTGAGGTGGCCAGCACCATTTATCTGGTTACGCAAACCGGCATCTCCGAACTGCGCAATTCCAATCGCGTCATCTCTCAATTTTTCTCAGAACGGGGCTCCAATTTGGAGATTGTGGTCAACCGGATGGATGCCCGCGCGCCGGAAGCGGAGAACGAAGAGATCATCGCGCGAGCGCTTGGCCGGCCGGTGCAGTGGAAGATTCCCGACGATCAGGGCGCAGCCGGGGCGAGCGGCCTCCTCGAGAGCCCGCTCGCAGTCGTCAGCCTGGAGATGGCCGGGGCCGTCTCCGGCAGCCCGGCGCCGCCGCCGAGGAGGGGAAGTTCCGAGCCCATAGCTTACGGGAGGAATATTGCGCAGGTGAATTCTCAAGCGACAGATCCATCCAACGCCTCAACTTTGGCGCCTCCCGGCCGGCGCGCAGCCCCAGCGGTAACCTGGCCTACGCCGGGCCCCATCAGCTACGGCGAGAAGCTCAGCGCGGCTCAGTTGAATGCCACCGCCTCCGTCCCTGGCAAGTTTGTGTACACCCCGGGCCCAGGGTATGTGCTGCCCACCGGAACGCACACCCTCTGGGTGACCTTCACCCCTGCCGAATCCTGGGAGGATCCGTTGCAGGTGGCGGTCTCGATCGTGGTTACCAAGGCCACGCCAGAGCTCACGTGGCCCTCCCCGCCCGAGATCGCACGCGGCGAGCCCCTGGACGAGAAATATCTGAATGCCTGGTCGCCTGTGCCCGGTAAGTTCGATTACTCCCCAGGCCCGGGCGAAGTGCTACAGCCGGGCACGCACACCCTGTCCGTAACCTTCACCCCCGCCGATCAGGCGAATTACACCTCTGCCCAGGCCACGCGAACCATCACCGTCACCAGGGCGACCCCTGCCGTCCACTGGCCGCCGCTGGAGGCCATCCCGTACGGAACCCAACTGGGCGCGAAAGAGCTCTGTGCCTCGTCGCCTGTTGCCGGCCGGTTTGAATATACCCCTGGGCCCGGAGCGGTGCTCGCAGCGGGTGAGCATCCTCTGCTGGCGCTCTTTACACCAGCGGACGACGCTGGTTACACGACGGCGATCATCCGGGGCAAATTGACCGTGAGCAAGGCCACGCCACAGATGCAGTGGTCGGAGCCGGCTCCCATGACGCAGGGAAGCGCCCTGGGGACGGAGCAGCTCAACGCCACAGCGAACATGCCGGGCTCTTTTGCGTATATGCCTGCCGCAGGCGAGGTTCTTTCACCGGGGATGCATAAGCTCACCGTTACCTTCACGCCCGCTGACACGCTGAATTACAACGTGGCGCGCGCGGTGGTTTCGGTATCGGTTGCCGAGAAGCTGCCGGTGGACCTGAACTGGAGGGGTCCATCCGCTATTTCCTATGGAACAGCCCTGAGCGCTGCGCAATTGAATGCCACCGCCTCCGTCGCTGGAGCGTTCGTCTATGCTCCGCCGACGGGTATTGTGCTGCCCCCGGGAAGACACAGGCTCACCGTGTCGTTTGTCCCCGCGGATGCTGAAAGATACTCCACCGCAAATGCCACGGTTGAACTTGAGGTGAAAGGATTGTCGGAAATTACTTCGTCGCCTGCTGGAACCAGCCACACGCCTTCCCCACGGATATCAACACCGAGCCACTCCGCTCCTGCTCCTGCCCAGCCAGAAGGCCTTGACGCTCGCACTACAGGAGAGAAGGCGCCTCGGGAAACGCGCACGTACAAGGGCGCGGTTTATGAGAAAGGAGACGATGGTCAATGGCATCTCCAGAAGAAGTAATTCCGCTCCTGCCCGATACACTTCCTGAAGACTTCAGCGAATGGGATGGTGCCGCTTCTGCGCCTCTCTCGCCCAAGGTTAGCGGTCCGCAGGCCGTTCCTTTCGAGGGGGAAGGCTCGAGGCCGCTGAGCCAGGCACCTGCCCGAGGCGCTGGCGTAGCGCCAGGAGTGGGCAGACCGCGGGGTGCGGGATCGCCCTGGTCCGGCCCGGAGATTTCCGCTCCTCCAGAAGTGCCAAATCCGCTGGCGGATCAGGTGTCGCGCTCAGTCTCCTACCGTCTGGAGCCGAGCCGCCGCTTTGGCGAGCAGGCCAAGGGTTCGGGATCTGCGAACTCAGGGGAAGGGACGGCGGCCGCTACGATCGAGAGGCCGCGCCTCGCTCCCTCCCCGCTGCCTGCGGCTGACGATGAAGAAGATTCGACGGATCGCATGCCTGAGCAGACGGCAGTCCGCGCGCCGCAAAGGGCAGAGTCCCGCGGGACGACGGTAGAGCTTCCGGTCTCGCCGGTACGGCCTGGAGTCGCCAAGGGCCATGAGTCAAAAGCTGCGGCAATGACGGACGCGGCCATTGTCGATCTCTTTCGAGAGAAGCCGGAACCCCTCGAAGAGGAGAGTCCGTCCAAGAAGAAACAGATCGTGCTCGCCGCCGTTGGCGCGTGCTTACTTTTGCTTGCCCTTCTGCTGATTCCTCTCTTCCGCCACGGAACGAAACCAGTAGCGGCGCAGCCGCTGCAAATGTCGTCTGCTGCGACGTACGCACAGCCGGTCGAAAACCTTCCAAAACCGCACGCTGGCACATCCCAGGCAACAGGGAAGATGGCAGAAGATGCGGCGCAGTCCTCTACAGAGGACGCTTCTGCCTCCTCCGGTGATCAGTCGGACACAAACTCCGAGGGGACGCCTGTGCAGTCTGCCATGATGGACGAGCAACTCTCCGCTCCCACGCGGATCGCCAAACAAACCAACAGCGCTCCCGTTGGCAATGCGCCGCCACCGGTGAACACCGCCGGCCTGGGCGGGAGTGCCGTCAATCCCGGCGTTTTTAATGGGCCGGGACAGCCGATCGTACACATGTCTCCGACGAGTCCGATTGCCATCTCGTCGGGCGTTGCCAATAGCTTGCTCATCCGAAAGACTCCACCGATCTACCCGACGATAGCCAAGGAAGCACGTATCTCCGGCACCGTTGTGTTGCAGGCCATCATCTCCAAATCGGGAACTGTGAAGAGCCTGCGTGTGCTGAACGGGCCGCAGATGCTCCGGCAGGCAGCGACGGATGCGGTGAAAACCTGGCGCTACAAGCCCTACGAGCTCAATGGCCAGCCGGTTGAGATGGAAACGGCGATCAGCATCGTGTTCACGCTGGCCGGCTGAAGCACGGCAATAAGGAACATCTGAGCCGTTGCATGAAGCCTTCGGGCGCGTGCAACGGCTCAAATCTATGGAGCACAACTCACGCGCGCAGCGAGGCCCCTCGCTCAAGCGATTCCAAGAAGAGAACTTTAAGAAGGGATGTATGGTGCGCCCGGAGAGATTCGAACTCCCGACCTACTGATTCGTAGTCAGTCGCTCTATCCAGCTGAGCTACGGGCGCACTGCAATGATTCCGGCTGGAACCATTTCTAGATTAACAGGCTTTGCCGCACTGCGCAATTCAGCGCGTGTGCAATTCGTTGAGCCAATCCTGCATGTGACCGAGAGAGCGCAGAAGGTTCAGACGCGCCTTGTTCAGATCAAATCCGGCGTCCAGCGAATCCATATATTTCTGCCGCTCATCAATGAGCGCCTGCTGCTCGGCCTCGGGGCTCAATTGGGGGCTGGCTCCCGCACCGCCGCCGGCGCCATTACCCAGTTCCAGTTGCGACATCACCGCCTTGAGCTGTTCGCCGGCGATCTGTTGCTTCAACTTCGCGACCTCTGCCTGGGCATTCAACTCGCGAATGGTTCTGTTGAGTTGGACGATCGCAAGGTCGTTCTGGCGTTGCGCCTGCTCTGCCTCTACGCGGGCGCGGAGCGCATCGGCCGCTGACTCCTGCGCCTTGTCACGGATGCTTTCGTCGAAGATCGGCAGCTGGATATTGAACCCGGAGCTGAGGTTGTTGGCTGACAGCGGCCGCCGGTAAAAACTGTTGATATCGTTCAGCAGCGTTGTATTGCGGTTGTAGAGCGCCCCGAAAGATATCTGCGGAAAGAGCCAGTTGCGACGTTCGGAATCGCCCTTGGCAACCTTCTCCTTCGACAAGGCCAGCATCTGCGCGGCTTGAACACCGGGGGTAGGCTGCTGCGGTGGAACGCCCGTAATAGCAGGCACCTCAGGAATGCTGGAGTGATCCGTTACGATGGAGGCGGGCGGGAGAGCCGTGAGCGTGGAGAGTTCCTTTGCGAGAACCTCGGCGCGCGTCTGCATGTGCAGCCGATTTAGCTTGAGCTGAGCCGCGGTCAGCTTGGCTTGCAGCAGATCGATCAGTGGATCCACTCCGGCATCGGTACGCTGCTGCTCGATGGCCACCATCTTCGCCGCATCGCTTTCCTGCTCCTGCGCAGCTTGCATCTCCTCGTTCACAGTGTCGAGCTCGATGTACTCGGTAGAAGCGTCCAGCGCCACCTGCTCCTGGGCATCCTTGAGCGAGAGTTGTGCGGCTTTGATGCCTGCACGCGCTGCCTGCACGTAGCGAATCTGCTGAATGCTGAAGACCAGCGACTGAACATTCGCGTCCCAGATGGTTGGCAGGGCTCCGGTGAAACCCACTTCAGGAAATGCCGGCAAGCCCGATCCAAAAGAAAGCGTCGGAATGAAGGCATCGCGCGACTCTTTCTCCTGCGCGGAGGCGCGAGAGACGTCGGCCTTGGCAATGCGCACCGAAGTGCTCTTCTGCTGCGCCAGCTCAACAATCGTCCGGAGCGAAACCTGTGCAGGTGCAGATACGCTGGCGGCGAGCAGGGCAAAGCCGCCGACGGAAAGCGTGCTCATCCGGCGCCACGTCTTCACGAACTTTCCCGGGCGGTAACGGTTCAACGTCTCATGTCCTGTGCAGGGTTGTATTCGCGCGCAAGTTCGTAGCCGGCTACTTCGCTGGCCTTCGCCCCGGCGCTATCTCCGACTTGCTTCTGAAGGCGCGCCAGTCGCCAGTAAGCGACGAACGCAGGCGCTTCGTCAGTTTTCGCAGAGCTGGCAAGATACTTCTGTAGAAACTGGATGGCCAGTTCCGGCTCGCGCTTGGCGAGGATCAGCACGCCTGCTGCGTCGTAGAGGGGCACGCCCGCTTGCGGATCGTGTTCGGCCGCGTTGAGGCAACTGCGCAAAGCCCAATCCATCGCCGCCCATTGCTTCCGCTTCTGATAAAAGCGGGCCAGGGCTGTCCACTGGAATGCAGGATGGGGGCTGACGGCAATCGCCTTCTTGAGCTGCGCTTCCGCAGTTCCGTAATCGCCTTGTGCCATGGCAATGCTGGCGCGGAGTTGCGCCGCGCGCGCGGGATCTGCGCGGTCCAGTTCTTTGGCCACGCTCTCCGCCTTGTCCAGGCCGCCGCCGACGATCGAGGGAGCCTCAACATAGTAGGAGCCCAGATCGGCCAGCGCCGAGGCGTTGCGCGGATCGAGGCGTGTGGCTGTCTGGAACTCGGTGAGAACCCGCTTGCCCAGAGAATAAGCGGAGAAGAAATTAGCGTTGCTGGCTTTCTCGCCAAGAGCCCGGCCGAGCCACATGTGGTACTCGGAATTACCCGGCTCAAGCTGCACCGCCTGCTGGCAGTCGCGCACGGCCGCATCCCACTGGCCCATCGCAAACTCAACCCGGCAGGCAAGATTCTGTGCCCGCGCATTGCCTTCGCCGGCGTTGGGCAGGGAAGAGATCAGGCTCAGTGCTTTGTCGGCTGCTCCCGCATTGAGAGCCGCATGAACCTCTTCCAGGGGCTCTGTGGACGCCTGCGCCAGCGCCCCGGATGCGATCACGGCACCCAGCGCAATGGTGATCAGGCCACGGAAGAATGGAACACGCTGTTTCACCGCTGAACCTTGATAGGGACACCTTGCTGCAAAGGCTGTCCGTTGGTTGATCCGGTCGCCACCCAATCTCCTTCACTCAGGCCCGACAGCACAGGAACCTGGGTCAGGTTGGGCGCCCCGATGGTGACCGGGGTGCGTTTCAGTTCTCCCCCCGCAACCTTGAACACATAGTAGCCGCCGCTCTCGGAGTGCAGCGCCTCGCGCGGGATGCTGAGAACGTTGGGCTGGCTCGCGGTGGTGACCTGTACCGTCACATTTGTGTCCGGAAGCAGGCCCGCCTGCGGGTTGTCGAGGGTGATCAAGACGACGCCTACGATGCGGGTCGTATAGGTTTCCACCGACGCCGGCAAACGCGTGATGTGGCCATGCCACTGTTCGCCCGGCTTGGCATCCCAGCGGATCGTCGCCTTCTGTCCCAGTGCAAGGCGGCCGATATCCGGCTCGTCGAAGTAAGCGCGAACGCGCTCCTCTTTCAGGTCGGCCATCTCGAGCACCAGCTTGCCTTGCTCGACAAACTCGGAGGGCTGCGCGTCGATGCTGTAAACCGTGCCGGCGATGGGCGCCACGATGCGGGTCTGGTCTTCCACCTGCTGGGCGGCTGTTAATCCGGCCTGTGCGTCAGCCAATGCCGCCCGGAATCGCGAAAGCTCGTCGGAAGAATAGCGACTGTGGGCGCTCTGCTGGGCGGCCTTGAGAGCCGCCTCGGCGCTTGCCAGCCGCTGGCGCGCCGCAAGAACTTCACCCGGTGCGGCCGCTCCGCTGGCTGCGAGCCTGGTCAGCGCCGCCACGTCGGACTTCGCCTGGTCCACAGTCAATTGATCCTGCTCTACCTCTGCGGCGGCCGATTGGCGCTCGGCCTGGGTGCCGTTATGCATGGCGGCATCCAGCGCCGCCTGGGCGGATTTCACCCCGCTTTCGGCGCTCGCTACACGGGCCCGGGCTTCCACGTCGTCGAGCTGCACCAGCAGCTTTCCGGCGGTTACATGGTCCCCCGGCTGCGCATACACGGCTCTTACCGTGGTCGAGATCGGACTGTAAAACTGGTAGGGGTGCACGGGCTCAACATGGCCGTTCGTGCTCACAGTGTTCACGATCGTTTCCCGCTGGGCCTGAACGACGCGAACCGATAGCCGCTGGCGAAAAGCATAGCGGGCCGTGAAGAACACGGCAATAAGAATGACAACCGTCCCAATCCACAGTCCGCGACGGCTTGAATGCGTTCGTCCCTCAGTCATTCCGGTATCCTGAGTCAGTATATAGGACTCAAGATGCGCTTCTTGCGATGCAGAAACACAGCTCTGTTGGCAAAGTAGGAACTGCGTCGTTACTCCCTCCTTTGTTGCAGCCCGCCCGCCCCGAACAGGGAAGGGCGCTTCTGGAAATCGCCTGACTAGAATTGCTTCGCTGTCAGATTCCATGGAACAACGGGCCTTGATTCCCCAGCAAGAAGCGAGGAGGCGCAGTGCAGGTGGCACAGGAGCTTACATGGTTACAGGAGCGCGCGTTTGATTTTGCTTACGACGGCCGCAAGCGGAAGATATGGCTGGCCTATCTGCTGGCCATGCCGCTGGGAGGTCTAGGAGCCCATCGCTTCTATCTCGGTCGGGTGCGCAGCGCCAGTCTCATGCTCTTGCTTTGTGCCGCAGGACTGAGCTTGACCGCGGAACTGGCGTCCCGGGAGATCGCCGCGGATCCTGGAGGCTGGGGCCTGGCGATAGGAGCCGTTCTGATGGCCGCGGCCTGGAGTTGGGCCATTGCAGACCTCTTTCGGGTGCCTGTGATGGTGGACCGGGCGAACGCCGCAATCGAGGAAGAACTTCGCGCCAGAATCCGCGCCGGGCAGCGAGTCTAGGCCCACGTACAATAGGGACATGGCTTCTATTGCTCCCCGTTACACCGATGAACACGCCAAGGCTGGCCTGGACTTCAAATTTCCAGCCATCGAGACCTGGCAGAACCAGTTTCCGGGCTACGAGATCGAGATCGATGATCCGGAGCTGACCTCCGTGTGCCCCAAGACCGGGCTGCCGGATTTCGGGGTGCTGACCATCCGTTACATGCCGCGCGAACGCTGCCTCGAGCTCAAGTCGCTGAAGGAATACCTCTTCTGTTACCGAAATCTTGGCATCTTCCAGGAGAACATCGTCAATCAGGTGCTGGAGGACATGGTGAAGGCCTGCGACCCGGTTTGGGCGGTGGTCAAGGGCGTTTTCCGGCCTCGCGGCGGAATTGGGACCACGGTGGAAGCGCGCTGGCCGCGGCCGGAGACGAAGTAAGCCCCTCCCGTCGAGTCACTGCCTGGCTGGAGATTCCACGGCTGCTGTGCTATTCCTGAGTTCTCCCCTGTCTGTTCCGGACAGTGACATCTCATGGAGATTTCGACACCACCAGCGCGTCCCCGCATCCATCCCGCCGTCGGGACGATGCTTCTGCTGCTGGCGCTCAATCTCCTGAACTATCTGGACCGCTACATCCTGCCCGGCGCGCAACCCCTCATCCAGCGGGAATTTCATGCCAGCGATCAGCAGATGGGCGCGCTGACCACGGCCTTCTTTCTCACCTACATGCTGGTGGCGCCGCTGAGCGGCTGGTTGGGCGATTGGTTCCGGCGCAAACCGCTGATTGTGATCGGGGCTCTGCTGTGGAGCCTGGCGACCTTGGCCAGCGCCTTTGTGCACGACTACTGGGCACTCTACCTGCGCCGTTCCATGGTGGGAGTGGGAGAAGCAACCTTCGGCATCTTCGCTCCGGCAGTGCTTGCGGATTTTTATCCCGATCGCGACCGCAACAAAATCCTCACCATCTTTTATCTCGCCATTCCTGTCGGAGCTGCGCTGGGCTACCTGGCCGGAGGAGAGATCGGCAGCGCGCTGGGCTGGCGCGCGCCGTTCCTGGTCTGCGCGATCCCGGGCATGCTGGTCGCTCTCCTGTACGCATTGTGGGGCAGAGACCCGGAGCGTGGCGCCTGCGACCGTCTCTCAACCAAGGTGGAGCGCAGGCTTTCGCGTGAATCCTTCAGGGATTTTCTGCGGCAGGGGAGCTCACTGCTCAGTAACTCCGCTTTCCTCACCGCCACTTTCGGCATGGCCGAGGTGACCTTTGCCCTGGGCGGCATCTCGGCATGGGTTCCGACCTTCCTGCACAGGCATAACGGGCTTTCGGTTGCGCATGCCAGCTTGGCGGTCAGCGCCATCACCGTGATCGACGGTATCGCAGGGACGATCATCGGCGGATGGATTGCGCAGCGCTGGCTGCGAACCGATCATCGCGCGCTCTACCTGCTTTCGTTCTGGAGCGTGGCCCTGACCCTGCCCTTCGGCGTGCTGGTCTTCTTCGGACCCAGCAGGCTGACCATTCCGGCTCTGTTCGCGGCTGAATTCTTCATCTTCCTCAACACCGGACCGCTGAACACGGCGATCGTGAACTCTGTCTCCGCGCCGGTGCGGGCCACTGCGATCTCGCTGAACCTCTTCTGCATTCACTTCTTCGGCGACACGTTCTCGCCCCAGATCATCGGCGCCATCTCGGATCACTCCACGCTGAGCATCGGCCTGGGCGCGACTCTGGTCTCGCTTGTGTTCGCGAGCGTCCTTCTGCGCTTCGGCGCTCGCGTAGCGCCGCCGCTGGAATAACTGTCAGAGCGCCAGCGGCCCCCCTGTCTTGCCGACGCCGCTGACCTGCTGAGGTGCTACTTCGCTGGTACCGGCTCCTGGTCGCGGCTGTTCATGAAGGCGCGCCGTCCGCCGCGGTGGCGCAGGTTGGGATCGCGGATCGGCGGGCGGTTCTGCGTGGCGTCGAATCCACGGGAGAGCAGGGGATTGGGCCGGAAGCGCGGCGGTCCACCATAAAACTGGCGGGCGTGGCTCAGAACCATTCCGGCGCGGCCATTCATCGGGCGGACGATGCCGCGGATGTGCACGTTCTGGTCTCGATACTTTTGCAGTTCGCCAACCTGCTCGTGATCGCCCCACCGGCTGATGATCGTGAAGTTGCACTTTTCATCCGGGGTCTCGGGGGAGCAGACGTCGAGAAAGCGGGTGCCGTCCGGAAGCGCCACCACATCGTAGACGTGCACCGACACGCAGACATCCTTGTTGACCATGCGGGAGGCCTGATCGGCGGTGAAGCACTGCTTCGGCGTCTTGGCGAAGCCCGCGGCAGGGACACACAGCAACAGACCGGCAAGCCAAGCGTAGCGGCTCAGCAACATGATTTGCCCTTCCTGGGGAATTGCGGACAGGGTAGCGCAAAGGAGCCCAGGATGGAAGCCGGAAACCCTCGCGGCGAGCCAGAGAAGCGGGGAAGAGAGTTGAACCGCATCTTCGCATGCAATCTCCCACCTCCATCCCTGCACCCGATCTCGAAAAGATTCCGACCGACTGCGGATTAAGTCTCCGCATCAGGCAGAATGGTCTTCAGCCTGGCTTCTTCTCCGGGCCGCCTCCTGAGGAACAGCCCGACGGCACTCTCGTACCGCTGTAACTCCTTTAGATCTCACACTTGCAGCGGATCTTGCGTTAACTGCTTTATTTGCCACACTTACGAAAAGGCCAAAACGCAAGTTCTTTATTTGCCACACATGCAAGAAAGAAATGCAAAGGATGGCAGGCATCCCACCACAAAAATGGGTTGTCCTCGCTTTTGAACCCTGGGACGGCGACTGGCTCCGATCTCATGTATCCCCGGCATGAAATGGGGTGCCCCAGGTCTCGCTTTTGAGACCTGGGAGAGCACTGCGCTTACCCAGGGCTTTTCACGTTGAATCCCTCCGGAAGCTCGCAGGATGGGAGACCAGGGACCTTACCCCACCCCTCCCGAAGGGAGACACGAGAATAGCCCAGGGCGGAAGCCCTGGGAATAGGTCCTACGACCCGCGAAGTCCCGGAGGGACGACCGAGATCCTGCCCCCATTTCGGCCGTCGCTCCGCGGCTGCACCCAATCAACGCCTTCTTCCCCGGATTTCGCCTGCCGCCTTCGGCGCGGTCTGCATCCGGGGCTATTCTCGTCCGTCGCTTCGCGACTCGCGCCGCAAATGCGACCACCATCATGGGCGGGGTGCTGCTTCACGCCGCCCCTACGGGGCTGGCCTTTGTGGTGCCCGCGGCAATCGTGAAATTCGGTACTCTCCCAAGTCTCGCTTTTGAGACCTGGAGCACCCAATGTTCAAGCTCTCAGTGGGTTCCCACCAGCTCGCGATCTTTGCCGTAGTGGCTCACCACGTAGTCGTCGAGGATCTGCTTGAACTCGGCGACGATGTTGTCGCCGCGCAGCGTGGTCTTGAGCTTGCCGTCAACATAGACCGGCGCGACGGGGTCTTCGAAGGTACCGGGGAGGCTGATGCCGAGATTGGCGTGCTTGCTCTCGCCGGGACCGTTGACGACGCAGCCCATCACCGCGAGCTTGAGCTCTTCCACGCCGGGATACTTCTTGCGCCACTCGGGCATGGAGGTGCGCAGGTAGCTCTGGATCTGCTCGGCCAGCTCCTGGAAGTAGGTGCTGGTGGTGCGGCCGCAGCCGGGGCAGCTCGTCACCTGGGGCATGAAGCTGCGGATGGAGAGCGATTGCAGAATCTGCTGCGCGGCCTGCACCTCTTCGGTGCGGTCGCCGCCGGGTTTGGGCGTCAGACTCACGCGGATGGTGTCGCCGATGCCGGCCAGCAGCAGCGGGGCCAGGCCGGCGGTGGAAGCGATGAGGCCCTTGGCGCCCATGCCGGCTTCGGTCAGGCCCAGGTGCAGGGCGTAGTCGCAGCGCTCGGCCAGTTTGGTATAGACGTCAATGAGGTCGCGGACTCCGCTGACCTTGGCGGAGAGGATGATCATGTCGTGGCCGAGGCCGTAGTGCTCGGCTGCCTGTGCGGAGTTGAGCGCGCTGGCGATCATGGCCTCGATCATCACGTCGCGGGCTGGCGAGGGGTTAGGCCGCTTGCTGTTCTCGTCCATCATGCGGGTGAGGAGCGCCTGATCGAGCGAACCCCAGTTGACGCCGATGCGGACGGGCTTGTGGTTCTCGACGGCGCACTCCACCATGGTGCGGAAGTTGTCGTCGTCCTTGCGGCCGATGGAGACATTGCCGGGGTTGATGCGGTACTTGGCCAGCGCCTGCGCCGTGGCGGGGTACTTCTTGAGCAGGATGTGGCCGTTGTAGTGGAAGTCGCCAACGATGGGCACGCGCAGGCCGCGCTTGTCGAGGCCCTCGACGATATGGGGCACGGCCGCGGCGGCATCCTCATTGTTCACGGTGACGCGGACCAGCTCGGAGCCGGCCAGGGCCAGGGCTGCAACCTGTTCGATGGTGCTTTGAACGTCGGCCGTATCGGTGTTGGTCATCGACTGGACGACCACGGGGACTTCCCAGCCTACGCGTACGTGGCCGATCTTGACAGTGGGGGTTTTCCTGCGCTGAATCTCCGCCATGCCTCTAGTGTAACCGCGGTCCGCAACCGCAGCCAGCAGGCGTCCCAGGCCTTAGCGAGCAGGTCGAGGTTGAGGGTTCCCGGGCCTCAGGTGTGCTGCTATCATCCTGGAATCGCCAAAAAAGCTGGAGCGCAATCGATGTTCTCGCCCCGCATGCTGCTGGTTCTGACGCTCTTCTGCACGGGGAGTTATACCCCGGCCTGCGCACAGAAGGGTTCCCCCGCGACACTTCCCAAGGATCCGGCGGAGTTGTTCTCTCTTGCGTTGGCACGGAACGGACTGAGTTCGAGCGATGTTAAACCCTGGCACATTCGCGGCCATTACGTCCTTTATCTCGACGACAAGCCCAATGATCAGGGAGTCTACGAAGAATGGTGGGCTGGGCCCAACAGGTACAAGCGCAGCTACACGAGCAAGAGTACGGGGATCTCGCAAACGGACTATGCGGTTGGCAGTAAGCTTCTCAGGGAAGGGCATCAGGGATGGCTGTTCGAAGGTCTGGCGATGCGTTCTGCCCTGGTCGCGCCTGTCCCTGCCATCCTTCCGGGGGATTTTGTGCCGCGGAAGAGGCGGCTTTCCCTGCGAAAGGTGAAAGTGAGTTGCGTCTCTCTCTCCTATTCTGACCAGGATGGCGGGGGAGTATCGACCAGTTGGTTTCCCACCTACTGCATCGATTCCACGACGCCAGCCCTGCGGGTGAGCGTGGCCGGTGGCGATGATGTGACGACCTATAACCAGATCATCGAGTTTCAGAATCACTATCTTGCGCGGGAGATTCACCGCACCATGGGGGAAAAGCGTGTCTTCGATCTTTGGCTGGACACAGTGGAGACGATCGCGCAAGTGCCAGCGAATTTTCCGGATCCGCCTCGGGACGCCAGCGCTGTCGACCTGACGGCCATCCCGACTGTGGAGCGCGGCAAGGAATTCTACGGATATCCCGAACTCCTACGAATGATATCTCCCAACTTCCCCGCGGGCGGTTTTGCTCTGAACGGCGGGGTAGAAGCCGAGCTGGCGATAGCGGTTGGCCCGGATGGGCATGTCAACAAGATCACAATTGAGAGTGGGCCGACACAGATCGATAACGTAGTTCGTGAGGCTGCGAGCCAGTGGGTTTACCAGCCGCTTCGTGTGTTGGGCGAAGACAGGCCATTCGAGACCACATTCCGTATAATGTGGGCGCCTAGAGCGACCGCGGCTCGTCTTCCTGGTATTCCGTAGATGAAGCTGTTGAGTTCTCGCCTGGAGCGCGGGCGGGCCGTAAGTGTGGCGAGGCTCCGTGAGCAAATCCGCCCCGCCGCGTCTCGTGCCTGGGTCAAATCCTGTTGATCTGCTCGAGCGCTCGCCGGGTCGGGGTAGTCCCGGCCCCGGGCGCTTCGGGCGCGACGTAGTAGCCGTCTTCGATACGCGCCGGATGTTCCATCCAGTCGCGCAGCCACGGGATGTACTCGAGGAGCGAACATGCGGGGTGCGCGAAGCAGAGATGCTGGTGCACCTGGGCCATATCGCCAACGTGCGGAGCCACGGGGAGGCTGGAACCATAGGCCATCTCCGCCACCTGCCAAAATTCAGTGATGCCGGCCAGGCGAACCGCATCCGGCTGCACGTAGTGCACCGCGCCGGCATGGATGAAATCGCGGAACTGCGATGCGGTGTAAAGCTGCTCTCCGAGTGCGATGGGAGTGCGAATAGTCTCGGCCAGGCGGCGATGCCCCTCCACATCGTCGAAATAGATGGGCTCCTCGATCCAGGTCACGTCGAAGTCCACCAACCGTCCGGCGGTCTGGATCGCCTGGGGCAGGGTCCAGCGCCCATTGGCGTCGGTCATGATGCGGATCGACGGGCCGAGTGCAAGGCGCACTGCCTCCACGCGCTTGAGGTCTTCATTGGGGCTCGGCCCGCCCACCTTGAGCTTGACCGCGCGGTAGCCCTCCTCTTCGATGAGCCGCTTGCAGTCGGAGACCATGGTTTCGAGGGGCCAGTTGAGCCAGCCTCCGTCGGTGTTGTAGGCCTCGACTTTTTTGGTGGCACTGCCGCCGAGCAGTTTCCACAAGGGCAGCCCGGCCGCCTTGGCCTTGAGATCCCAGAGCGCAATGTCGATTGCGCCCAGGGCGAGGTGCGTGATGCCCGACCGGCCTACCCAGTAGATGGGCGAGTGCTTGTGCAGCTTCTCCCAGAGCGCTCGCACCTCACGCGGATCTTCGCCCAGGAGCAGCGGACCGTAGCTGTTCACGATGCAGTCGGCGATGAGCCGGTCGGTGGGCAAATGCGCGTGCGTGCCGGAAAAGCCGTAGCCGGTCAGGCCGGCGTCGGTGTGGATTGCCACTCCGGGCGCGCCCCAATGGGTAAGGGAGTGGGTACTGTCGGCAATGCCGCCGCGCGTGACCGGCGCATGGAGGATGAAGGGTTCTAGGCTGGTGATCTTCATGGAAGTGAGCATCCGTCCTGTTCATCATAGGGGCTGCGGACAGGGAAGCTCGAACCGGAAGCCCGCCTGCTTCGATTGGCTTGGCGGAAATTCAAAGCCGCTTCGCTCCCGCTCCGTTAAAATTAAAATCAAATTCTATGGAACCAACAGAGCACGGCCCAAATGGGGGCGAAAACCTTGCGGACAATCTGCTCGCTGGCAGCCGATTTCTGCGTGCATGCCTGCGCAAACCCGTGGACCGGACACCGGTCTGGTTTCTGCGGCAGGCTGGCCGCTACATGCAGGAGTACCGCGACGTTCGCAAGCACCACACGCTGGTAGAGATCTGCAAACAGCCGGAGTTGGCCGCCGAGGTGACCATCACCGCCGCGGAAAAGCTGGGCGTGGACGCGGCCATCATCTTCGCCGATCTGCTGCTGCCGCTCGAGCCGATGGGGCTGGATTTCGAGTTCCAGGCTGGTGAGGGCCCGGTAGTGCACCAGCCGGTCCGCAGCGCCGAGGATGTGCGCTTGCTGCGGACCGACCGCGCCGCCGACCTGGACTACGTGGCTCGCGCCATCCAGAAAGTGGCAGCGCATTTCCGGGACCGCATCGGCATCATCGGGTTCTGCGGCGCGCCGTATACCCTGGCCAGCTACATGATCGAGGGCGGCGGCTCGCGCAATTACATCGAGACCAAGAAGCTGATGTATACCGATCCCGCGGCCTGGACCAGTCTGCTGGACAAGCTGGTCGCCGTGCTCACCGAGTATTGCCAGTTGCAGGTGCAGGCGGGCGCCGAGGTGATCCAGATCTTCGATAGCTGGGTGGGATCGCTCTCGCTGACGGATTATCGCGCGTATGCCTTGGAGGCTTCCAAGCGCCTGGTGCAGGCGGTGCAGCAGATGGGGGTCCCGGTCATCTATTTTGGAGTGGAGACGGCCGGATTGCTCTCAACGATGGCTCAGACGGGCGCAGATGTGATTGGCCTCGACTGGCACCAGCCGCTCGATGTGGCCTGGCGCGAAGCGGGACACGGGCGCGCGGTGCAGGGAAATCTGGATCCGATTACGCTGTTTGCGCCGCAGGAGATCCTGGAGCAACGGGTGAAGGAGATTCTGCGCGCCGCCGGCGGCCGCCCCGGACACATCTTTAACCTGGGGCACGGCATTGTTCCCGGCACGCCTGTAGAGAACGTGCAGGCGGTGGTGAAGATGGTCCATGAGTTCAGCCTGGAGGGTGCCCGTGCCTAAGCAGGCCGTGCTGCTTCTGGCGCATGGGACGCCGGAGACGGTCGATCAAATCCCAGAGTACCTTCGTAACGTGGTGAGTGGCCGCCCCCTCCCTCCAGCGGTCGTTGAAGAGATTCAGCACCGCTATTCCTTGATCGGCAAGAGCCCGCTGACGGAGATCACGTTTCAGCAGGCGAGGCTGGTTGAAGCTGAACTGGCAGCAGCGGGAATCCCGGTGCCGGTTTATGTGGGGATGCGCAACTGGCGTCCTTACATTCCCGAGGTAGTGAAGCAGATGCGGGCAGACGGCGTCGAAGAGGCGGCTGTGATTTGCATGGCTCCGCAGAACTCGCGCACCAGCGTAGGCCTCTACCGGCGCGCAGTGGAGGCAGAGGCCGGGGGACTTCGTATTGACTTTACAGAGGGCTGGGCCCGGCATCCGCTCCTGGCCGACGCCTTTGCGGACCGGTTGCGGCCGGCCTGGGAGAAGCTGAGCGCGGAGGCAGGCTATGCCGTTCCGGTCCTGTTTACAGCGCATAGCGTGCCACTGCGCACCGTGCAGCCGCCGCCTGAGGGAGACAGCGGACCGCGTCTCTGGCCGGGTCAAGGCGCCGATCCCTATGCCGATGAGGCACGGCATACGGCGGAGCTGGTCGCTGCGCGCGTTCCGGAGATTCCCCGATGGTGGTTTGCCTTCCAGAGCCAGGGAGCGAGCGGCGGACCATGGCTTGGGCCCAGCGTGGAAGAAACCCTCGACCAGATCGCTGCGACCGGTGTGCGTCACTTGATCCTCCAGCCGATCGGTTTCCTGTGCGATCACGTCGAGATTCTGTATGATGTGGATAAACTCTTTCGAGACTATTCCGTCAACTTAGGTTTATATCTTGAAAGACCGGAGTCTCTCAATACTTCCCCGATTCTGGCCAAAGCAGTCACAGAATTGGCGAAACAAGGCTTGGCAAGATTGGAAGAGTAGTTTTGTGTTCCGAATTTCCTTCCCCAGCGTTCTGAAATTGCTAGGCAGTACACAATGCGGCGGGAAAGATTTGAAACCAGTCTTTCTCGAAGGACACTCTAGGCGAATCAATCGCGGTTAAAGCTACGAGAAACCAATGTCGGGTCAGATATTAACTGGGGAAGAGCATCGCAATTCGGAAAGATCGGATAACAGGGACAACGCTGCTACGGTGATCCAGTGCCCTGCCTGTGGGAGCCACACCCTACGGCGGAATGCTCGAGCAGGCTTTTGGGAGAATCGCATTCTCCCTCTGCTGGGCTACTATCCGTGGGAATGCGCGGAGTGCCGTAAGAAGACCTATCTGCGTCTTCGGCATAAGCCCGGTCGACGGCATCGCAAAAAATACGAATAGGCGTTAGCGGAAAAAGTTCCGCGCCATGAAGATCACATTGGCTGGCCGTTCTGCGAGCCGGCGCATGAAGTAGGGATACCACTCCGTGCCGAAGGGGACGTAGACGCGCACCCGATAGCCTTCCTGCACCAATTGCCGCTGCAGGTCCCGGCGCACGCCATAGAGCATCTGGAACTCGAAGTGGCTGCGATCAATGTTGTGGGCGGCTGCGAAGGATTTTGCGGCCGCAATCATGTGTTCGTCATGGGTGGCAAGCGCGTGGTACTGCGGACTTTCGAGCAGCATCTGTGTAAGGCGCACATAGTTCTTATCCACGTCGTATTTCCGCGGATAGGCAACCTCGGGAGGCTCCTTGTAGGCCCCCTTGCACAAGCGCACACGGATCCCATCGGCGAGCAGTTGCTCGATGTCGGCCTGCGACCGGTAGAGGTAGGCCTGGATCACGATGCCGATGGCGCCTCGCAGTCCCGCCTGGGCATGCAGCCGGCGCACGATATCCAGCGTGATCTGGGTCAGCCGCGAATCTTCCATGTCAATGCGGACAAAGTTGCCGCCCGCGCGCGCGTGCTGGGCCAGGTTGGCTGCGATCTGTTCCGCTAGTTGCGGAGACTGCTCAAGTCCCATCTGAGTCAGCTTGACGCTGACATTGGCATTGAGCTTTCGCTCCGCAATCACGTCGAGCAGGCGATGGTAAACCTCTGCGGCGCGGTGCGCCTCGCCTTCTGAGGTAACACTCTCCCCCAGCGAGTCCAGAGTTACGGCTATGCCTTGACGGTTCATGGACTCCGCTACCCGAATGGCGTCTTCAAGCTGCAGGCCCGCGATGAAACGGGAACTGAGCCTGACACCTGTTCGGGAGTGTTCGAGGAAATGGCGAAGCGGGCGGTTATGGGAGAGAGCGATGAAGGCGGAACGAAGCAAAGCCATTGCGCGATCCCGCCGGAGAGTCACGGGGAACGGCTGCTACTCCGGACAGTTCATTGTGCCATACCGAAGCGGCTTGTCCTGGGAGAAATCAAGTCTCGGGAAGTTTCTTTATGGGGGAGTAAGGACCTCGTCCCGGGAGGCCCGCTATTCTACTGGTGCCGCTACAGATTTGGATGCACAAGGGGGCCGGAGCTTGAGAAGAGCAGGATTGCAGTACGTCGGCGAATATTCCATCGCTGTGTCGATTTTTCTTTTCGCGGTTTGGCTGGGCGCCATGCCGGCGCAGGCTGAGCCAGCCCTGCCCTCCCAGAACGTTCCGGTGCTCCTGACCAGCGACGTTCACTTCGAGTCCTTCTGGGATCCGGGCAAGGTGCGGATGCTCGCGGAGGCGCCGGTTGAGCAATGGGCTTCGATCTTGGGATCTGCAGATTCTGGAGACCGGCAGCAGCGATTCGCGGCACTGGAGCAAACCTGCCATGTGCGCGGAGAGGACACCTCGTACCCGCTGCTCCGGTCCAGCCTGGCTGCGATGCGGTCGCACGCCAGCCACCCCAGCTACATTGTGCTGAGCGGCGATCTCGTGGCACACGCCTTTCGCTGCAAGTTCAATGCAGCCTTTCCCGGTGCGCGTCCTTCGCAATACCAGGCATTCGTCGAGAAGACCATCCAGTTTGTCCTGCTCCAGGTGCGCAGCACCTTTCCCGGGACGCCGGTGTTTGCCTCGTTAGGGAACAACGACACCGATTGCGGTGATTACGAACTCAATGCCGGCAGTCCGTTCCTGCGTGCCCTGGCGCCCGCATTCACCAAAGATGTGCACGGCCCGCTGCACGAAGCAGCGCTGAAGAGTTTCGCCGCCGAGGGCGATTACAGCGCCGCGCTGCCGCCGCCCTTTCACAAAACACGCCTGCTGGTGCTCGACAACCTCTTTGAGTCGGTGAAGTACCAGTCGTGTTCCGGGAAGCCGGATCTGCAAGCTGGCCGGTCACAGGTCGCGTGGCTGCAAGGGCAACTGGAAGCCGCGCGGCGCAACCGTCAACATGTCTGGGTGGTGGCGCACATCCCCCCCGGAATCGATCCCTACGCGACGGTGCGGAAGGCTGTGAATGTGTGCGCGGGACAGCCGCCGGTGGACTTTCTTAGCTCGAACGCCCTGGGACAGACGCTGGCGGATTTCAGCGACGTGGTGCGTCTTGCCATCTTTGCGCACACCCACATGGATGAGATCCGCCTGTTGCGTTCGCGCCAGGCCGGGAACGGCGGATCCGCAGTTGCGGCCAAACTGGTCCCTTCCATTTCTCCTGTGGATGGAAACCATCCCTCCTTCCTGGTGGCGCGCGTCGCACCCGGTTCGGCTACGCTCGACGACTACAAGGTGATTGTGGCATCCAACGAAACCGGTATTGGGACGCACTGGACCGAGGAATATGACTTCGGGCAGGAGTATCACCAAGCGAAGTTTGATTCCGCTTCAGTCGCGGCCCTGGTCCAAAGCTTCTCCGCCGATCCCTCCGCCACGCAGCGCGCCAGCCAGAGCTATGCTCGAAACTTCTTTGTGGGAAGAAATATTCCCGAGTTGAAGCCGTTCTGGCCGCAGTACGTGTGCGCGCTCTCCAACACGAACGGCGATGCTTATCGCTCCTGCGTCTGCGCGGCGGGCAAATAGCCAACCGAAAGCACTGCTTCTATTTCCAGCAAGCCAGTACAATGGCAGGAATGAAATCATTGGCAGGGAGAAGTGCGAGCGGCCGGTCGGCCCTGGCGGCAGTGCTCTGGGCAACTGCGATTCTGGCCTGTGGCCGAACTGAATTGCGGGCTCAGGTGGCCGGGACAACGCACCGCGCCACGGCGGCCTCGCCCTCCGTGGTGCTGATCGCAATGTCAGGTCTTCGCTGGGACGATCCCCAGCGCGCTCCCGCCCCGCATCTGTTGGCTCTCGCCAAACAGGGAACCTGGGCGCCCCAAGGCATGTTGCCGGTCTTTCCCGCCGAATCGGCTCCAAATCTCTTCACCATCGCCACCGGTCTCTATCCAGGTCACCATGGCATCGTGGCCGATGTTTTTTGGGATCCCGGACGCCAAGCGCGCTACCTGGCCTCGGAGCGCCGGAGTGCCGCGGAAGCGCACTGGTACGCTGGAACGCCCTTGTGGAGCCTCGCCGAAAAGCAGGGCATCCGCACCGCTTGCATCGGCTGGACCGGCTGTGCCGCAGAGATCGCAGGAGCACGGCCGACCTATGATGTGGCTGCGGAAGATGTGCCGGCCGATCGAGCCCTGCGCCAGGCGCTTGATTGGCTGCGTCTCCCTCCGGAAAGGCGGCCGCGCTTGATTACAGTGGCGGTCGATGAGCCTGGCAGGCAAGCCCGCGAGTTCGGCCCTGACGCCCCGCAGACACTGGCCGCTGTGCGCAGACTCGACGCGGCTATCGGGAAGTTTCAAGCAGAGCTTCACGCAACAAGACTTCCGGTCGATCTGGTGATTGTGAGCGATCGCGGTTTCGCGAAGCCGCAGGGCGAATGGATTACGCTTGCCAGGTATGCGCCTTTGCAGGCTTTCCAGACCGAGGGTGTATTGCTGTACGGCAAGACCGAGCATGATCGCGTACAGGCCTACGATCAGCTCAAGAAAGCCACCTCCGAATTCATTGCATATCGCCTCAAGGACTTCCCGGCGGATCTGCACATGAACGGCAATCCGCGTTTGGGCGATCCGGTGGTGGTGGCGACAGGCGCTTACGCGTTTCGCGCGACCGCTGCGTCGCGTACCGAACCGCGCGCGGTGGACGGCTTCAATCCCGCAGTGGTGCCCGAGATGAAAGCGGTTTTCATCGCCTCGGGTCCGGACATCGTGGCGGGAAGCACGGTGGGGCCGTTCGAAAACGTTAATCTGTATGGGTGGGTCGCGCATCTTCTCGGCCTTACCGCGCCGAAGAACGACGGGAATCTCAATATCCTGTCGGGAACCCTGCGGGACGACGGCGGGCCGGAGAACTAGAGAGTGGGAATGAACCTGGTATTGGGGATTGATGGCGGGGGCACGAACACGCGTGCCTCGATAGCGGCAGAGGGCAAAATCATCGCATCCGCGCAGAGCGGATCTATCAAGCGGTTGCGTGTGGGCGCCGAAGCCGCCGATGCGAACCTGCGAGCATTGCTGCGCGAGGTTCTGGCTCAGGCGGGAGTGAAGAAGGTGCAGGGGGCTTGCTGTGGCCTGGCCAGCGCCGCGATGCCTGGGATCGTGGAATGGGCCACGGGCGTGCTGACCGAGTTGGGCGCCGAACGAGCCGAGGTGGTCGGCGATGAAGTGATTGCTCTCGATGCGGCATTTCGCGGCGGGCCGGGAATCTTCCAGATCGCCGGAACCGGCAGCAACACCATCGGCCGCGCACCGGATGGCTCGCGGGAACGCGCCGGCGGGTGGAGCTCCCGGTTGGGCGACGAGGGCTCAGGTTACTGGATCGGCCTGCACTCGGTTCGGCGCGCGCTCAACGCGTATGATCGCGAAGAACCGCAGCAGGTGCTCGACCGCGTGGGTGATATCTGGGGAACCCCCAGCATCGACGAACTCATCAACGTTGGTGATGCCACGCCAGGCCCGGATTTCGCGGCCTTAGCACCGGCCATTAACGAGCTGGCCGAAGCGGGGGATGCTGTTGCGCTGGGAGTCTTGCACCAGGCGGCGGCCGATCTCGCCGACTTCGTTCTCCTGGTTCGCTCCAAGCTCAAACGGAAGCACGCCATCGCCGGCGAGGTGCCGGTAGCCTGGACCGGCAGCGTCATTGAGAAGATGGCCATTGTGCGCGAAGCGTTTTTCGCGGCACTCAAAAGCGCCGCGCCAGAGATGCCGGTGCAGGGTAGCGTCACCGTGCCGCTCGAGGGCGCGCTCTGGCGCGCCGAACGGCTGCTGCAGCCGGTTGCTTAGAGCCCGTGGGCCGCTGTGAGGCGGCCTTCGAGGATCGTGGCAATCAACCTGCCATTTGGATCGATCGCCACCATGTCGGCTGGTGCGCCCACCGCCACCTGGGTGTTCGTGCCTGTCATCTGTGCTGGGTTCGCTGTGAGCAGACGGATTGCCTGTTCGAGCGGTGCTCCGGTGAACTGGAGAAAGTTGCTGAGCGCCCGGTCCTGCGTGAGGACGCTGCCCGCCAGAACCCCGCGAGCGGTGGCGCGGCCGTTGGCGACCTGCACTGGAAACCCACCCAACTGATACTCGCCATCCGGCATTCCGGTGGCGCTCATGGCATCGGTCACCAGGATTCCGCGTTGTGCGCCTTTGGCCTTCCACCACAGTCTCACCGTCTCCGGTGCTACGTGAATCCCATCGCAGATCAAGTTCTGCATAAAGGCGATCGTCGGTGAGGGCGACGCCCAGGATTCCGGGCCGCGGTGGTCGAGCGGCCGCATGGCGTTGTAGGTGTGGGTAGCACTGACCGCGCCGGCGGCCACAGCCGCTCAGCGGTAGCGTCGGAGTGGCCCAGCGCAACCCTCACGCCCCGCGCGGTGGCATGGGCGGCGAGTTCGACCGCGCCGGGAAGTTCCGGCGCCAGCGTCATCAGCTTCACATGCCCTTCAGCAGCTTCATAGAGGCGATCGAAGATGGCGAGGTCCGGGGCAAGGAGATGCTCGGCTGGCTGGACGCCCCGCCGTTCATGCGAGAGAAACGGACCCTCGAGGTGAATTCCCACGGGCCGGGCGGTGTTCCCCGCGCCGGGGAGCAGGCCAGGTCTGGAGATGAGTTTTGCCAGGCCGGAGACCGCGCGGAAGGTTGCTTCTGCCAGATGCGAGCCCCAGCCCCTTCACGCCCCCTGCGATTCCTGGGCAGCGGCGCGGAGCATGAGAAAATGGAAGCAGAGAATTGATTTGAAATGCTTCTGAAATTGATGAAATCGAAGATCCATCGGGCCGCTGTTACCCAATCGGATTTGCACTACGAGGGAAGCATCGGGATCGACGAGGATTTGCTGCGCGCCAGCGGAATTCTGCCCTTCGAGTCGGTGCACGTCTGGAATGTGA
>DAIDLI010000214.1 GCA_027449545.1 Acidobacteriaceae bacterium | reverse complement strand
GTCGGAGCCGTGGTAGCCCACCGCCTGAATCTGCGCGGGCACAAAGCCAAGCGCGAACATGTATTCGATGGCTTCGTGCAAATGCCAGTCGCCCTTGTAGGTGTGAATTACCGGCAGCTCCATCAGGATGCCGGCCGCCCGCGCAACCGTCTGCCGGCCGCCCTCCAGAACCTGCCTCTCGTAGCCTTGCGTATCCACCTTCAGCAACAGGCTGCGCGACTCCCGCAGCAACGACTCCGCGATCTCGTCGAGCGTCTGGATCGGCACCTCTTCGGTATGATCGATCGCCATGCGGTTGTCGTGCAGCCCTGCGGAAGGGCTCAGTTCCAGAAACGAGTTGAACACCGAGAGTTGCGACGCGTGCAGGGTCGCTGTTCCGGCCGCTGCGCCCAGGCCGCAGTGATGAGCTTGCCAGTTGCCGTCCGCTGCTGCCTTGCGGGCCAGTTCCTGGAACGCCGCGCGGGTCGGCTCGAAGGACACGATCTTGCCGCGATAACCCTGAGCACGCAGCGACTCGCCAAACTGGCCGACGTTCGCGCCCACGTCGATCACCAGGTCGATCTTGCGATTCTCGATAAAGTCGGTCAGATCGCGGGTTCTCCGCCTGCCGACATGAAGAATCCCGAGACGCTTATAGATCTTCCGGATCAGCCGGCCCGCCATGCGTTCGATCGCCCCCGTCTCTTCATGCTAAACGCTGCGGCAGCGCCGGAAATCCCCTCCCGGGCTCAGGATTCAGCGGCTTGCCGTTCCACCGTAAGCAGGACCTTCTTGCGCTCAATGCCCCAGCGGTAGCCCGTCAGCGAACCATCCGCGCCAATCACCCGATGACACGGCACCAGCAGCGCCACGCGGTTCATGGCGCAGGCGCGGGCTACGGCGCGCGTCGCCCGCGACTCTCCCATCTCCTTCGCCAGTTGGCTGTAGGTGCGCGTCTCGCCTGCGGGAATCTGGCGCAGAGCCTGCCACACGCGAAGCTGAAAGACCGTGCCGCGCAGGTCCAGAGACTTCGTCCCGGCCTGCTTCCGGTCGAGCGAAAAGGATTGGGCCACGCTCGCCAGTGCCGTCTCGATCCACACCGCAAGCGATGGATCGCGCCGCAGCGTCGCCGCCGGAAACTCCCTGCGCAGATCCGCTTCGGCTTCCTGTTCGCTTCCGGCCAGCGACAGCCAGCAAAGCCCCCGTGCCGTCGCCCCCGCCATCACCCAGCCGAACTCGGTTTGCGCCGAGCACCAGCCGATACTCTCGCCCTTGCCGCCCCGCGCGAACTGTGTCGGCGTCATGCCCAGCGCCGCGCCCTCGCTGGCTCGGCTCGGCGAACCAAATCCAGCCTCATACACCGCCTGCGTCACGCTGCCTCCCTGTTTCAATGCGCCGCGCAAGCGTCCCGCGCGCAGTGCGCGTTGATAGCTCAGTGGGCTCACGCCCATCTCCCGTTTGAAGTTTCTCTGGATCGTAAATGGACTAAGCTCCACAAGCCGGCCCAGTTCATCGAGCCGGATGGGCCGATCATGGTGCTTCTCGATGTAGGCACGAACCTTGTCCACAGGGCTGCTCCGCGCAGCGGCGCAGCGCTTGCACGGGCGGAATCCCGCGACGCGCGCCTCCTCGGCACTCGCAAAGAAGAGAACATTCTTGCGCAGCGGGAGACGGCTTGCACATCCCGGGCGGCAGAAGACCCCTGTAGTCGTGACCCCGTAGAAGAATGCCCCCTCGCGGTCCCGTGCAACCACCTGCTTCCAAGCCGCGGCGGGATCGGGAAGAGACCGCACGAGCTCGGATCCTGTCCTCATGGCCTCATCATCGCCCACTCCGCCCGCGCCGCGCATCCCGAATCTTGCGCCCAATTCCGCATGCGGGCAGAGCTCTGGAAACTACTTACCGGAGGCGAGTCCGCCAAGCACCGCTTCGGCGCGTTTCAGATCTTCTTCCGTATCCACGCCGATGGTGTCCCGCGGAGCGGCGGCCACATAGATGCCGACCCCGTTCTCGAGCAGCCGCAACTGCTCCAGCTTCTCCACCTTCTCCAGCGGAGAAGGCGTCAGCGCCGCGAACCGCTCCAGCGCGGCCCTCCGGTACGCGTAGATGCCCAGGTGCTTGCGGTAGCCGGTGAATCCAACGGCATCGCGATCGAAAGGAATCGTGGCCCGCGAAAAGTAAAGCGCCCGCCCGTCCAGCGCCGTCACCACCTTCACCGCGTTGGGATTGGCCACCTCTTCCGGCGCGCAGCGCACCGCCAGCGTCGCCACCTCCACCTCCGCGCGTTCGAACAGATCGAGCAGCGGCGGAAAAAAATCCGCCGTCAGCGTCGGCTCGTCGCCCTGGATGTTCACATAGATATCGGCGTCGATCTGCCGCGCCACTTCCCTCACCCGGTCCGACCCGCTGGCGCACGCTGGCGAGGTCATCAGAACCGGAATGCCACGCTCCCGGCAGGCCGCCGCTACCTCATCGGTGTCTGTCGCCACCACCACCGGGTCCATGCGCCCGCTGGACTGGGCCGCGCGCCACACCCACTCCACCATCGGCCGGCCTGCGATCGGTCGCAGCACCTTGCGCGGCAGGCGCGTCGAATGGAGCCGCGCCGGGATCACCCCGGCGATCCGTACTGTGCTCATGCAGCCGAGTTTACAGGAACCCAGGCACCTGCTGCCCGCATCGAATGCGCTGGCATCGAAGGGTTTGACCGCGACCTCCGCCGCCCCGTATCATCGCAATGGAAACACCCGCGTGGATCCCGCCTCACCCTCCGATCCGCGTGCCCTTCACTCCGGCGGAGTAGCTCAGATGGTTAGAGCGTGGGATTCATAACCCCAAGGTCGACGGTTCGATCCCGTCCTCCGCCACCAGAATCTGTTCCCCTCACGAGCAGAAGCCAGCCTTCCACCACCCCTTCCCGCCAACTTGCCCAGCGACCCGTCGTGCCGTCTGCCAAGACGAACCATTGCGCGCCTCATGCATCCACCCACTACACTGAGCGGTATGGGCGCAAAGCATGAAGGCACAGCCCCGGCCACGCGGCAAGGGGCCGGCGGTGTCATCCTGTGGTTGAGCGGGGCATGGATTCTGCCGCTGCTCGCCATTGCGCTTTGGCTGCTGCCCCCGTCCTTGAGCGATCGCCTCATTGCCATCGCGCTTGCGATCCTGCTTGCGCCGCTCCCCGTCCTGCTTTCCCTGCGCAGAAGGAACGCGGAACTCCGCGCCCAGGCGGCAGACGCGCGGGAACGCGCAGCGCAACTCCAGCTCGAACTGGAGACGGTCCGCTTCCGAACCGCGCGGCTGCGCGAAGAGCTACAGGCCGCCGACCGGCAATCGCGGCTGAGCCATCAGCTCACCCTGCTCGGGCAGTTCACAGCCGGCTTCATGCACGAGTTCAACAACCCGCTGGCCATCGTCGAAGGCCGCCTGGAGGTGCTGCTCGAGGAACGCAAGGGGGACACCGCCCTGTGCGCCGATCTCGAGCAGATGCTGAAAGAGGCGCGCTACATGGGCAAGATCGCCCGTACCCTGCTGCAGGCGCTGCGCCGCGAGCGGGGCCCCGAGGTGTATGAGCCCGCGCAGCCGCAGAAAGCCATTGAGGCGGCCCTGGCCACATTCCGCGAGGCCGCCTGGAAACAGGGTGTGGAGCTGATCGAGGGCTTCAACGACGTGCCCCGGGTGGACGCCCCCGAGCACGTCATCGTCGAAGTGATCCGCGGCCTCATCGCCAACGCGCTGCGCGCTCTCGAAGGCCGCGAGCACGGTCATATCCGCGTCGCCGTGGAGCCCTATCAGGCGGCCGGTGCCCGCGTCACGCTGCGCGTCGAAGACAACGGCCCCGGCGTTCCCGAGCAGATCCGCGAGCACCTGTTCGAGCCGTTTGTCTCCCAGAGCAGCGGAAGAGAACGCCTCGGCTTGGGGCTGTTTCTCGCCGCCAGCCTGCTCGACATGTACGACGGCCGCATTCGCTACGAAGCGCGCGCGGACGGCGGAGCGGGTTTTGTCATCGAGCTGCCCCCGGCGCGCTTTACCCGCGGCCAGCCCTATCACTGGTTTGCAGCAGGAGGACAGAGTGAGCCGTATCGCGGTGATTGACGACGAGCCCGCGCTCGGAGAGAACATTCAGCGCATGCTCCGCCAGCCCGGCCTCCTGGTCTCGGCCTTTGCCGATTCGGTGAAGGGCATGCAGGAGGTGCTGACCAACCCTCCCGATCTTCTTCTGCTCGATGTGCGCATGCCGGGCATGTCGGGAGAAGAGGTCTTCGCCCACGTGCACCAGGCCCATCCCGATCTCCCCATCGTCTTTCTCACCGCCTTCGGCTCGGTGGAGGGCGCGGTGCTGGCCATGCGCAACGGCGCCTTCGACTATCTGCAAAAGCCGTTCAAGCGCGAAGAACTCCTGCTGGTGGTGCAGCGGGCGCTCTCCGTCTCCAAGCTTGAGCACCAGGTGCAGGCCCTCAAGGGCCGGCTCGAAGAGTTGGGCGAAGCCGAAGCCGCGCAGAGCCGCAGCGTCGCCATGCTCGACCAGTTGGAAAAGTGCCGTCGCGCCGCTACCACCGACGCCACCGTCATGATCCTCGGCGAGAGCGGCACCGGCAAGGAAGTGACCGCCCGCCAGATCCATCAGCTCAGCCGCCGCAAGGATGGCCCCTTCGTCCCCGTCGAATGCAGCGCCATGCCCGGCTCGCTGATTGAGAGCGAGCTGTTCGGCTATGAGCGCGGCGCCTTCACAGGCGCGGAGAAGATGAAGAAGGGCCTGATCGAATCCGCCGATGGCGGCACGCTCTTTCTCGACGAGATCGGCGACCTCGGCGTCGATCTCCAGACCCGCCTCTTCCGTTTCGTCGAAGAACGCGCCTTGCGACGCCTCGGCGGCCTTACCCAGGTGCGCGTGGACTGCCGCATTCTCTGCGCCACCAACCAGGATCTGACCGCCAAGATCAAGGCCGGCACCTTTCGCGAGGAACTCTTCTACCGGCTCAGCGTGGTCACGGTGAAGCTTCCGCCCCTGCGCGACCGCCCCGAAGACATCCAGCACCTGGCCCGCTTCTTCCTGGAACGTTTCTCCCGCCGCTACGGAAAGAGCATCGCCGGCTCACAGGAGTTTTACGAGGCCCTGCTGCGCCAGCGCTGGCCCGGCAATGTGCGCCAGCTCAAAAACGTGATGGAGCGCCTCGTGGCTCTTCATCCCGACGGTTTCCTCAAAGCCGCCGACCTGGATGAGGATGCGCCGCAGGGCGATGTGGCTGTCGCCTTCGCCCATCTGCCCTGGAAGGAAGCCCGCGACCGTTATCTCGGCAGCTTCGAATCGGCATATGCCCAGACCGTGCTGGCTCGCTGCGGCGGCAACATCAGCGCCGCCGCCCGGGCCGCCGGCGTCGATCGCAAGACCTTCTACTCCCTGCTGAAGAGCGATCACGAAGAACAGACTGGGGAATCCATTCCCCAACTCGAGGACAGAGCTGGGGAGTAGCCTCCCCAGTCCACCCCGTCCCTCCAAACGCAACGCGCTGAAAACAAACGAACGGCACTTTGGCTTCCTGCATGCATCCTGAGGGCGCAGGAGCCCTCTATGAAACTCTCGACCTCAGGCCGCAAGGCTGTCCTGCTGTCATTCGCTTGTTTTCTGCTCTTATTGATGTGTCCACAGCCCGGTCGGGCTATTCCCGCCTTTGCACGCAAATTCGGTGTCAAGTGTTACACCTGCCACACCATTCCTCCGGCCCTCAACAAGAACGGATACATGTTCAAGCGGCTGGGCTACCGCATGCCTCCCGATAACATGGACGGCAGCAAGCCCGCCCCTCCCGTTCATACTCTCGACAATCAGATTCCCTTCCGCATCACCAATGCTCTGGCCCTCATTCTCCAGGGCAGCTTCACCGACGACAAGACGGTAGCGGATGCTGGGAATACCGTAGCCTCCTCGCCGGTTTCGGCCTGCAATAGTGGCTCGGTGGCCAACCAGCAGAAGTCCTCCTGCTCCAGCTTCAACCTCGATGAGGCGGCACTCTTCATCGCCAGCACCGTCCCCGATACCGGCTTCTCCTACTTCGGCCACTACGAGCTCTATCAGGGCGGAGAGAACGACCTCGAGCAGGGCTTCGGTGTGTATACCGGAGGCCGCGCCAACAATAGCTACTTCATCAAGGCCGGCGAAATTCACATGCAGGAAGGCGAGGGCACCCGGGCTGCGATGTTCTACAACCTGTTCCCCGATCCCTCCTACACGCTGACCAATGTCGATCCGCTCGGCTTCAGCCTCGATCAGCATCCCGTCGGCGTTGACGTAGGCTACACCCACGCTTCCAATTACTTCGAGCGCATCTTCGGCGTCTCCGCCAAAATCACCAACGGCCTCAACGCCGACGGCAGCGAGATTCTCGACAGCTCCACCAAAAACTCCAAGGATGTCTGGGCCGACGCCGACTACTGGTTCGGCGAGGATAGCGGCGTCACCGTCATGATGTACCGCGGTTCCAAGGACCAGATCCAGAACGCGGGAGCACCCAACGAGTTCACCTTTCGCCCCACTATCTGGCGTCAAGGCATGTTCGGCAATTACTTCATGTTCGACAAGCTTGATCTGCTCGGCGGCTACATCCACAGCCAGGACGACTGGCAATGGACCCAGGGCGGCGGACTCAATCATTACCTCGCCAACAACTACCGCGGCGAAGTGGACTACTACATCCAGACCGGCACCGCCCTGATGGCCCGCATCGATCGCGGCACCGCCCGCATCACCCCGCAGCCCAAGGTCGCGGACATCGCCTGGGGCGTAGGCGCCGAGCACGCTCTGACCCCGCTGGGCAACGTCGTTGCACGGCTCACGTACAACCAGGAACACGATGGCGATCCGCTCGCCCTCGCAGGCACGACGGACAAAAACCTCATGCTCGACGTTCGAATCATGTTTTAAGGAGAAACCGAAATGCGCAGTCTCAATCCTCTGATCGCTACAGTCGCCGCAGTCCTAGTGGGAGCGCCGGTGTGGATCGCCGCGCAGAGCGGCAATGTGACCCTTCCGCAAGACAAGGGCCCCAGCACCATCAACGTCTCCAGCTATCCTCCGCAGCAGCAGAAGGCCTATAAGCTGTTCGTCAACAAATGCTCCAAGTGCCACACCATCGCCCGGCCCATCAACACCACCATGACCAAGACGGAGTGGGAGATGTATGTGAAGCGCATGATGCACAAGCCCAACTCCGGCATCAGCAACAACCAGGGCAAGGAGATCTTCGAGTTCCTGGCCTACGACCAGCAGATGCGCAAGGACAAGAATCCTTCCGCCTTCCACAAGATGCTTACCGACGACGAGATCGCCAAGCTGAAAGCCCAGCAGCAGTAAGCACCCCTTGACGCCCCACAGTAGGGCGTCCCGGTTCCCGGCGCGGATACAGGCCCCGCGCCGGGAGATTTTCCCCGGCCGGATCAACCCTTGCGCTGACGGGCACGCGCTCCAGGACTCGCATGAGCTACAGCGTCACCATTCCGGATCCCGAGTACTTCGACAGGAATATTCCCTGCCAGAATGCCTGCCCCATTCACACCGAGTGCGGGCGCTATGTCCAGTCCATCGGAATCTCGCGCGATGAAGAGGCCTACATGGTCCTCCGCGCGCCCAATCCCTTTGCCTACGTACTGGGTCGTATCTGCGCCCATCCCTGTGAAGACAACTGCCGCCGCGGCAAGATTGACGAGCCGGTTTCCATCTGCGCGCTCAAGCGCTTCGCCACCGATCGCCATAACCTTGGCCTCGGCCACGATCCCGCGCGCAAGGTTCAGCCTCCGCCGCATCGCCGCGACAAGCGCGTCGCCGTCATCGGCGCCGGCGTCTGCGGACTCACCTGCGCGCACGACCTGGCTCTGCTCGGTTATCAGGTCGAGGTCTTCGAATCCGCGCCCGTGCCGGGCGGCATGCTCTTTCTGGGCATCCCGCATTTCCGCCTGCCGCGCGAAATCATCAAGATGGAGATCGACCACATCCTCAGCATGGGCGTCACGCTGCACACGCGCGTCACCGTGGGCCGTGACATCTCCTTTGCCGAACTGCGTTCCAAGTTCGATGCCGTGCTGGTGGCCACCGGCCTGAACAAGGGCCGCGAACTCAACATTCCCGGCTCACACCTCGACGGCGTCTACAACGGCATCGATTTCCTCATCAACGTCAACCTCGGCATGGAGATCAACCTGGGACGCCGCGTGGTGGTGGTGGGCGGGGGCAACGTCGCCATCGACGTCGCCCGCGCCGCCGTCCGCCTCGTGCAGGAGGCCACCGACTTCCCCGAGAGCGAAGAAGACAAGAGCCTGCAGCCGGCTTTGGACGCCGCTCGCATGGCTCTGCGCACCGGCGCCGAGCACGTCAACCTGGTCAGCCTCGAGTCCCGCGCCCAGATGCCCGCGTGGAAGATCGAGGTCGAAGAAGCCGAGCACGAGGGCATCACCGTCGACAACGGCTGGGGACCCAAGGAAGTGGTGGGCGAAAACGGCGTGGTCACCGGACTCAAGGTGCGGCGCTGCCTCTCGGTCTTCGATGAAAACGGCCGCTTCAATCCCGCCTTCAGCGACGAAGAAAAGATCATCCCCTGCGATAGCATCATCCTGGCCATCGGCCAGCAGGCCGACCTCTCCTTCCTCAGCAACGAAGACGGTGTGCGCGCCACGCCGCGCGGCATCCTCCAGATCGACGAAAACCTCAGCACCACCGCCCCAGGCGTCTTCGCCGGCGGCGATGTAGCCTTCGGTCCCCGCGTCCTCGTCGAAGCGGTGGCCAACGGTCATCGCTCCGCGCGCTCCATTCACCTTTACCTGAACGGCAAGACCGCCAAGAAGCAAACCCGCCGCTTCAGGATCATGCCCAACTGGACTATGCCCAGGGGCTATCTCTCCACACCCCGGCAGAAGATGCCGACCTTGCCTTCCAACCGCCGCATCGGCATCGCCGAAGTCGATCTCGGCTTCACCGACGAGCAAGGCCGCGCCGAAGCCCGCCGCTGTCTCAACTGTCAGGTCAACACCATCTTCGACGGATCCAAGTGCATTCTCTGCGCGGGATGCGTCGATGTCTGCCCGGAAAGCTGCCTGCGCCTCGTCGACCTGGTCCAGGTCAGCGGCGATGCGCGCTACGACGCACTCATCCAGGCCCGCTACGGCGTGCCCGCCGAACAACTCCAAGCCGGCCAGGCCGGCGCCATCATCAAGAACGAACAAAAATGTATTCGCTGCGGCCTTTGCGCCCAGCGCTGCCCGGTCGGCGCCATCACCATGGAAAGTCTCGAACGGCAGGAACAGGAAATCTTCGCGTAGGGAGGTTGATCATGAATCGACGCAGTTTTTTGGGGTGGGGAGCGGCTGGGTTCGCGGCGCTATGTTCCAGCGTGGCCGTGAGCTTCGGCGCGGTGCTCCGCTATCTAGTCCCGGATGTCTTCTATGAACCGCCGCAGACCTTCAAGGTGGGCAAGCCTGCGGATTTCGCCTATGGTCCGCCGACCTTCCTCGCTGACGAAAAGATCTACGTCTTTCGCGATCGCGAGAAGGGTTTCTCCGTTGCCAGCGCCGTCTGCACCCACCTGGGCTGCACGGTCAACCACTTCCAGAGCGATGACCGCTTCCATTGCCCCTGCCACGGCAGCATCTTCGCCGCGAACGGAGCCGTGGTGCACGGACCGGCGCCCAAGCCCCTGCCCTGGTTTGAAGTTACTCTCGCCCGCGACGGACAGCTCAGTGTCGATAAAGACAAGGTTGTTCCTTCCACTTACCACTTGATGGTGTAGCCATGAATTTCTTCAGGGATATCTGGAACTCGATTGTCCGCCGCGATTCCTTGTCCACCGACAAGGGAAAATCCGAACTCGTCTTTCTCAACGTCTGGCTGCACATTCATCCCGCCAAGGTAAAGAAGGAGCATCTCCGCTTCCGCCATACCTTCTATCTCGGTTTCATCACCTTCTTTCTCTTCATCATCCTGGTCACCACCGGTATCGCGCTCATGTGCTACTACCGGCCCTATCCGTCCCAGGCTTACCAGGACATGAAGGACCTGCAATGCGTCGTCTTCCTCGGACCTTTCATTCGCGGCATGCACCGCTGGGCCGCGCATCTCATGGTCATCTGCGTCTTCCTGCATATGTGCCGCGTGTTCTTCACCGGCTCCTATAAGAAGCCGCGCCAGTTCAATTGGGTCATCGGCGTACTGCTTCTGCTGCTCACGCTGGGCCTGCCGTTCACAGGCTATCTGCTCCCCTGGGACCAGCTCGCCTACTGGGCCATCACCGTGGGCACCAACATCGGCAGCTACGCTCCTCTGGTGGGCGGACAACTCCGCGAACTCCTTCTGGGCGGCCACACCGTCGGCCAGGCCGCGCTGATTCGCTTCTATGTCCTGCACGTCGCGGTGCTGCCCGGACTTGTTGGCCTGCTCACCATCGTCCACTTCTGGCGCGTCCGCAAGGACGGCGGCCTCTCCCGCCCGCTGTGGAAGCTCGAGCCGAAACCGGTTGAAGAACTGGTGACCATCGGCGCGCCCGCTGAGCCGGCCGCCCTGCGGGTCTCCTCGGCTGCGCAGAGCAAGACCTATGGCCTGATGGAAGTCGTCACCGGCAAGCCCATCTTCGAAACCGTCTCACCCGACGAGGAAGAGGACACCGTCTTCGCCTACCCCTACGCTTTCCTCCGCGAATCGATTGCGTTGATGGGTACGGTCGTCGGGCTCATGGTGATCTCCATCCTGTTCCACGCTCCGCTCGAAGAGCTGGCCAATCCGGCCAAGACTCCCAACCCCGCCAAGGCGCCCTGGTACTTCCTCGGCCTGCAGGAATTAGTCAGTCACTCCGCTCTTTTCGGCGGCGTGGTAGCGCCGGCGCTCATGGTCCTCGCGCTGCTCGCCGTTCCCTATATCGATCGCAACCCCAGCCGCCGGCTGCGCGAACGCAAGTGGGCGCTGTGGCTCTTCTCTGCCTTTGTGGTCGCCAACCTGGTGCTCATTATCATTGGAACCTTCTTCCGCGGACCGGGCTGGGCCTTTATTCCGCCGTGGGTTCACGTTGTTGCGGGGGCTGAATAATGTCGCGTCGATTGTCAGTTGTATTTTTTGCTCTGAGTCTGGCCGCTCTGGTGCTGATGGTCTTTGCCATCCGCCAGGCCTCCACCCCGGGATGGAAGGACTACCAGCGCACCTTCCTGCAACTTGAAGCACAAGGCGAGCCGAACGCTGCCGCCAAAGCCGAGGTGCTGGACACCCCGCTGGCCATTCACCAGGTGATGCTCCCCGGCCTGCAACGCGTGGACCGCTGCACCACCTGCCATCTGGGCGTCGATGACCCCACCATGAAGAATGCGCCCGAGCCCTTCCGCTATCACCAGGGACTGGGGCCGCATGCCTCCACCCGCTTCGGCTGCACCATCTGCCACGGCGGCCAGGGCCTCGCCACCACGGTGAAGGACGCCCATGGAAACGTGCCCTTCTGGCCCAACCCGCTGCTGCCCGCCGACTACGTGCGCGCTTCCTGCGGCCGCTGCCACAAGGAAGGCAATATCCCCGGCGTTCCTGAGCTCACCGAAGGCCGTCATCTGTTTGAGACCGAGGGCTGCCACGGCTGCCATAAGCTCGACGGCGTGGGCGGCAGCATTGGGCCCGACCTCAGCGAAGAAGGCGCCAGCGAACGTTCACCGCAATGGCTGGAGAATCACTTCCTGAATCCAGCCCAAGTCTCTCCGGGATCGGCAATGCCGAACTTCCACTTCACGCGGCAGCAGGCGCGCGACCTCACCTATTACATGCTTTCCCTCACCAACCAGCAGATGGGAACCTATTACTCCAGCTTCAACCAGATTCCCAGCGCCGGCTACGGTCGCCAGCTCTTCGTGCAGAAGGACTGCATTGTCTGCCACGCCGTCGGCGGGGTAGGCGGCAAGACCGGACCCGATCTGCTCGGTGTCACCAAGCGGCATTCGCTGGAGTGGCTGGATGAGCAGCTCGTCAATCCGCAGAACGTCTACCCGGGAAGCTCCATGCCCGAGTTCGATCTCGACACCAACGCGCGCAAGGCCCTGGTGGCGTTCCTCAACAGTGCTACGAGCGACGACGCCAAGGCGATCCTCAGTGGAAACGGCCACGCGCTGAATCCCGAAGATGCCGCCATCGCAGCCGGCAGCCTCGACTTTGGCCGCTTTGGCTGCGCCGGCTGCCACGGCGCCAATCTGCAAGGCGGCGTGCCCAATCCCAACGCTCAGGGCGAAGAGGTTCCCTCGCTGCTGCACCTCTCCAGCGACTACTCCAGGGATGACGTAGTGGAGATCATCCGCAACGGCCGTACGCCGCCATTGGACAACGCCAAAGGGCCTACACCGCCCCTCTACATGCCCGCATGGAAGAACATGCTCAGTAACGAAGACATCCAGCAGATCGTCGCCTTCCTCTGGTCGAAGCAACAGAAGACCAGCGACAGCTGGTAGGCTCGCGGTCTCGCTGATGCACTCGCTCCGGAAGGCGCGCTCCTGGCGCCTTCCGGATTTTTTGTCTGCATGTCCGATGAGTAATTCTGGATGGTCTCCAGCAGCAGGCTGCTCCTGCTAGCTGCGCTCCCGCGGCATGTCCCGATGCAGCGCCTTGACCTCGTAACCGGCTTCCCGCAGCCGGCGCGCCATCTCTTCCACCATCATCACGCTGCGATGCTGGCCACCCGTGCAGCCAAAGCCCACCGTCAGATAGCTCTTGCCCTCCTCCACGTAATGCGGAAGCAGGTAGAGCATCAGTTCGGTCAGGCGGTCGAGAAACTCGCCGGTCTGCGGAAAGCCGCGCACGTAGGCAGCCACGTCCGGATCCAGCCCGGTCTTGTTCCGGAACTCCGGCACAAAATGCGGGTTCGGCAGGAACCTTACGTCGAACACCATGTCTGCATCGAGCGGCACCCCGTTCTTGAATCCGAAGCTCAGGCAGGAGACCAGGAGCCGCGTCACATTGTCCTCGGTGCCGAACCGCGCCTGGATGTTGGCCCGCAACTGGTGGACGTTGAGGCTCGAGGTGTCGATCAGGGTGTCGGCCAGATTGCGCACCGGATCGAGCAATTGCCGCTCTTCCACGATCGACCGCGATACCGTCTCGGTGCGCCCCAGCGGATGCGGCCGGCGCGTCTCCGAATAACGCCGCAGCAGCACCGCATCCTGCGCGTCCAGATAAATGACGCGGGTATGCAGGCGCGCCTTCACCTTCTTCAGAATCTCCGGCAGCCGGTCCAGGGTCGCGCCTTCACGTACGTCCACCACGATAGCGGCGCGGTCCATGTCCGGCGACTCGCTCACCAGCCCGGCAAAATCCGACATCAGCTCCAGCGGAAGATTGTCGACGCAGTGGTAGCCAAGGTCCTCGAACGCCTTTAATGCCGACGCCTTGCCGGCTCCGGACATGCCGGTGACAATCACCAGTTCCTTGGCTTGAGTCGACGAATGAGGGGATGTGGGGCCTTGCGGCTCAACCGCGTCAGGGGCCGGGTCGAAGGACTGCATGCGGCAATCCTACACCGGAACGCCCGGTCCGCGCCCCAGCCCGTCAAAGCTGCCGTCGGATCGGTCAGCCGCGCGGCGTCAGAACCCCCAGCCGCGCCTGCGCGAGCACCAGCGCATGGGCGGATTCGAGCGCCGCCGAGAGCACTTCTCCCTGCCCCAGCCCGCAACCCATCCGGCAAAGTGCCTGCGCTTGCTCCGCCGATTCAATTCCCGCCGCCACCGCCGTGACGCCCAGTGCCGGCGCCAGCCGCAGCAGCATTTCCAGAACCGCCTGCTGCCGCCCGCCGCCCAGGGCCGCAGCAGTCAGCTTGCTGTCCAGCTTCAGCATATCGATCGGCAGGCGCACCAGATGA
>DAIDLI010000213.1 GCA_027449545.1 Acidobacteriaceae bacterium | reverse complement strand
CTGCACACGACCATCCAGTACAACGGCTGGACCGGCCCCAATCCCCATGGCTACACCACCAGCCATGAGATTCACCATCAGTTCGAAGGAACCTTCGTCGAAGCCAACATCGATCCCGAGGAGGTAGAAGCGAAGATGACGCCCGCTCACCTGATCCAGGGCGACATGTTCGACGCCTATGTTGCCTACCTGCGCCACACGCACGGCTACGTGGACGAGCTCTACCAGTTGGAAAAGGGCGGCGGATTCGCGGGTGCGGGAACGCCGGCGTCGCGGGAGTTTGTGGCGGAGCGGCTGGCGGCCGGGGCGAGCATGTTGCGGGACATGATCTACACGGCGTGGGTGGACAGCGCACAGCCCGTCCCGGAGTGGCGCACGAAGAAGTAGGCGCAACACCGCTCCCCTGGTTTGCCCGCAGGTCTTCGCCTGCGGGCCCCGTGGGCTGAGTGCCGGACAACGCTCCGGGACAACCGGGAGCTATTCCCGGGCGAGGGCGGGGACTCTGCGCAGCATCACCACGAGCGCCGCGCTCAGCAGCGGGACCGCGGGAAGCGCAAAGAGCAGCCAGCCAACCATCGCCTGCCCGGCAAATCCGGCGAATTGCTGCGCGATCTGCTCCGGCGGAACGTGCAGCAGCGCCAGCGAAAGGTGCATCGGGCCCGCGCCGAGCGGGTGGCTGGGAGAATAAAGGTGGCCACCGAGGCGCATGAAAGGAAAGATCAGCGCGAGCTGGAAGGGCATGGCGGCGTAGTTGGCGGCCTGGATGGCCGGCAAATTCAGACGCAGGCAGATGGCCAGGCCGGCGCAGAGCAGGGTGGGCGCACCCACCACAGGCACGCAGCCGATGGCAAAACCAAGGGCCAGCGTGATCGCCAGCCGTCCGGGGGTAATCCCCTGACGGAGCCAGGCGGCGACCGACTGCTCGGCGGCGTCAGAATTCCAGCGCATACCTAACCATCTCCTGTCCTCGATGAAAAACACAACAACTTCGAAGCGTTCTGCGAAAGAAGCCGGCGAAAGGAACCAAAATGAGCATGAGCGGTCCAAACCGGGCTGCACTGGAGAAATCGGGGACGTCCTGAGGTCCACTCATGAGCAGGCTCCGGCTGGGCGGCAGAGGCAGGCAACCGAGCCGCCGGCTGCGTACATCCTGCCTTAGTTGCCGGCGGGATCTCCCGACGTCCATCGTAAGTTTCTGAAACTGCGGGCCGATGAAATCCCGGGCCCGCAGGGGGGTGATTCCCGCACAACAACTGCGCTACACTTGGTTTCGCAATGCGGATTTTTGGAATCGACTGCGGGACCGAGATCACCGGTTTCGGGGTTGTGGAGGCGCTGGAGAGTTCGCGCGAACCGCGCCTCGCATGCCGGGCGTCGGGGGCGATCAGGCTGAGCAAGTCGAAGCCTCTCGCAGCTCGTCTGGACCAGGTGTTCCGCGAGCTCAGTACGGAGCTGGAACGCTGGCAGCCGGACGCGGTCGCAATTGAAGAGGTGTTCTACTCCGTAAACGCCAAATCTGCATTGAAGCTGGGCCAGGTCCGGGGCGTGGCGCTGCTCGCAGCCGCCCGGCAGGGGCTTCCGATTGCCGAGTACGCGCCGCTGAAGATCAAGTCCAGCGTGGTTGGGTACGGTCTAGCAAAGAAAGAACAGGTGCAGTTCATGGTGGCGCGCCTTCTTGGCCTGGAGGTGGTTCCCGAGCCCGCCGACGCGGCCGACGCGCTGGCCATCGCCATCTGCCATATCCACACCGCCCAGACACTTTCCTTTCAGGGGGTCACTGTATGAAGTACGCATCGATCATTCTGGTAGCTGCGCTGGCCTTTCTCGCTCGCTGCCCGGCTGAGGATGCCACCGTGACCGTTCCCGTGAAGAGTCCGGTGATCACGGTGGAGTTCTCCAATCCCGCCCTGTCGCCCTCGCACTGGAAATTGACAGTGCACCCCGACGGCAGCGGCCACTTCGTCTCCGAGATGGGGAAGGCCGCTCCCGATGCGCACGGCGGGATGTACGTGCCGAATGTGGACCGGGACGTCCAGCTGAGCGCGAAATTTACCAGCAGTGTCTTTGCGACCGCGCGGCAGCATGCCTGGTTCAACCAGCAGTGCGAGAGCCATATGAAGGTGGCCTTCCAGGGCTGGAAGAGCCTCAGCTACAAAGGCCCGGAGGGGGAAGGCTCCTGCACCTTCAACTATTCGAAGGACAAGCAGATCGAAGCCCTGGGGGATTCCTTCCAGGCCGTAGCCCAGACAATTCTGGAAGGCGTGCGGCTGGAACTGCTGCTGCAGCACGATCCGCTGGGTCTGGACAAAGAGATCGATAGCCTGGCGCTGGCCGCACATGACGGCCGGGCGCAGCAGATCTGCACCATCCGCAGCATCCTGGAGCGGCTGGCCGAGGACGATCAGGTGATGGCCATGGTCCGGAAGCAGGCACGCAGTCTGCTGGCGAAGGCGGAGATCTAGCGCGGTCCGTGCCATCTTCGCGCGACTTTTGCCCTCCGCGGCGTGTCCAATTAAGGTGGTAGACGCGTCCAACCCGACGCGGCGGGGGAGGCAAGACTCTATGGCAAACAGCCAAGCGACAGTGCGAAGCACCGGGATCTTCCCGGTGCCGGGGTGGATTGCGACTGCGGCGCTGATCGTGACGCTGCTGGTTCCGATGGCCGCCAAAGCTCAAGACGCAGGACAGCAGCAGGGCCCAGGGGAGCCTTCGCGCGCCATCCGGCTGAGTTATGTGGACGGGGATGTGCAACTTGCGCAAAACGGAGAGGTGACGACACAACATGCCGTCATCAACACGCCTCTGCTGCAAGGCACCACGATTACCACGGCAGACAGCGGCCGCGCGGAGATTCAGTTTGAAGACGGCAGCGTGGCCCGCCTGGCGCCCAACAGCGCTCTGACACTGAAGGTGCTGACCGGCCAGAGCCCCGACGGATCAGCCGAGATGGATCTGGACCACGGGCTCGCCTATTTTGAGCTGCAGGGCACCGGCCAGAACGGCCAGATGAGCGTGCACTTCGGCCATAGCGAGGTCACGGCCAGCGGCTTTACGGTCCTGCGCGTCACCGATGACACGCCGCCCGGAGAGCTGGCGGTGTTTGCCGGCAACGCCCAGTTGGACCGGGATTATGGCGCGGTGACGCTGAGCATGCACGCCGGCGAGAGCGTCGACTTGTCCGCTTCGGATCAGGCCAGCTACAAGCTTTCCGAATCGATTCCGCCGGATTCGTGGGATACCTGGAATACCGATCGCGACCAGGAACTGGCCTCGGAAGCGCAGCAGAGCACGGCCCCCGCGGACGTGGGCGCCGATGCTTCGAATCCGGCTTGGAACGATCTCGATGCGAACGGCACCTGGTATGACGTGCCGGACCAGGGCTATGTCTGGTCGCCCTATGACGCGGCCAATCCCGGGTGGGATCCCTATGGGAACGGGAACTGGACCTTCACCGTCGGCTACGGCTATACCTGGGCCTCGGCCTATCCGTGGGGCTATATGCCCTACTCGTGCGGGGCGTGGAACTTTTACGGCGGCTTCGGCTGGGGATGGGCTCCGGGCATGGGCGGCTGCACCCCCTGGTGGGGCGTGGGCTACTATGGCGGCCCAATGATCGGCAGTCACCCCATTTGGTACCGGCCGGTGCAACGGCCGATCGCGCCGCGGCGTCCGATCGGCGGCCGTCCGGTTCCGCTGATTGCGGTCAATCGGGTGATGCCACCGGGGCATATCGCCAATCTGCCCTTGCGCAACCGGACTGTTCCGGTCACCATCCGCGGCCATGAAGTGCTGCCCATGCGTTCGACGTCGCTGAATGCAGGCCTGGGACGCTCTGCGTATGCCGGTCACTCAGGCGGCATGGGATTCGTAGGATCTCCGGCCGTAGGCGCGGTGGGAGCGCCGCCACGCACCTTTGGAGGGCCGCCGCGCCCGCTCGGAACACCAGCCGGCCTGACCCCGCTGGGCGGAATTGGGCAGGCACCGGTGCGGCCGGGATACGTGCACGGGCCAGAACCTCTGGCGGGCTATCATTTTCCGGCGCGGAGCGGCTATGCAACCCCGGGGCGGACCTATACCGGACCAAGGCCGCTGACGGGATTCGGACGTCCGGCGACTGGATCCTCGGGCGGTTATCACGGTGCTGCCGGCATGCCTCATAGCGGCGGCGGCTTCCACGGCGGCGGTGGTTATCACGGCGGCGGTGGTGGCGGCTTCCATGGCGGTGGGGGCGGTGGCTTCCGCGGCGGTGGGGGCGGCGGCGGCGCTCACGGTGGCGGAGGCGGTGGCGGCGGTGGTCACCACTAAAGACTGAGAGAGAGCATCATTCAAAGCAATGGCGTCTGGGAAGAACCCCAGGCGCCATTTTTGCTGCGCGTCCCGTCTCGGCTCCGTGCCGATTCAGCAATCGATCTCTTCCCTGCCCTTCATCCTTTCCCGATCATCACTTCGGTGGCCTTGATGAGGGCGATGGCCCAGTCGCCCGGCTTGAGCGCCAATTCGCGCGCGGCGTCGGCGGTGATGATCGAGGTGACGCGCTGCCCGCCCACCGCGATCACCACCTTCGCCAGCAATCCTTCAATGACCACGGTGACAACTTTGCCGCGGAGTTGGTTGCGTCCGCTGATCTGGGCGGGAGCAGCCTGGACGATGGAGGCCGGCAGAAACTCTTCAAGAGCCTCGGCCGGAACGCGGTGATGCCCGCCGGGCGTCTTGACGGTCCGGATGCGGCCGGTCAGGATCCAGTGCTTGAGCGCCGGATAGCTCATGCCCAGCTTCTCGGCTGCCTGCCGCGGGGTCAGAAGTGTAGCGTTGTTCATATCCCTCAAATCCGATCAATTCTCCCCTTGCGAGTAATGTACATGCCGCAGTAAGCTCCTGCACGACCGGTGGTGACCGGTTCCCCTGGGGCCGTATCCGGAAGGTGCGTGATAAGCGTCACGTGAAAGGGTTCTATTCGGGTGGTAGGCTGCGCATGGCAAATGTTTGTCCCGCACAATCAGAGGTCTTCTTTTTACCGTCCGCTATTCGGCTTTTTGCATAAAAGTTCAGGAGGGATTGTGACTGCACAGGGTTGGGTGTCTTTCGTATTGGGCGCAGGCGCGATGCCGGTGCTCGCCGCGATGCTATCGAACCGGCGAGACACTGGAGTGAATCGGTGCCTGGCCGCAACACAGCGCATTTCGGCCGCCATTTCCGGCGGCGCGGCTGTTCTTCTCAAGCGCCGGATCCGATCCGTGGCAGCCCTGCTGGGCCTGCTGCTGACGGCGTTCGCGCCCACACTCGCCTTGGCCCAGGAACAAGGGGTCGGTGGTGAAGCCAACCTGGTCCTGCCCGACCTCCGGACCGTGAAATTTCTGGGAATCAATGGACACGCGCTGCTGCTGTGGGGGCTGTTGTTCTGCGTCGGTGGCCTGCTGTTCGGACTGGTGATCTACCAGCAGTTGAAGAACCTGCCGGTGCACCGCTCGATGCGCGAGATCTCCGAACTGATCTATGAGACCTGCAAAACCTACCTGCTGACCCAGGGCAAGTTCCTGGTTCTGCTGTGGGTGTTCATCGCAGTCATCATCGCGCTCTACTTCGGCGTGCTGGCTCCGGTTCCGGGCAAGCCGATTGCCGTGACACTGCCCATCATTCTGCTGTTCAGCATCATCGGCATCTGCGGCAGCTACGGCGTGGCCTGGTTCGGCATCCGCGTGAACACCTTTGCGAACTCGCGCACCGCCTTCGCGGGCCTGCGCGGCAAGCCCTATCCGTGCATGGCAATTCCGCTGAAGGCCGGCATGAGCATCGGCATGGCGCTGATCTCGGTCGAGCTGTTCATGATGCTGGTTATTCTGCTGTTCGTTCCGGGCGCCTATGCTGGGCCCTGCTTCATCGGCTTCGCCATCGGCGAGTCGCTGGGCGCGGCGGCGCTGCGCATCGCCGGCGGCATCTTCACCAAGATCGCCGACATCGGCTCCGACCTGATGAAGATCGTCTTCAAGATCAAGGAAGACGATGCCCGCAACCCCGGCGTCATCGCCGACTGCACGGGCGACAACGCGGGCGACTCGGTCGGCCCCAGCGCCGACGGCTTCGAGACCTACGGCGTCACCGGCGTGGCCCTCATCGCGTTCATCCTGCTGGCGGTCAAGAGCCCGGTCACCCAGGTGCAGTTGCTGGTGTGGATCTTCGTCATGCGCGTGGCCATGCTGGTCTCGAGCTCCGGCGCCTACTTCCTCAACACCGCAGTCACCAAGGCCAAGTACGGCAACGCCGACAAGATGAACTACGAGACGCCGCTGACCTCACTGGTATGGGTGACCTCCATCATTTCGATCGTCCTTACATACGTCGTCTCGTATTACATCATCGGCCCGGGAGGCACCGGCGATCTCGGCGATGGAACCATCTGGTGGAAGCTCTCGTCGATCATCTCCTGCGGAACGCTGGCGGGAGCCATCATCCCTGAGCTGGTGAAGGTCTTCACCTCCACCGAGTCCCGTCACGTGCGCGAAGTGGTGACCTCGGCCAAGGAAGGCGGAGCCTCGCTCGGCATCCTCTCCGGCTTCGTGGCCGGCAACTTCTCCGCCTATTGGCTGGGCCTGTGCATGGTGGCCCTCATGGGCCTGGGCTTCTTCTGGAGCACCGGACCCGCGATGGACGCGCTGATGCTGGCCCCGGCCGTGTTCGCCTTCGGCCTGGTAGCCTTCGGCTTCCTGGGCATGGGGCCGGTCACCATCGCCGTCGACTCCTACGGCCCGGTGACCGACAATGCCCAGTCCGTCTACGAACTGTCGCTGATCGAAAACATCCCCGGCATCGAGGCGGAACTGAAGCGCGACTTCAATATCGACGTGGAGTTCGAACGCGCTAAGTACCTGCTGGAAGCCAACGACGGCGCGGGCAACACCTTCAAGGCCACCGCCAAGCCGGTGCTGATCGGTACCGCCGTGGTCGGCGCCACCACCATGATCTTCTCCATTGTCATGGCGCTCACCCACGGACTGAGGCCCGACCTGGTTGGAAACCTCTCACTGCTGCACGCGCCCTTCATGCTCGGCCTGGTGACCGGCGGCGCCATGATCTACTGGTTCACCGGCGCTTCCACCCAGGCGGTTTCCACCGGTGCCTATCGCGCGGTGGAGTTCATCAAGGCCAACATCCGCCTGGAAGGCGTGGAGAAGGCCTCCGTCACCGATAGCAAGAAGGTAGTGGAGATCTGCACCAAGTACGCGCAGAAGGGGATGTTCACCATCTTCCTGGCCGTCTTCTTCGCGACCCTCGCCTTCGCGTTCGTGGAGCCGTTCTTCTTTATCGGCTACCTGATCTCGATCGCCATCTTCGGCCTTTACCAGGCGATCTTTATGGCCAACGCCGGCGGCGCCTGGGACAACGCCAAGAAGGTGGTGGAGGTGGACCTGAAGCAGAAGGGCACGCCGCTGCATGATGCCACCGTGGTGGGCGATACGGTGGGCGATCCGTTCAAGGACACCTCCTCGGTGGCCATGAATCCGGTCATCAAGTTCACCACCCTCTTCGGCCTGCTGGCCGTGGAGCTTGCGGTCACGCTGAGCTCGAACAGGCCGATGCTGGCGCACATCCTGGCGGTGCTGTTCTTCCTGGTGTCGGTCTTCTTCGTGCACAAGTCCTTCTACGGCATGCGCATCGAATCCGAGAGCGCCAGCGCCAGCACCCCCGTCGAAGCGCCCCGGGAGAAGGTCGCCAACTAACGCTTCCCTTCCGTTTTAACCGTCAACAAGCGCCGCCCGGAAACGGGCGGCGTTTTGCTGTGCGGCAAGATGGTGTGGACCGACGGAGAGCGGCGGCGAGAGCCAGGCGATCTTCCCCCATGATTCCCGAGAAGGAATCATTTGTCATTTGACATTTCCATACTGATTCAGCTACGTTGCTCGGATCGTGGAACGAGCCGGCGCGAGCTGCCCGTTCCAGATCCCCCCAAGGCATGGAGAACATCATGAAACTGTTTGTGGTGGCAGCAGCAGGGCTGGCGCTTCTGACAGCGCCGACCCTGCGGGCGCAGGCGAGCACCGCGGGGCCGATGTCGATCGACACCAGCAATTCCGCGGACTGGAAGATCAGCAACGGAGTTGTTTCCGTGGACTGGTTACCCAATGACGGGCGAATCTTCAGCATGCACTGGTCGCAGTTTCAGAATCAGGAGCTGATCGACCAGACCAACAGGAGCGCGGCCGGCCCGAAGGGCTTCTACATGGACAACGTCGGGCCCGGGTACTCGACGCCCGCAAATGATTTCTATCTGGACCCGAATGGCCGTTACATCGACTGGTGGGTGAAGTTTCCCGCCAGTTCCTCGAATGCGTTCACGTGGCAGCAGCATTACGTGATGTTCGCGGGCGATCCGGGCATCCACATCTACTTTGTGCTGGATCACGGCGCGGGAGACAAGGCTGGAAGCATCGGCCAGATCCAATGGGTGATGCGCGGCAGCCTGTCGGAGTTTACGAACACCTACGCGGTGAACACGGGGCTATCGAATCTTGGCGCGACCTCGGTGCCGATGCCCAACGCGGTGTTGTTTGGCAACAACGACCCCGGACGCAACGTGCAGAATGCGGTCGAGGACCTGCACGGGCTGAATCTGCCGCCCGGATTCCGCCGCGAGTTCTACACCAAATATGACTACTCCAGCTACGAATATCTGCACCGGGCCGAGGGCGTGTTCGGATCAACGATGGCGGAGTGGATGGTGGTTCCCAGTTCCGAGTCGCTGACCGGCGGCCCCACCAAGCAGGACCTGATCTTCACCGGCAATCTGCTCATCATGGAAGCCTACTCGAACCACCTGGACAACCAGATGCAGTTCAAAGTGCCGGCGGGGGCGGTGATGCACCGGCTGTATGGTCCCTTCTATCTCCACCTGAACGCCTTCAGCGGCATGTATCCGACGCCGGCTTCCCTCTATCGTGAGGCACTTGCCGCGGGCCAGCGTTACAAGGCCTTGTACGCTGAGGATTCCGTTCTGGCACAGAGCGGCTATGTGCCGCAGGAGAGTCGCGGCACCGTGAACGTGAGAGTGGATGGCGCCCGGGGTCTGGATCTGAACCAGGGTTGGGCTGTTTTGAGCGACCCTCAGACTGACTTCCAGTACTCGCATGCGGGAGCGGAGTACTGGGCCAATCTCAATCCGGGCGGCGTGGCTACCTTCAACCACGTGATCCCGGGAACCTACCGGCTCTCCGTCTACGTGCTGGGCAAATGGGGCGAGCTGCGGAAGGACGGCGTCACCGTGCAGGCCCATCGGCCGACGCAGGTCGCCCTGCACATCACGCCGGAGCACTTCGGCTACGACCCGCCGATCTGGACGATCGGCACGGCAGACCGCTCCTCGCACGAGTTCTTCCACGGGCAGATCACCCGTCCCGCCGATCTCGATACGGATTACCGCAGCCTGTTCACGAACCGGTTCGACACTTCCGTGCAGGATGACCGGCAATACTGGGGCAACTGGAACTATTGGGCGGAATTTGCCGCCAACAAGGGAGCGGTGATTTACTACGCGACCCGGGTGGGCAATATCCCTGCCACCCACGACCTGAGCAAGTGGAATTACAACCAGTGGGAGATGTTCAATCCGGGGCTCTATGCCGGCATCTACAATCCGGCCGACGATACCACGGACGGCTACAAATACATTTGCCCGGCTTACGTGGGCAACTGCGCCACCGCCCGGGTCCCCAACTGGCAGGTTCACTTCACAACCACCGCGGACCAGCAGAAGCAGGGACAATATGTGACCCTGTCGCTCGGCCTGGCCGCCACCGAGTCGAGCCTGGTGGTCTCCATGAACGGGCAGACGCGGGTCTGGTACGGCTACAACCGCAAAAATTCGGACGCCTCGGTTCGCAGCGGCTTCTCCGGCACCTATCAGTGGGTGGTGATGCAATGGCCGGTAAGCGCGCTCAACCCGCCGGGCCAGGACAACGCGATCACCCTGAACGTAGGCCATCCGTGGGGCGTCGAGTACGATGCGCTGCGCATGGAAATCTCCAACCGCTCGGCAAACCCCTCGGTGACGGGCTGGAACGACTACGACTACGTCGGCACCTCCACCCGCGCCTATGCGAACGACGCAGTGAATAACCAGTAAGGGGGCACTCCTACAGGGTGGCTCTTCCTCAAGGAGGAGTCACCCTGCGCCGGAAATCTGAAGGGCGCTGAGGTTTTGGCGCTTGCTGAGGGACCAGGTCCTTCAGCCGAGCCCGTCGGCAGACCGGCTGTCTCATTTCGGCGGTCCAGTTGAAACGCGCAGTGCGCAGCGTGCGTCCCGTGCAGCTTCGTCTCAGCCCATTTCCGTCCCCGCTTGTCCACACTTCCACATGGTTTCCACGCAAACTGCACCAGTTCCGCGCCTTGTGGGCACGCCTGGACGGGGCTAGCCTTAAAAAGGCCGGAGAGGATCCGGCGGAGCTCTGCGGCGCGATCGAGCCGCTTCCCTCCAACCGGACCCCGCATCCGGAGCGGCTTTTGGAGGGTTTCCACAGCGGTTCCTCCCATATTGCGCATCGGGATGCTCTTTTTGCCATCAAAATACTAGATATTGTGGTTTGGTGTTGACATGCACCAGCTACAGCGGTATTTTTTCATCTGCGGCTGTAATCTGGCCTTCATGAACACAGCCCGGTGGAAGTTCCGGCGAGCCGCTCGAAGCTCATATTCGAGGCTGATTTTCAAGGCTTCTTTCTCAACCCCGGTTCCGTAGCTTTTTGTTGCTTCCGGCTTTATCCCTTCCGGGCCCATGCCTTGGGAGGCTCAGGCGTTTTCGCCAAAAATTGCTGACCAAGAGGATCTATATGAGCGAAACCCAGATGCACACCTCCGCCGAACGTGCCCAGGCGCCCTCCTCCCATAAGGGTTTGGCCTTCTCCCGCCGTTTTTCCGTGGACGGCGTTTCCCCCTACGACCTGGTGCAATGGGAGCGGCGTACCGCCTCCATTACCGATACCAAGGGCAACGTCATCTTCGAGCAGCGGGACGTCGAGGTTCCCACCGAGTGGTCGATGACGGCTACCAATATCGTTGCCTCCAAGTACCTGCACGGTCAGCTCGGCACCTCCGAGCGGGAAACCGGCGTGCGCATGCTCGTCTCCCGCGTGGCCGAGACGGTGCGCGACTGGGGCATCCGCGGCGGCTACTTCGCCAGCGCCGACGAGGCCGAGATCTTCCACGACGAACTCGCCGCCATGCTGCTCACTCAGCGCGTGGCCTTCAACTCGCCGGTGTGGTTCAACGTGGGCTGCGACCGGCTGGAGCCGGAGGCCGACGGCCAGAACTGGCACTGGGACCCGGCCACCGGAGGCGTGCGCTACTCCGCCACCGGATACAAGAATCCGCAATGCTCGGCGTGCTTCATCAACGCCGTCGATGACTCGCTGGACTCCATCCTGACCCTGGCCAAGACCGAGGGCATGCTGTTCAAGTGGGGCTCTGGCACCGGCACCAACCTGTCGGCCATCCGCGGCTCCATGGAGCTGCTGTCGGGCGGCGGCACGGCCAGCGGCCCGTTGAGCTTCATGCGCGGCTTCGACGCCTTCGCGGGGGTCATCAAGTCCGGCGGCAAGACCCGCCGCGCCGCCAAGATGGTCATCCTCAACGTCGACCATCCGGACATCGTCGACTTCATCGAGTGCAAGGCCAAGGAAGAGGCCAAGGCCTTCGCGCTCATCAAGGCCGGCTACGACGGCTCCGGGCCCGACTCCGAGGCCTACTCGTCCATCTTCTTCCAGAACGCCAACAACTCGGTGCGGGTCTCCGACGAGTTCATGCGCGCCTACGAGAGCGACGGCGACTTCTGGACGAAAACGGTGAAGGACCGCACGCCGGTGAAGCAGTACAAGGCGCGCGAGATCATGCACAAGATCTCCGAGGCCACCTGGCAGTGCGGCGACCCGGGCATGCAGTTCGACGACACCATCAACAAGTGGCACACCAGCAAGAACACCGCCCGCATTAACGCGTCGAATCCCTGCTCGGAGTACATGTTCCTGGACAACTCCGCCTGCAACCTGGCCAGCTTCAACCTGCTCAAGTTCGTCAACCCGGCGGGCAACTTCGATATTCCGTCGTACCGGCATGCCATCTCGGTGATGATCACGGCCATGGAGATCCTGGTGGACAACTCCGGCTACCCCACCGAGTCGATCGCGCGCAACTCGCACGACTACCGGCCACTCGGCCTGGGTTACGCCAACCTGGGCGCGCTGCTGATGGCCTTTGGCCTGCCCTACGACTCCGAGGCCGGCCGCGACGTGGCTGCCTCGCTGACCGCGATCATGTGCGGCCAGGCCTATCTGCAATCGGCCATTATCGCCGCCACCTGCCCGCCGCTGGGCTCGGCCACGCCGCTCACCGCGCAGGTGGAGCGCGAAGGCGGCGCCTGCCCGGGCTTCTACGTCAACCGGGAGCCCTTCCTCGACGTGATCCGCATGCACCGCGCCGAAGTCAACAACATCGGCAAGTCGCGCCACTCCGGCGAGCCCTTTGTGGTGCCGCAGCTTGAGCTGCTGATCGACGCCAGCCGCGAGTGCTGGGACATGGCCCTGCTCCAGGGCGAGCGCCACGGCTACCGCAACTCGCAGGTCACCGTGCTGGCTCCCACCGGCACCATCGGCTTCATGATGGACTGCGACACCACCGGCATCGAGCCCGATCTGGCGCTGGTCAAGTACAAGAAGCTGGTCGGCGGCGGCATGATCAAGATCGTCAACAACACCGTGCCCGCCGCGCTCTTCAAGCTGGGCTACTCCGCCGATGAGGTGAATGCCATCGTCAGCTACATCGACGCAACGGGCACCATTGAAGGCGCCCCGGGCATCAAGCCGGAGCACCTAGCGGTCTTCGACTGCTCCTTCAAGCCGGCCAAGGGCACGCGCTCCATCCATTACATGGGCCACATCAAGATGATGGCCGCCACCCAGCCGTTCCTCTCCGGCGCCATCTCCAAGACCGTGAACCTGCCCCATGAGGCCAACGTCGAAGACATCGCCGAGGCCTACGCGGAGAGCTGGCGTCGCGGCATCAAGGCCGTGGCCATCTACCGCGACGGCTCCAAGGGCACGCAGCCGCTGAACACCAGCGTGGACAGCAAGCACGAAGCTTCGGCGCTGGATGCTGTGGGCGGGCGGGTGCTCGCGCACATGGCGGCGGAAAAGACGGTGGCCGATGCCGACCTGAAGGCGCTGGGCGCGGGCGACAAGGTTGAAGTCTCGGCCAAGCAGCTCGCCGTGGCGGCGCTGGCCTTCCAGAACGCGCTCGAGGAGATCACCCGGGGCGGGACGGTATCGGCCATCCATGCCCAGGGCGCGGTGCAGCCCACCCAGGAAGAAGAGCAGGACCGCAGCGGACCGCCACGCGCGGTACGGCACCGGCTCCTGGAGGAGCGTGCGTCCATCACGCACAAGTTCTCCATCGCCGGACACGAGGGCTACATCACCGTAGGCCTCTACGCCAACGGCCAGCCCGGCGAGATCTTCATCAAGATGGCCAAGGAGGGCTCGACGGTCTCCGGCCTGATGGACGCCTTCGCCACCTCGGTGTCGCTCGCCCTCCAGCATGGCGTGCCGCTTAAGATCCTCTGCGAGAAGTTTGCGCACACCCGCTTTGAGCCCAGCGGCTGGACCCAGAACGAGCAGATCGGCTACGCGAAGAGCCTGATGGACTACATCTTCCGCTGGCTGCATCTGCGCTTCCTGTCGGGCGAGCAGCTCACGCTCTTCGCCGGCTTCGCGCCGCAGGCGCCGCAGCTTCCCGCCTCGCCCAGCATCCTCGAAGAGGAGGAGCAGGCGGCGGGGCAGGAGAATCCGCAGCGGCTCACCAAGCGGATGAGCGCCGGCAGCGGAATCAGCAACACGGGCGGCGGCGGCATCGCTCCCGAGTCCCCGCTGTCTACTTCGTCTGCCGCGCAGCAGGAACTGCCGGAGCTGAAGGACCGCGGCCTCTACCATGCGGCCGACGCCATGCGCGACATGTACGAGATGGGCGACGCCCCGAGCTGCTCCACCTGCGGCGCCATCATGGTCCGCAACGGAAGCTGCTACCGCTGCATGAGCTGCGGCAGCACGTCAGGATGCAGTTAGGCAACAGGCTCCAGTAGGAGCGCAGCAGCAGCAGCACGTGCAACAGGAACCCCGGGTGAACTCCGAGCGCAAGCGAGAACGGAACCCGGGAGCTGCACAAACGTAGCGCCGGTCCACTGACCGGCTGGAGTGGGGGCCTCACGGCCCCCACAATTTTTTGGCGAGGCGCACTGCCGGACCCAGGAGATCTCCCAGCCGCTAGAATCGGGAGGCAAGGCCTGTCATCCAATGGGAGCTCTCTGAATGCGGAAGATGCTGATTTCCTCTGTGCTGGTCCTGTTTGCCATCTCGGCCGCTGCGCAAGCTGTGCGGGGGCCGAGCACGGCCCCTTCGAAGACAACCCTGGCCATGACGCCGCCGATGGGATGGAATAGCTGGAACCGCTTCGGGCCTCACATCAGCGACAAGCTGATCCGCGCCCAGGCAGACGCGATGGTGGCAAGCGGGATGAAGGCCGCCGGCTATGAGTACATCAACATCGATGAGGGCTGGGAGGGACAAAGGGACGCGAGCGGGGTTCTGCACCCCAACCGCAACTTCCCGGACATGAAGGCGCTCGCAGACTACGTGCACAGCAAGGGGCTCAAGATCGGCATCTACTCGTCTCCCGGTCCGAAGTCCTGCGGCAACTTTGAGGGCAGTTACAAGCACGAACGGCAGGATGCGAAGATGTTCGCGGCCTGGGGCATGGACTACCTGAAATACGACTGGTGCACAGCCGGCACGGTGTATCAGCAGGACCAGTATCCGCTCGCGATCCGCAAGATGAGCGCCGCTCTGGCCGCAACCGGAAGACCCATCGTCTACAGCATCCACGGGCGCGGCGCAGTGTGGCTCTATGCCGCTCAAGAAGGCGCCAATCTGTGGCGTACCACCGGAGACATCCAGGACAACTACGCGCGCATGCTGGCGGTGGGGTTTGGGCAGGAAGGGTTGGAGAGGTTTGCGCGCCCCGGGCACTGGAACGATCCCGACATGCTCGAGATTGGCAACGGCGGCATGAGCGCGAAGGAATACAGGATGCAGATGAGTCTGTGGAGCCTGCTGGCAGCGCCGCTGATTGCAGGAAACGATCTCACTCAGATGAGACCCGAGACGCTGTCCGCTTTGACCAATCCGGAGGTGATCGCCATCGATCAGGATGAGCTGGGGCGGCAAGGGCATATCGCGATGGAGCAAGGGCCGATTGTGGTGATGGTGAAGCCGCTCAAGGACGGCAGCAGGGCGGTGGGCCTCTTCAATCGCGAGCAGGGCAATGTTCACATCGCGGTCGATTTCTCGAAGATAGGCCTGCACGAGAACGCCTCCGTTCGCGATCTGTGGCAGCGAAAGAACCTGGGGACCTTTCACCGGAACTTTTCCGCCGAAGTGCCGGAGCACGGCGTGGTTCTGGTGAGGATCGCCAACAGCCGTTGAATGCGAGGGACGAGTAGAGCCCTGGCGATTCTTGCTGCTAGCGGCGGACGGACGTGGGCACCTGTCCCGTGGTCTGCTTCACGTTATCGGGGAGATATTGAATCAGGATCGAGACGCGCCGGTTGGAGGGATTGAAGGGGTGCTTGGGATCGCGCAACCTGCGGTCCGCGTAGCCGCGCACCGCCACCACCTGCCCGGCGTGCAATCCCGATGCTTCCATCAAGCGGCGCGCGGCATTGGCGCGGTCACTGGATAACTCCCAGTTGCTGTAAATGTGCGCATTGGAAAAGGGCTTGGCATCCGTGTGCCCCTCAATGGAGACGGGATTGGGCAATTTGCCGGCCTCGGGCGCAAGCACTTTGAGAACGGCGACCAGCGCTTCCGTCGGCTGCGACTTTCCGTTCTCAAAGAATGTGCCCTTGGCATTCTCAATGAGTTCGATGCGCAGGCCCTCTTCGGTCACCGTGATCTCAATCTGGTTCTTCAGCTTGGGAAACTCCGGCAGCGACGCCAGATCGTTGAGTAGCTTCTGCTTGAGCCGGGCGAGATTTTCCTTCGGCGTCAGAATGCGCTCTCCGGGGCCACGGCCGGTGGTGGGCTTGCGCGCGACACCGTACGGATCGCGGAAATACCCACCCACCGCCTCCTGGATGGGACGGCTGCTGTTCATCAGCCAAAGCACGATGAACAACGACATGAGCGCGGTCACAAAATCGGCATAGGCGACCTTCCACGCGCCGCCGTGGGGCTGATGTGTCAGCGATTTCTTGCGGACGATGCGGATCGATTCGGGTTCCATGGCTCCGCCGCGCTAGGCGCTTGCACTTTCCACGGCCGGCACTTCGACGACCTTTTGCCGGCAAATCTTTTCCAGCTCCCCAAAGCTCGGGCGGCACTGCTCGGGCACGGCCCGCCTGCCCATCTCCACCGCCATGATCGGCGAGGTGCCTTTGATGAAGGCGATGAGAACCACCCGGAGAACGTGATAGTAGCAATGCTCCTCTTCAACCGTTTTGGAGACATTGGCGGCGAGTGGCCCAACGACGCCGTAGCACAGCAGAATGCCCAGAAAAGTGCCGACCAGAGCGGCTGCGACCTTGCGCCCGATCTCTTCGGGCGGACCTCCCAGCGCGCCCATCGTCACCACAACCCCGAGCACCGCGGCGACAATTCCCAAGCCGGGCAGCGCGTCGGCCATGGTGTGCAAGGCCGAGATCGACTGCTGCGCTGACTGATGATGGATTTCCATATCCAGCTCCATCATCTGATCGACATCCAGGGAACTCACCCCTCCCGTAATCGCCATGCGCAGCGTGTCGCAAACGAAGCAGCGTGCGTGCTCGTCCGCCAGAAACTGCGGATAGCGCGAAAAGATCGCGCTCTTCTCCGGTTCCTCCACGTCCGACTCAATGGCGATAGTGCCCTCTCTTCGGGAGCGGGCCAGAATATCGAAGAGCATCTTGAGCGTATCCAGGTATCGCTGCCGCGGATATTGTGTTCCCTTGAAGACCGCTGTGAGGCGGGCCAGAATCCGCTTGAGAAGATACAGGGGATTGGCGGCAAGCAAGGTTCCGAGCGCCGCGCCCGCGATGATGACCACCTCCGCCGGCTGCAAGAGCACCCCGATCTTTCCCTTCTCCATGAGAAAGCCGGTGATGATGCAGATGAAGACCAGCAGAATTCCGAAAATCGTCAACATGCGAGCGTCCGATCAAGGTGAAGTGTCGCTTCGATTGAGGTTCTTCTGCCCCGAGCCTTCTGGTTACGACCGTGGTGTTCGCTCGCTAGAGCTTCCGGTAACCGCCCTGTTCCAGTGCCTTCAGCTGTCACCGTGCCGGTCGTTGATACGCATCGATGGCTGCCGAAATGCTGCCTATTCAAACACGCAGAATCTGCCCCCCTGATAACCGTTGATCCGGACCGTAAAATAGCTGCGATGCAAAGGATGATTGAGAGCCTTCTCGGCGTCCGGGTGCAGATAGATGGGGTTCATGGTCATCGATTTGAAAACGGCTCTGCCCACACTGGAAACCACTGCCGACGCGACATTGAGCACTTCCTGAACCGGATCCCGCAAGAGCTCGTCAATTGCAGCAGAACTCACCCGCTGTTTTACTTCTGCGTCCGGCAAGCCGATGAGCGCGCCGGCGAAGGAGCCGAGCAGCGAGAGATCTGCCTTGACCACCAGCGCCGTTTGCTCGGGGAAAACCACGTAGACGCCGAACACCTTGGGCGTTTTGGTCTCAAGCGCGGCAGTGGATTGGGCAAAGGCGACTTCGCGATTGATCAGGCTGGTGAAGTGGCGTGAGAGCGCGAATGCAGTTGGTTCCGCCATGGTGTCCTCTCAGCCCAGGATCGGCGCGAGCGCATCCTGAATATCATCAGGCGTGAACGGCTTGCTCAGCATGAAAGTGGCCCCGGCCTGCATGGCCAGCTTGCGCATGTCCGGCGAAGTCTCCGAAGTCACAAAACCGAACGGAACCTGGTTCTGCTCCGAGCGCAGCTGCTTCAGAAAATCCAGCCCCGACATCTCCGGCATGTTCCAGTCAGAGAGCACAAGCTTGGGGCTCTTGCCCCGCAAAGCGTTGATTGCCTGGGCTCCGTTTTCAGCTTCCGCTACATCGAGGGACCGGTAACCGGCCTGGCGAATTGCGCGCTGCAGAATCACGCGCATCGTTCGACTGTCATCAACCAGGAGGATGTCCATTGTTGTTCGCTCCATGCCAACTTCACTGTGAATTTGCTCGCGGGGAAGCTTTCCTTCCATGCACCGGACCATGGGTTATGCAGTTAGGGACAAAGACGGCCTTTCCGAGTAAGGCACTTCTCCGGCCGCAATCATCGGAGTCGCTTGCAGGGCTGGAGCATCGGCGACCCGATCGAGTTCCTGCCATTTGCTGCGAACATTCAGAACGCTCTCGATCGCGCCGTCCAGGATGGCGGCCGATTGCTGGGTAGAGGCTTGAACCACGGCGGAACGCAGTTGCGCGTAAAACGCCGCGATCTGGCGCGCCGAATCGCCTCCGTTTTCGAGATCGACCCAGCTGTCCAACTGCCCGAGAATCAGGAACGCGTGATTGGTTTCGCGGCAACGGGCTTCGATGTCGCCGCAGCGAATGGCGTCGGCCGCATTGCGAAAGTCGCTCGCCAGGCGGTCGAACAATGCGACCAGCAGGCCAATCGGAGTCGCCCCGGCAACAGCACAGTCGCGATAGGTTCTTGCTCTGTTCATCCGCGTTACCACATCAGCCTCCCAGCGGGTTGTTGTTAAAGCCGAGCTCGGCGTTGAGCTGCTGCATCTGTTCGGGCAAGGTCTGCAGCGCCTGCTCGGCGGTGCTGAATTCAGCGGTTAGAATCGCCTGTTGCCCAGCAATATAGTTCGCCTCGAAGTCGTTGATCTGCGAGGTGTAGTCGTTGCACTGCGATTGCATGCTCTGCAGATCCACCTGGAAAGCTCCGTTGCCGGGCGAGGTAAAGCCATTCAAGGCGGTGTAGAGGTTGTTGGCAAAACCATTGAGCGCCGAACCCTCAAAGAAGTTCTGGACGTCGGTGGGGTTGGTTGCCAAAGCCGTGTCCAGCGTGCCGTTATCCACGGAGAGCGTTCCATCATTCCCAACCGTGATGCCCAGATCGCGGAGACTGGAGACCGTGGTTGTTCCAGAAGATGGCGTATAGACATAGTTCAGTGCCTGCTCCAGCGTGGCTTGCAGGTTGGCGAAGGTGGGATCAGAGCCTAGCGCGCCCTGGCTGGCGGTTGGATTTCCAGAGGAATCGGTGCCGCTGGTAACGGCAAACTGCTGGTTCACCAAGTTAATGGCAGAGTTGTAGTCCGTCACGAACTGATTGATCGCGCCGGAGATCTGCGTGGCATCCGGGGCCACGGTGAGCGTGACCGGCGTTCCCACGCTGGTCCCAACCAGGCTGAGCGTCACTCCTGGAATTGCTCCTGTCACGGTGTTCGAGGCGCTATCCACAGGCACGCCATCGACGGTCAGGGTCGCATCAGTGGCCGCGTTAGCCTGCGTGAAACCGAAGGCAGGCTGATTGATGGTGAAAGCGCTGCCATCGGTACTCGCGATATTGAGGTTCGTTCCAGAGGAGGTGCTGCCTGCCGTGGCATTGACGTTCAGCGTAGCGGTCCCATTTGCCGTTGCGGTAGCGTTGTACGAGCTCACCGCGTTGTTGATCTGGGTGGCAAACTGCGCGTAGGTTTCACCGGAAGTCGAGGTGATCGAGAGGTTCGCGCCGGCGGCATTGGAGAGCGTGATGGTATTGGCTCCCAGCGTAGAGCCGGTCGGCATCTCCGACGAGGTCCAGGAGGTGCCGGTGTAGTTGGGCGACGTAATGTTGAAGTCATTGGCCGTGCCCAGGGAGTTGGAAACGATGGCCAGCCGCGAGCCGGTGGAATCCGTCATCACACTGGCGGTGACGCCCAGGCTCGTATTGGCATTGATGGCGGTGGCCAGATCGTTGAGATTGTCGCCCGCATTGCCGTTGCCCAGAGCGAAGGTCGCGGTTGCCCCGGACGCGGAGGTGATCGTCATCGATGAGGTGGGCAGGGTCGCGGTCGCACTGGAAGCCAGATCGGAATACCAGGAGCCGTAGGTGGCCAGGCTGTTCACAACGACGGTATGAACGCCAGAGGTCGTGCCGGCCGCTGCGGAGCCCGTGACCACATTGCTATTCGAAGAACTTACCGTGCGCGCGGCAAATGGACCAGCCAGGCTGTTCAGGCTCTCCATGTCGTTCTGCAGCGCCTGGGTGGCCGTCTCGATGGAACTCACGGCGGACATCTGGCTGGTCAGGGTTGCCTGATCGGATTGCCAGACTCTTTCCGTTGCCCGGTCGGCATACAACGCTGCATTGACCGCGGCGGTGACGTCGATTCCAGGGGTGCTCGATCCCGACGCGGATGCCAGAATATTGCTGAGGTCAATCGCCGAATTTACGTTCGCGGAGGACGACGAAAGAAGAGAGTTGATGACGGAAGTGGAACTCATCGCTCTTGCCTTTCCTGCGGAATGAAGAACCGCCCCCAGCACCCCCGCTTCGTACTCCGGAGGGAGCGGTTAGGTCAAAGCGGAGGCACGGTGATATTCCGTGCCCCCGCTTGAGTTATTCAGCAGGCCAGCTACTACTGGAGCAGCTTCAGAACCGCCTGCTGCGCCTGGTTGGACTGCTGCAGGGCCGACATACCGGTGGACTGCAGCACGTTGTACTGGGTCATGTTGGCGACGGTCTTGCCGATGTCGGCGTTCATGACGCTGTTTTCCGCGCCCTGCAGGTTCTGCACCTGCGTGTTCATGATGTTGGAGGCCGACTGCAGTTGGTTGACGGCCGCGCCCACCGTGCCCCGCTGGCCGGCAATGGTGCTGATTGCAGTGGTAAGAGCCGTCAGGGCAGAGGCCGCCGCAGTGGTGGTCAGCAGGTTGACGGTTCCGCCGTTGCCTGCCGACAGGGTCGTTTCGTTGTTGATAAACGAGAGGGTCGAGGTGGCTCCTGCGGGCGTCACGGTGACGCTCGCGAGGGCGCCGGAGACGCTCGAGTTCTTCGCCTGGAACGTGAGGTCTGTCCCTTGCACAGCCAGAGCGTTCACATTGGCATTGGCATTGGTGGTGGAGGTATATTCGCTGCCCGCGCCGCTCGACACGCCGTTCACTGCGTCGGCCAAGTTCTGCAAGCTGGCGGCCGCGGTGCCTCCGATTTGCACGTCATTCGCGGTTGTGTCACCGGCAACAGAAGTGACGAACTTGTAGGTTGTGCCGCCCACCGTAACTGTGTCGCCGTTCGCAGGCGCACCGGAGGCGCTCAACGTCGCCGTGCCCAGGCTGGTACCGTTCCCCAGGCCCAGGCCGCCCGTGGTCAACGCACCGATCGTCTTCGAAACCGTCATGTTGCCGGTCGAAGTTCCATCCGACATAGCGATCGAGACTGAGGAGTTGGTGAACACCGACTGACCGTTGAACTCGGTCGTGCTGCCGATGGTATTGACGGTGCTCAGAATGGACTGGAACTCCGTGTCCAGCGCCTGTGCCTGGCTCCCCGAGGTGTTCAGCGTGGAGTTGGAGGCCTCGGTGGCCAGCGTAACCGCGCGGTTGAGCAACGAGGTCACCTGCGACAGCGCGCCGTCGGCGGTCTGAAACAAACCGATGCCGTTAGAGGCGTTGAGCTGGGACTGGGTGAGAGCCGCGATGTTGGCTTGCAGCCCGTTGGCGATGGAGAGGCCGGCAGCATCGTCCGCGCCGGAGTTGATGCGCAGGCCCGTAGACAGTTGAGTGAGGGTCTTCTGCAGAGAGGCCTGCGTGTTGGACAGCGCATTCTCCGCCGTCAGGGAGGAGATGTTGTTCAGAATAGACAGTGACATAGTGTCAAGCTCCTTTGCTTTGCCAACGTACGCCTGCACTCGGCTGCGTTTGTCGGGCCTGCTTCGAGGCTCCTGTTTCCGAGAAGGAGGTCGTTTCGGGCAGACACTCTATCGACCTGTCCCCCAGAGGATTTCAATCTGGGTGAGAAGAAAGTTGGAAGATCCGGCGCGCTTGCGAAGAGAAGCACACACGCACGGCATTGCAGAATCCGCATCGCCGCGCGATTCCATGCCGGGCGCAGGACGGCCCAACGCAGAGAAGAACAGAGCGGGCGCGGAACCGAACAAGAGGGAGGCATCCGATGTTATTTCAGGTAATCGAGGAGGGTCTGCGGCAATACTTTTGCGGCTGCAGCCAAGACCGTATTGTTCGTGAGCTCAGCCTGGGACAGATTAGTGGCTGCCTCGGCCGTGCTGATGCCAACGAGCGAATTCTGACGGCTGCTAAGCGAAAGCTTCTCCTGATTGAGAAACGATTCCTGCGCGTTGAGCCGGTTCATATTGTTGTCCAGCGGGACGCGGGTCTGGTCGAGCTTGGTGAGCGCCGCGGAAACCGCAGAGGTTGCGGTAGTGATCTGGCTCGTGGATCCGCTCTGAAGAGCCGAGATAAGACCGCTCAGCGAAGACAGAACGCCCGTTCCCGAACCCAGGAGCTGATCGCCAGGAATATTGGCATCGATCAGCGTGGGATCGCCGACTTGCACCTGGTTCACCGTGCTATTGCCCACGTAGGCATAGCTATTGGCCACAGCGGTTCCAGTCACTGCGCTCGCCGTAAGCGTGGGATCGGTTGACGTGACCACTACACCTGCGTTGGCGCTGCTAGTGGAAATTTCCAGTTGACCGGAAGCATTGATCGTAGCCGTCAGGGTGGAGTTGAGCGTCCCGGACGAAGCTGCGCTGGCGATGGCGGACTGAAGCGTTGCGATGGTATCGCCCGCTGCGGCTTTGAACGTGAAGGTCTTTCCTGTGGATGCGTCGCTGATTGTGGTAAGGGAGCCTGCGGTCAGTGCGGTGGAGGCCGAAACCGGCCCCGATCCCGCCGCCAATGTATAGCTGGTACTGGCAGGCGCGAACGGATTGATGGAAGTTTCGGAACCGCCAAAGACAAAGCGGCCCTGGAAATTCGTATTACCGAGCGCCACAACCCCGGACAAAATGCCGGCTACTTCATTGGCCGCCGCTTGCTGGTCTCCCGCGGATTCAATTTGGTTGGCGCTCGCCGTTCCGATGGTGATGGCCCGGTTCATGTACGAAACCATGGAAGCGATCGCCGAATCGGCGGTTTGCATCTGGGAAAGAGCCGCGGTGATATTGCTCGTATATTGATCCACACGCGCCGATGAAGCGAGAGACTGCACCATTTCAGCGGCGGCGGCAGGATCGTCGGAGGGCTGATTCACGCGCAGACCGGTAGAGAGTTGCTGAGTCGCGGTGGCCAGCGCCTGCTGCGCCTGCTGCATTTCATACTGCACGTCGGGCATCATCGTGGTTACGCGCACGGCATCTCCCTCTCACACAAGATCCAACTGCTATGCGGCAGCGGCCGTTCCCATCGACATCGTCACCTGAAAGAGCGACTGGACGGTGGTGATAACCCGAGCAGCGGCCTCGTAGGCCTGCTGGTAGGTAATGAGATTGGTTGTCTCCTGGTCGACCGAGACACCGGAAACGGAATTTAACTGGTCATTCAGTTGCCGCAGGCTGGCGGCGGTGGCACTTGACTGGGTGTTCGCTTCAGCCGCCATCGACCCCACCTGGAACACCAGACCGGCATAGGCATCCGTGGGCGTCTGGCCGGAAGGCAGAACCGTGGTCTGAACGGCGGTAAGATTCGCGACGTTGCCGTTGCTTCCCGGCGAACCATCGGAACTCGCGGCGATCAATGCAGGGTCGGAGATGGCAACGCTGATGCTGCCCGCCGCTCCGGACGGCGTAGACAGAACGTTGAAGAACGGCTGGCCCGGATTGCCGTTTTGGTCGTAGCCGCTCGCTTGCGCAGCATTGAAAGCAGTGGCGAACTGATAGGCCAGGGTATCGAGGCCATTGAGGACCGCCGGAATGGATTGATCGCGGGCCTGCAAGGTGCCACCGAGATCACCTCCCTGGGGCGAAGGATCGATAACATTGCCGCTGGCATCGAGGATCTGCTGCATCCCCGCGGTGCCTGCCCGGCTTTGCAGAGCGAAGCTCTTGGAGCCAACGACCAGCGGCGTTCCATCCCCGATGCTGACCGTGATTCCGCTTTCCGTGTTGGTGACGGAGACTCCCGCCAGACCTGAAAGCTGCACCACCAGTTGATCGCGCTGGTCCTGCAAGCTTCCGGCGTCTTTGCCCTGGGCTTGGAGAGCGGCGATCTGGGGATTCAAGACTGCGATCTGCGCCGTGATCTGATTGATCTGGCTCACATCCTGCGTGACCTGCGTGTTAAGGCCCGACTGGAGCTGGGTAAGATGCTGCGAGACAGTGTTGAACGCATAGGTGAGATTCTGCCCGGCGGTCATCACCGCCTGGCGAGCGGCGCTATTATCCGGTTCGGCCGAGAGGGACGACATGCTGGTGAAGAAGTTCGACATCTCCGTGCCAATGTCGCCGGTTGACGTCGTAAACAGCGGTTGAATCTGCTGCAAAGACGTGAGCTCCGCATTGGCCTGCCCCTGCGCCTGCGTCTCATTCTGGATCTGGGTCTGAAGCAGTTCGTCGCGAATGCTCTGAAAGCCCTGGAGAACCGCTCCATTGCCCGGCTGTGGGCCGGCACCCGGATCGGTGGGGGCGGACTGGAACTGCGCCACCTCGCGGCTGTATCCCGGCGTATTGGCGTTGGAAATGTTGTTATTGATGGACTGCAGCACCGCAGTGGCATTGGACAGCGACTGCGCGGCAATGGACAGAGAGCTGGTCAGAGACATGCGTCATCCCTCACAGGACCAGGTCCTGGGCGTCCGATTGGCTTGCGCCGTTCCCGGATAGGACGCCGCGTAGCTGCTATGCAGTCTTGCCAGCATCGCCAACGACCTTCCGGAGCGCTGCACCAGGACGGCATAGCAATCGAGAGCATCGCGGAGCGACCGTTCTGCATTGCGCATCTCCGCTACCCGGGCAGGGCTGAGTGCAAAACCCGAGGCACGCACGGCGCCGAGGGCTTCGCAAAATGCTGCCAGTTCCGCGGAGAGAACCTCCTGGCGGCGGGTGCTTTCCAGGAGAGCCGCAGGCTGGTTGGCAGCGATCGCCTCGATGGCCAGAGAGATCTCGGCGGCTAGTGCGCGCAGCTTGGCCACGTAGGCGGCATTTTGATCGGCAGCGGATGCAGCCTGGGACGGGATGCCTGAAAAGCTCGCCGCTGAATGCAAGGCGGCCTCTAGTGGCTCTCGTCCGCCGAGATAGCGTGAGCGATCTTGGCTGGATCGAGCTGATAGGAACCGTTGCTGATTGCCTGGCGCAGAGCGCCGACCTTGTCCTGCCGGATCTGTGGGGTGCTCATGGCGCGGGCCGCGAGCGCCGCCGCCGTGCCGTCAAGGGAGCTAAGCGTCACGCGATCTTCCGCAAGCCCTTGAGACGCCAACCCATTGGATGGATGGGCCTTTTGAGCAGACCAGTCGTTTGCCGGCAACTGGGCAGAATTGTTGAGATCGATCTTCATGCCATCCTCCTATTTCAGCCTTCCTTCTATCGGCCATCCGGGCTGTTGATTTCAATGCTGGCCGGAGAAATATCGGGCCCCAGGGGTGAAATTGACTTGGCCGGATCCGGAACGTCCTTGCCATGCCGCGCCTTGTGCAACGCGCCTGCCATGATCTTCGCGATGCCGATTCCGCCGCCCTCGGCGATTGCGGTGGCCAATCCCTGCATCGCAATGCCCTGGAACTGCTGGCTCCCGGAGCTCAGTTCATCGCCCTCGTCACCTCCCGGAAGCGCACCGAAACTCTGGTACGCCTTCTCCAGCCACTGGGTCAGGAGCAGCGCCTCAAAGTCCTTGGAGGATTTGTCGATCTTGCGATCGTCTGCGGCTGACGTGGCGCTTGAAGCTGCCGTATCCTTCCCTATCGCATGGCCCGGTTGATGCAGAGGCTGGGAAAGCGCCGGAATATTCATTTAGATCACCTCCACGTCTGCTTGCAGACCTCCGGCCGCCTTGATGGCCTCCAGAATGGCAATCACGTCGTGCGCCGTGGCGCCCACCGCGTGAAGGCTGCGGATCAGCTCGTCGATGTTCGCTCCAGCCGCCAGACGAATGGATTTTGCCGGCGCATCGGTAATGTTGACGGTCGTCTGATTCACCGTCGTGGTCGTTCCGTTGGAGAACGGGGGCGGCTGGGATACAAGCGGAACCGTCACGACATTCACGGAGAGATTTCCGTGGATGATCGAAACTGCGGAGAGCCGCACATCTCCTCCCATGACCACCGTTCCCGTACGCTCGTTGATGACCACGCGTGCCGGTGGCTGGAAATTGATTTCGAGCCCCTGCACGCGCGCGATGAGCCCCGGAATAGAAGCCATCCCGGTGGCGGCTACATTGACATCGATGCAGCGGCTATCCAAAGCCGTAGCCACTTTTTTTGCAAACGCCTGGTTGATCACCTTGGCTACGTCGGTGGCCGCCGTGTAATCGGCATTCTGCAGCAGGAAAGAGAGCGTGTGGAACTGGCTGAGATCCACAGCCGCATCCCGCTCCACCGTAGCCCCTTCCGCGATCCTGCCTACCGTGGTGTGGTTGACGGCCTGAATGTTTCCATTCATTTGCTCGGAGTAGCCGCCAATCACCAGCGGCCCCTGGGCTTCGGCATAAACCTGGCCGTTGGATGCCCGCAGCGCGGTCAGCAGCAACACACCTCCTGCCAGGCTGGTCGCGTCGCCAACCGCTGACGCCGTAATGTCCACTTTCATACCGGGACGGGCAAAGGGTGGCAGAGTAGCCGTAACAAAGACAGCCGCCACGTCCCGTACCATGACAATGCCCGGAGTAATCTGCACGCCCATGCGCTGCAAACTGTTGGCCAGCGTCTGCACGGTGAAGAACGTCTGCTGGCTGTCGCCGGTGCGATTCAATCCAACCACCAGTCCGTACCCCACGAGCTGGTTGTCGCGAACGCCCTCGATCTGCGTGATGTCGCGCAAGAACACCTTATGCGCCGGGGGCGATGGCTGCGAGGTATCGAGCGGAGCCGCCTCTGCGCGCCAGCTCGACGCCAGCCCGAAGAGGCACGCCATCACCGCGGTGCTAATGGAGAGCCGGTAATTTGTCATTCCTAGAAATTGAAAAGCCATAACAATGCTCGCGTCAGCCGATTGGGAGGACGAACGCCGTCCGCTATGATGCCCTTGCCCTTCATCTCAATCTCCAGATCACTCAGCGCGCTCGATGGCACGACATTGCCGGGCCCAATGTCGCCTGGACGGATCATCCCCCGCACGATCAGATCTTCGTGCTGGTTATTCATGAAGATATTGCGCTGCGCCTCGATGATCATGTTGCCATTCGGCAAAACCGCAACCACGTTGGCGGTGAGGCTGGTCGTAAAGGTGGTGTTGGATGCCGCGGCCCCCTGCCCTTTGAGCACCGAGGCCGACTGCCCGGAGAGCAGCGGATTGGTCGATGCGGGAGTCTTGCCAAATAGCCCGGTGAGCGCGGAGTTGGTGGAGAAACTCCTCTCGCTATCCACTGTTCCCGACTGCGCCGCCGTGGTCTGCACGGCCACCTGAATGTTGACGGTGTCGTTGAGCAGATGCGCCTTGTAATCACTGGAAATGTCGCCCAGGGGAGCATGGTCCATCCATAGACTCCCCGTGGTGTGGCTCTCCGGAGATACGACATAGCCCTGTTCGATACGAGCAATGTAATCGGCGCGAAGCTGCTGCGAATCCTTCTTTTTCGCTTTGGCGTACATCTGCAAAGGCGCTAGAACACCAAGCACCAGCACGCAGACGTGAAGGGACGAAAGGCCGTGGCGCATAGGCTAAAAGCTTCCCTTCAACGTGACTTGATTCACCACCTGCCCCTGGTAGAACTGCTTTCTGTCTGGGGTCGCCAGGCGGATGACCTGGCCAACCGCACCATTCTGTAGAGCGACCACCGCAATCTCCATGTGCAAGCCGGGACTATCCACGACCAGAGTGGCATGATCACCGAGTCGAATCACGGGCGGCACATAGGAGGCCGAGTGCACTGGGCTCTCCACGTGAGCTCGCTTGCCTGCCAATGGAACAGGCCCCTTCCACGGGACACTCACGTAAAACGGCTGGCACTCGTGCCGGTTCTCACAGCCGATCTCGATCCAGACTCGGCCTCCGGCAGCCAAACCCTGCGCATCCAGCACCTCCAGGGCAGGTGTCTGGGTTGCCGACCATATCGGGGCACCCAGATGGACCTGGCGCTCTGTAACTTCCATGCCGGCGCGAGACAGCACCTGCGCAACCTGCGCTGCGCGGATGGGGAAGCGCGCACCGCCGTGCGCTTGCGCCCACCCACCCAGGCAGGTCATGACAAGGAACCCGAGAATGCCGTTTCGTAGCATGACTTTCGCTGATCTCGACTACTGCGCAAGCTGGTTGAGCTGCTGCAGCATTTGGTCGGCTGCCTTGACGACGCGCGAATTGGATTCATAGGAACGCTGCGCCAGGATCATCGCAACGAACTGATCGATCACGCTGACATTCGACTGTTCCAGCATGCCTTGCTGGATACTGCCCAGGCCCTGCGAGCTCCCGGGTGTTCCGACGATTGGCTCGCCACTCGCCTGAGTCGCCAGATAGGTATTGGCGCCGGAGCTGTTCAGGCCGCCGGGATTCACGAAGAGCGCCGTTTGGATGGTTCCAATCTGCGTGGCAGCGGTCTGCCCCGGCTCGGTCACGCTCACCGTTCCATCGCTTCCCACCGTCAGGCTGAGCGCATCCGGGGGCACGGTGATGGCCGGTTGGAGCGGGTTGCCGCTCGCGGTCACAATCTGGCCCTGCTCATTGGTGGTAAACGAGCCGTCCCGCGTGTAGCCGATCTGCCCGTTCGGCAGGAGCACCTGAAAGAATCCAGCTCCCGAGATCGCCAGGTCCAGGGGATTCCCCGTGGTCGTGAAATCACCCTGAGTTTGGATCACTTCGGTGGCGCTGGGTCGAGTTCCCAATCCAAGCTGCAGGCCCGAGCTCACCGTGGTTTGCTGCGTGGCGGCGGCTCCAGGCATCACCTCGTTCTGGTAAAGCAGATCGGTGAAGTTCACCTGGCGCTGCTGAAAGCCGTTGGTGTTGGCGTTTGCCAAGTTGTTCGCGATGTTGTCCAGATTGGTCTGCTGCGCGGACATTCCGCTCGCGGCGGTGTAAAGAGCACGAAACATAGCACCAAGAACCTTTCAGGTAAGAATGAGAAGCCAGCCCCTCAACCGACGCGGGGCAAATCCTGAGCCGCTGTTTTATCCATCTGGCCGTTGAGCAGCGACAGGACATTGCGCATTCGCTCCACGTCGCGCTGTGCGGTAATGAGCTCAATGACACTCGTGACCGGATTCACATTGGAGCTCTCCAGCGCTCCCTGGTGAACCGTGGAAGTGGTAACGGCCGCCGGCTTGGCGGATGGCGGAGCGGTGTAGTACGACCTTCCAGAACTGCCGAGTTGGACATTCGGCGGGAACTCGACCATGCGAAAGCGCCCGGCGGTGGCGCCATTGACCGCAATTGTGCCGTCTGAACTCACAGAAATCGGACCCGGAGGAAGAAGAATGGGGCCCGTTGGACCCAACAGCGGGTCTCCCTCGCTCGTCACAAGTTGATGTTGAGCAGTCACCCGGAAAGTCCCGCCTCGCGTAAACGCGACCCCGGAAGCGGTCTGCACAGCAAAGTACCCTTGCCCCTCAAGCGCAAAGTCCATGGGGTTGTTGGTGTTCACCAGCGAACCTTGCGACGAATCCAGTTGAGTCTTACTCAACAGGTCGTAGTCGTTCGCATCCTGATTGAGCACCGAGACGGGCGTCGCGCCACTCTGCGCCAGCATAGAGCTGAAGACGTTGTGAGTCGCACGAAAGCCGGTGGTGCTCACATTCGCCAAGTTGTTCGCAATTGTGTCCAAGGCCTGTGTGCGGGATACGAGTGCCGCGCAGGCTGCATAGAATCCGCTGTCCATGAAATGAGCCTCGCCTCGCCAGAACTATTAGCACGCAAGGGGCCACTTCATCATCGCCGCGCACTGCCAGGATTTCGCGCCAAACGGGCGGAAACCGGGCTCGGCAAAGAAGATTGAGCGTTCTCGATGAGGAGAGAATGAGAAAGGAATGAGGGCGGCCAGCAGATCCGCTACAGTGCACTCATGCCTGGGTCATGATGCGCGAAAGGGTGATTGCCTCCTGGCGAAATTCCAGGTGGCCCTCTAGTTCAAACAGTAATTCATGCAGGTCCAGGCTTGAGATCCAGTCCACAGTGCGCATGGAGATGGGTGCGTCCTCGCAATGCTCCTCTGCCAGCATGCCCAGCGCGCACGCCATCGCACCCGGATCGCCAGAGAGAACCTCCGTCACCGCGTTCAGATCCACGATGCGCTCCTGCAAGAGCAGATCGATGGCTAGCACCGTCCGTGGTTTGACTCGCACGCCCTGTAACTGAGCGAGCAGGCCATCGCTCGTGAACTTATTGCCGGATCGAAGCTGGATATGGTGTGTGGAAGACATCTGCGCGATCGCCAAGGCGGGTCACCTGCCGCAACATCTATCGGCAGGTATCCAGCGTTTGTGCAATCGCTCTGCGGATAACCGCGTCCTTTATACGCGAATCTGCCGGACTGAGAAGGGATGCGGAACTTCCGTAACCCGCAAGCCGTAATTTCCGTCGATCACAACGGCTTCGCCCCGCGCGATCACTTTCCCGTCCAGGATCAACTCCACCGGCTCCTCAACCTGGCGATCAAGCTCGATGACCGAGCCACTGGTCAGCTCAAGAACCTCTCGCAATGTGAGATTGCGCTGTCCAAAGCGCAAGGTCACGTCGAGTTCCACGTCCATGAGCACCTCAAGATTCGGAGCATCGGCAAAGAGGCTCGCCGGCGACCCCGGTCGTGCCCGGGAAATCGACTCTCCGCCAACCCCCTGCTCTTCGCCTTCCGGACGGTCCAAAGACTCGATCAGTTCTGCGCTGGCACACGCCAGTACTGTAATTGCCTGCATGCGGTCATCGTGGAGCCGAATCGCGAGCGATGTCCCCAAGCCGGCGTGGTGGCCATCTGCTTTTGCCACCGACACTGTAAAGCTTCCGTACGCCTTGCAACCCGCTGCGGCGAGTTCGGGCGCGACTGCGGCAATGGCAGGCGCGAGGCCCTGCACCTGGTCAGTCTTGTCGGCATCCTCTTTGCCCGCTACTGTGGTGTGCGGGGCCAAAGTGTCGAGATCCGCCAACGAAAAACCGAGCTGGCACCTTCCTGCCAGACTGCCGGCAAAGACGAGATCCACCCAAACCACGCCCGATTGCGATTCAGGAGAATGCCCGTGGATTTCCGAGGCCTTCCACGAACGCCCAGCGGCTCTTGTCACCGCGCCCATCATCTCCTGCACGAACTCGCTGGCGAATTGCCGCCACAGAATTGCCGTATCCTGGCTTGCCATCTCTCTAATCCTTTGCTGGCGTCGTTTCCTGCGTTCTTGCCACGATCTGCGCAGCCTTGAATCGGCCGCTGCGGACCGGTAGTGCTTCGAAGACTTCCACGCCTTCGACAGTCAGCTTGGCCGGCTCCTTCACAGGCGATTTGGCTCTCAGCACCGCTCCAGGTTTCAAATCGAGCAGATCCTTCAACTGCATCCGCATCTGAACGACTTCTGCCGAAAGTTGAAATTCGCAATCGAGCATACGCTCGCGCAGGCTGGGCCGCTGTAACCGCATGCTGGCCATCTTTTTCGATTGCGACTGCTTGAGATGCCGCAGCAGGAATCCTACAAACGGAGTCGGCAGCGCGATGGTGAAGGTGCCGTTGGTGGATCCCACTGTCATCTCGAACATCAACAGAACCAGCTTCTCGTTGACTGGAAAGATCTGCTGAATCATCGCCGGTTTGACGCAATGCCCGGGAGTGAGTGTCAAGTTGAGTGACTTCCAGGTGCGCTCCAGTTCTTTGGCGATCAGGACGCTGACCGACTTCATGATTTCCTCATCGATCTCGGTCAACTCATGGATCTGCTCGCCCGGATCGCCGGAACCTCCCAGGAGCAGGTCGATCACCGGGAGAATGAGCGCGACATCCATATCGATCAGGCAATTTGCATCCATCAGATCGAGGGAGTACGGCAGCAGGTAATTGCTGGGGGCTATGCCTGAGATGTAGTCCGCAATTGCCATTTGTTCCAGAAAGACCATTCGCACGCGAAGCGAAGCGCCTAGATAAAGTTCAAGTGCATTGCTGACCGACACGGCAAAGCGTTCATGCAATGCGGAAAGAACGCGTGCATTCTCGTTGGAAAGCCTCCCCGCATAGCGAAAATCGCATGGATGGATCATGCGCTGCCGCCCTGTGGCGCCGCTCGTTACCGCAACCGCGTCTACACGCTTAGACGATGCATTCATAACTGTGCCCCGAGGTCCTTTCATGGGATCGAGAACGGCCGGAGGTGGCGCGCAACTTGTCTGCCTCACGAACCTCCTGCAAGCGCTTGCGCCCGCCTTCGAGATGCCGCACCGAATGCCGCAGCTTAACGATTGCTGCTGCGTGAAGCTGCGACACGCGCGATACGGCAATTCCCAGAACTTCCGCAATCTCTTTCATCGTGAGCTCCTCCCGATAGTAGAGCGACAGGATCATCTGTTCGCGTTCGGGAAGCTCGGAGATGGCATTCTCGAGCTGTTGGTTGCGCTCGCCTTCCGCACAGAGCTCAAACGGATTCTCCCGCCCCGAGGCTGGCGCCGACTCGATCAAATCGCGCGGCTCACTCTTTTCAAGCTTGGTGTCAACCTGTTGGCTCACCAGATAGAGGCCATCCAACTGCATTAACAGGGCGTGCAGTTCCTCCAGCGTGATTTTCATCTCCCCGGCGATCTCTTCTTCACTCGGTTGCCTCCCGAGCAATGCCTCCAGTTTCGCCATCGTCGATCCGATCTCCCGGCCCTTCCGGCGCACGCCGCGAGACCCCCAGTCCAGCTTTCTCAAGCTGTCCAGAATCGCACCGCGAATTCGGAATTTCGCAAAGGTGCTGAACTGCGCGTCCCTTTCACTGTCGTAGGTGCGGCAGGCTTCGAGCAGACCGATCACCCCCGCTTGGACGAGGTCCTGCATATCCACATGCCGCGGCAGCCTTTCGCTGATCCGTGCGGCTACGTAGTACACCTGCGGCAACTCGCGCATCGCGAGCTCGTTGCGTGCCACGATATCGATGCTGTTCTCACGGTATGCTGATTCTGCCGCTTTCATGTGTCCTCCGTACGACCTGTCTGGGGTAATTCACTCTATCTCTGCTTGGTTCTGCGGCTCCCGCTGTGTAACTCTGGCTTTTCATCGCAGCACTCCAACCGTTTGCACCCGTGTCAAGGGAGGGATCTCGCCGGGAGAGATAACGACCACGCGCGGAAGAAACGGCTCGAGTACACGCCGCAAGTAGTAGCGGCCTGGAGAAGAGCAAAGCAGAACCGGGGGAGCTGAAGTAATTTCTTTTCCAAAGCTGCTGCGCAACCCTTCCAGGACCTTGCGCGCCAGAGGCGCGTGCTGCGGGGGAAGCAATGCCTGAGGTCCCGGCAGGTTTGAACCGCGCGCGCATTCCTCTTCGATGGCCGCATCCAGAGTCACAACGCTCAGCTCTCCGGCGTCGTTCAGCAGAGGACGAATGAGCGTTCTGCTCAAGCGGTGGCGCACCGCCTCCACCAGAGCGATCAGGTTCTTGTTGAAGGCGGCTGCTTCGAGGAGGGTCTCAAGGATGGTTCCCAGATCCCGGATGGATACCTGCTCGCGCAATAGCTGCTGGAGGACCTTCTGGACCTCTCCAAGCGACATCACTTTCGGGATCAGTTCTTCGACCAGCTTTGGGTGGCTCTCGTTGACGCGGTCGATCAGGCGCTTCGTTTCGTTGCGGGTAAGCAGATCGTGCGCGTTCTGGCGTATGACCTCGGTGATGTGCGCGGCAAGGACTGAGGTCTGGTCGACGACCGTATAACCAGAGGCGATGGCCTGGCCCTGGGCCTGCGGCAGAATCCACTTCGCGGGCGCGTCGAATGCAGGTTCGCGGGTGTCCTGCCCGGCCAGTTCCTGGGCTTTCACGTCGGAACTGATCGCCAGCAAGCAGCCTCTGCGCGTCTCCCAGCGTGCGACTTCCGCGCCCCGCAGGTGAATGATGTACTCGTTCTCGCGGAGTGAGAGATTATCGGTGATGTGAATCGGAGGCACCAGGAAGCCAAGTTGCTGAGCCAGGTTCTTGCGCATTGACTTGATCCGGTTGAGCAGTTGCCCCCCCTGCTGCGCATTCACCAAGGGGACGAGGCCCACGCCTACCTCTAGCATGAGGTCGTCCAATTTGAGGACCGTGTCCATCTGATCTGGGGCAGGGGCCAAATTGGCGGCGGCAGCAGCAACGTTCGCGCCAGCCTCCAGTTCATCGACCTCGTCCTTCAGGGAACCTGGCTTCATCCGCGACGCGGCGAACATCATCAGGCCGCCCAGAGTGAAGAATGCGAACTTCGGAAGCCCAGGGATGAAGCCCAAAGCGGTCAGAACTCCACCTGCAATCCACAGCAGGCGCGGGCTGTGCAGCAATTGCTTCCCGACGTTGACGCCGAGCGAGTCCTTCGAGGCTGCGCGAGTGACGACGATACCACCCGCTACCGAGACCAGGAGAGACGGCAGGATGGATACCAATCCTTCGCCCACAGTGAGGATGGTGTAGGTCTTCAGCGCCTCCTGAAACGGCACTCCCTGCTGGAAGACGCCAATCATGAATCCAGCCAGGATGTTGATGACCATGATAAGAATGGTCGCAAGCGAATCGCGCTGGCTGAACCGCGCCGCGCCGTCCATCGCGCCACAGAATTCGGCTTCGCGGGCCACTCGCTCGCGGCGGGCGCGCGCCTGATGCTCATTGATCAGCCCAGCATTCAGGTCGGCATCGATCGCCATCTGCTTTCCCGGCATGGCATCCAGCGTGAATCTGGCAGTCACCTCTGCGGTGCGCACCGCGCCATGGCTGATCACCAGAAATTGAATTGCAATGAGAGCGAGAAACAGCACAAAACCAACGATGTAGTTCCCGCCCACGACAAACTGCCCAAAGGCCTCAATGACTTTGCCGGCCGCGGCAGTGCCTTCGTTGCCATGGAGAAGAATGCGGCGGGTGCTGGCCAAATCCAGCGAGAGGCGAAGCAGCGTGAGCAGCAACAACAAGCTCGGAAATACCGAAAACTGCACCGGGCGGAGAATCTGAATGGCCGTCAGGAGAACAAGAATGGAGGCCGTGATACTCAGCGTGAGCAGCAAGTCGAGCAGAAAACTTGGCAACGGCACCAGCATCACAAACACGACCGCTACGGCGGAGATGGGCGTAATCCACTCTCCACAGTTCCGCAGGATTGATGCGAATCGATTCATCGCGTCCCTCCAGCATCCGGTGTGGCTCCTGATCCCAGCCGGTATCCGGAGGCATTCCGCGAGCGCCGCTCTGCTTCCTGGCGGCGCAGCTCCGCCTGAGCGCGGAACACGACCGCAAGAATCTCGGCGACTGCCTGATACAGGCGGCCGGGGATGGAATCGCCGATCTCCACGCTCTTGAACAGGGCCTGCGCCAAGGGTCTGTTTTCCACCAGCATGATTCCGTTTTCGCGGCCGATCTGCTTGATCTTCTCGGCCAGCAGATCGCGCCCCTTGGCCACCACAACCGGGGCGGGCATCTCCATCTCATAGCGCAAGCCCACGGCATAGTGGGTCGGATTGGTGACAATCACCGTGGCAGTAGCAGCAGCCTTGAGCGACTGCCTCTTGCGCATCTGTCGTTGAATTTGCCGGATGCGCTGCTTGATGACCGGATTTCCGTCGGTTTCCTTGTACTCCTCGCGCACCTCCTGCTTGGTCATCTTCAGATCGCTTTGCAGCTTGCGCCAGATCAGGAGATAATCGACTGCCGACCACGCAAGGAGAACGAGGCAGGATTTCCAGGCGATCGCAAAGAGCATGCCGCCGAGGAGCCTCATGAAAGCACCCAGCTCAAGATCGGAGGCTTGCACGATGTTGAACCATCGATCGCGAATCGCGCTGACTGCTATCCAGAAAATGACGGAGAACGGCAGAAGCGAGCGCAGCAGATTCCCGAGCGCAATCGGAGAAACCATCTGGCTGAGCTTCTCTGCGGGATTGAATCGCTCGAATTTTGGCGCCAGCGCCTTGGGCGCAAAATTCACACCTCCCTGCGCTAATCCAGCAAAAGCTGAGATCGTCATTCCAGCCAGCAAGGACGGGAAGAGCCAGCGCAGCACTTCCAGGGTGCTCCAAAAGAGAAGCGGCCCATTCGACTCAAAGCCACCGTCGATCGCTTCGTCGAGGCAATCGCGGTAGAACGTCACCCAATGCGCCAGCGAGGAACTGGCGCCCCAGGCGACCACGGCGAGCACCGCCGCTAAGGCCAGAACGCCGGGCAACTCACGCGAACGGGCAATCTGCCCGGTTTCCCGCGCTTTCTTTTGCCGTTTTGGAGTTGCCTGTTCTGTCTTGCTGCTGTCTGCCATAAACGTGTCTGCTCAGGTCTGCTAATTTGCGAGGTGCAGGAAATGGTCGGCCATCCCGGTGGACTGCAGGAATAGCTGCTGGAGTTGGTCGGGCCAGTATTTCAGAACACAAACCAGCACCGCGAGGCCGAGAACACTCTTGATCGAGGGACCGAGCAGCAGCAGCGGCAATTGCGGCGAAGCTTTGCCCAGAAGTCCCAGAGCCACATCGGCGACCACGGTCGCGCAAAGAACGGGTGCGGCCATCTCCACTCCGATCGAGAAGACCACCGCGCAGGCATGAACGCACGCGGAAACAAATGTGCCGCTCAGGTTCTTCGCGCCGGGGGGAAGAAATTCGAAGCTGCGCGCCAGCCCGCGCAACAGCCAGAACTGCACGTTGAGACGAAGAAAGATGAGCATCCCGATCATCTGGTTGAAGGTGGCCATCACCGTGGACTGCACGTTGGTTTGCGGATCAAGGATGTTCACGAGCGAATAGCCCATCTGAATACTCAGCAGCTCGCCAGCCATCTGCAGCCCATCAAAGATGAGGTTGGTCACGATGCCCAAGGCGGCCCCGATGGTAAGTTCGCGCAAAAAGGCCAGAGGCCACTGCGCGAGTTCAAGCGCTGGAATCCAGGGAGAAGCCATCGGATAGAGCAACGCTGTGAGCGCAAGCACGAGCATGGCCTTGATGCGGGCCGGTATAACGGCGCTGCCGAAAAACGGCGCAAAAAGGACAAGTCCAGTCAGCCGGGCGGCGATGGCCCCTGCGGCGCCAAAAATCGGAAGCAAGGAGATATGCACTATTGCAGCACCTTGTGAAAGTCGCCGAGAATTCCCGTGGTGTATTGCGCCAGATGCCGCCACATCCAGGGCATCAGCATGAACAAAGCGGCCGCCAGCGACAGCAGGCGCGGAACGTTGGAGAGCGTCTGGTCCTGCAGGGAAGTGAGCACCTGGACAACATTGATGACGAGGCTCACGACCACGATGACCGCAAGCAGCGGCGCCCCAAGCACAATGGCCTCCTGCAACATCTGTCTTCCCAGCAGAACCACTTCATCGATTCCCATCAGTGAAAGCTCCTAATTAACGCGCCAATCAGCAGATGCCATCCATCCACCATGAGGAACAGCAGTAGTTTGAGCGGCGTGGAGATAACTACGGGCGGCAACTGCATCATGCCTACAGAAGTGGTGATGGAAGCGACAACCATGTCCACCACCAGGAACGGGAGAAACAGAACGGCGCCAATCTGGAATCCGGCCTTGAGTTCGGAGATGATGTACGCGGGCAGCAGCACTCGGAACGAAACCTGGTCGATATTGGCTGGACGCGGCTCTTTGGCAAGCTCGAGGAAGAGCGCGAGGTCCTTTTGCCGAACGTAGGGAGCCATGAATTGACGCAAAGGACCGCCCGCACGCACCACCGCATCCATCGCCGTCAGGCGTCCCTCCTGCAAAGGCACGACCGAATCGCGATAAATTTTGACTCCGACCGGCTGCATGAGAAAGAAGGTCATGATGACCGAGAGGCCGATCAATGTCTGATTGGAAGGCGTGCTCTGCAGCCCCAGCGCTTGGCGCAGGAAGTGAAAGACAATGAGGAGACGTGCGAAAGGCGTGACACAGATCAGGAGCGAGGGAATCAGCGTGAGAACCGTAAGGAGGACAAGGATGGTCCACTGGGTCGATCCTGCGCCCAGGCCGCTGATGCGAATCTCGTTCGGGTCCGTTGGCGCAGAGGACACCGAATTCGGCATCGGTGTCGGCTGCGGAACCATCAACATGGAGGGGGAGGCACCCAGACCGGCCTGTGGATCTATCCCTCCGTAGACGGGCAGGCTGCGCGCGGCAGCCGGCGCCGTGGCGGCAAGCATCACCACGCTCAGGATGGCTGCGGCAATGAGCCACTGCGTCACGCGCACTTCTCCGCCCTTCTGGTCCGGGCCCTCGCAGGTTGTGCTTTCCGGTCCGTTAGAACCTGCGCTGCCGCCTGTTCCGCTGATGCGGTCAGGACTTCCTGGAAGTTTCCCCTCGTCTCCAGGCAGGCCAGAAGGCTCACGTCGTTGCCGCCTCCGCCGAGCAGGAAGCGCTGGTCTCCGACTTTGACAACCGCCACAAAACGCTTCATCCCGAGAGACACGTTCTCTTCCACATGCAGCGACTTGCTGGCCAAGCGGGCTTGTTGCCGCACTTGGACCCAATTCCAGGTCCGGCTCAACCACTGCTGGGCGGTCTGCCAGATGGTCCAGTAGACCGCTGCGCCGCGGATCGATACCGGCTGGCCGACGTTCCGTGCTCCCTTCTTGGCAGTGGGTATCTTCATGTCAAGTCCGTGAGGCGTACAGCCAGGCGCTCGCCAACCACCTCGAACTCAGTCCAGCCAACCAGTTGGCCGTTCACGCGAAGCGGAAGGTCGCTGCTTTGATGAAATGCGGTCTCCACAACCGAACCGCCGGTAAGTTCCATTAACTTCCGAACTGTGAACTTCACCACCGGAAGCTCGACGGTCAGGGTACAGGGCAGCCAGGGAAAAACCTCGGCCACATCTGGCTCGGGGCGCCGTACAAGCTGAGGCCCCGAAGCGGACGGAATCGCGGCGTCTACTGCCGAAGCGGTGTTTGTTGTGGTCAACGGTATCGGTCCCCGGACGTTTTTCGCAGTCTTGCTGGGCGCTTGACCGCGAAGAATGAAAACCGCCGCTTCGCGGGTACACGCATCTCAAGCTGATTTGCGAAGGGTGAATGCAACTGGCGTGCCACCCGGCTCTTTCGGTCAAGGGATGGGACGAATTCCGCAAGAATGTGCCGAATTCCAAAGAACTGAGGAATTTTGACTTCCCAAGCAGCACAATGCGGCTCTCACGGGGAAGCGAAAGCGCACGTGAATCTGAGCGTGGCATGAGAGCCAGCAAACTGCCTGGCGATGAGCCGCACACCGCCAGGCGGCGGCGGCTCATCTTCTAATGCAATGCTAAGCAGGTCTGGAGACTACTGAAGCATCTGCAGCGTGGCCTGAGAAAGCTGATTAAACGTGGTCACCGACTTGGCATTCGCCGAGTAGGCCTGCTGGGCGACGATCAGCTTCGAAAACTCGCTTGCGATATCCACGTTGGATTGTTCGACTGCACCGCCGGTAATCGTGCCACGTCCCCCGGTTCCTCCAACGCCGATCACCGGACTCCCGGAAGCCGCCGTTGGCTTGAAGTTGTTCTCTCCGACGGCGCTCAGCCCCTGATTGTTCGCGAACGTGGCAACTGCCACCTGCCCCAGAGCCAGGGTCTTGCCGCTTGAAAAGGTGCCCTGGATGGTACCGTCTGCCTCAATCGAATAGGTCTGAAGCGTGCCGCTGGCATACCCGTCCTGGGTCGTGGCACTGGTGGCGCTGGGCGAGGAAGTCTGGGTAATGGAGCTATTCGGAGGCGTGTCGAAGGGGCCGCTCAGCGCTTGAGGGGCCGTCGCTCCGTCCGCATAGGAGGGAATACTGATCGGCACAACATTCGTGATCGAAGTCAGGTTCCCTTGTCCATCGAAATTCAGCGTGCCCGAGCCAACTTGAGTCGTGCCGCTGCCCCCTGCGGCAAGATCGGCTGAGGGGATCGTAACCGTGTAGCTCCAGGTGTTGGGCTGAGTGGTGCTTTTCATGTAGGAAACGGTAAGTTCGTGCTGTGCGCCGAGCGTGTCGTAGATTGCCAATGTGCTCGTGGGTCCAGCGCCCCCGGCAGCAGTATCTGAATTCAGATTTGCCGAGATGTTCACGGTGGTAGTGGCAACTGCCGGAACCGTTACGCCCGTTCCCACCTGGAGGGGCTGCATCGGGGCGGAGGTATTCACCACCCCGTTCACCGCCGGGAATCCCAGAACCAGCGACCCACCAGGGGTATTCAGGTATCCAGCATTGTTGGTCATGAAATCGCCGGCGCGCGTATAGCTTTGGGTTCCATCCGAGTTGCGGACTGCGAAGAACCCGTCTCCGGAAAGCGCCATGTTCGACGGAATACCTGTGGGATTGATGGTGCCGTCGCTGAAGTTGGATACGGTGGCGTCCGGAGCGACGCCCAGGCCGGTCTGCATGGGATCGCCGCTCCCGTTGACCGCACCGGTCTGCGCAAAGATATCGCCGAAGAGAACGTTCTGGTCCTTATAGCCGTCCGTGTTGAGGTTCGACAGATTGTTGGAGACGGACTGCAGTTGGTCCTGCGCCGCGGTCAATCCGGAAAGCGGAATTGAAAAGCTGCCCATTACTTCCTCCCTGTCATGCTCAGGGGCATGTTGGTTTGGGGTGCATTCCACGTTTGGGCATTGATGCCCGGGATGTTGGGAGCCAGCGCGCCGCCGGGATGGTTTACATCCAGCGGCATCATGGTTCTGGGATCAAACGGGAGTTGTTGTTCTGCCGCGGCGGTCGGAGTCGCAGCAAAAGCGGCTGCAGAGTTCCTCGCTCCGGCAACAGCCTGTGTCGTAGCCCCGCTCGGAGTCGTTGCGGCTGTAGTGCTCTGCTGCGCCTGGCTGAGACTCTGGTTGATCGAGATCAGTTGATCCAGTTGATTGAGTGAAATCATCTGACCCACCATGGCTGTGGAATCCATCGGAGCCGTCGGGTCCTGATTCTGGAGTTCCTGCGTCAGCAGATTAAGAAAGGTGCTTCCAATGCCAGTGGCCGCACTGGTCAGACTGTTCGAGGCGGATGAAGCCGCCGCACTGCTGTCCGTTTTGGCTCCCATTTGAAGAGTGTTCAACGGAGCGCGGGAGACGAAATCCATCAAATGAGAGAGGGCTTGCATGCGCTGATCTCCTTATGCCTATTCTGGTCCGGCTAAATCCTGACATCCAGACGGGACGAGTTACTGTTGTCCGCTATCCAGCCTCGGGGTTCGGATGCAATGAAAGCTCCTTCGCGGGAGCTGACCGGCCCCGGCCCTGCTCGGGCCTGCCCGGCGCGCCATGCCTGCTGCGGATTTCCGTTGGACCCGCCCGAGCGGCTATCGAATCCAGCTCCCGATTGCCCGTTCATGGCGATGCGAATTTCCAGATGCTGATTGGGCCCCAGGGTCTCATGGATCTGGGGAATGTTGTCGGCGATGGCTTTCGCAAGTTCCGGATGATCGAGCGAGATTTGCGCTGAGACAGCATCGCGCCGGGCCGAGGTGCTGATGGAAATACTGCCAAACTCCGAAGAGTGAAGTCCGACCCGCATCTCCGATTCATGCAGACTGTGAATCAGGCGCGCAGTCTGGATCGTCTCCTGCATCTGAACGGCTGCGGGAACCGGCTGCGCGTTCATGGCATGAGCGGCCGGCGAGGCAGCGGAGGCATTCGAGGAGTTAGGCGACGCCGGCGCTGCGGCTTGTGGCTGAGCATGGGACTGGGAGGAAGGACTCCCGCCGAAAGGAGCGGCAGCTGCACCAGCAGCCAGCGAAAGAGTCGCGGACGGCTGCTGATTTGCAGAAGAACCTCCGGAGTCGCCGCCGGAGTCTCCTCGGTGCGATCCGGAGTTCGCGGCGCCATGGCCGGATGGTCCTGGAGCCACCGGAGTGCTCTTCCCGTGAACAGCGGCGGCAGATCCATCCGTAGAATTCCTGGCTTCCACAAACGATGCTGGGTTCAGGGACTTCAATGCTGCTGCGGCATCCGGCTGACCAGCCTTCAGCGGCCCCATCCTGCCGGCGGGAGTGGCAATCGAAGACAGAGCCTGCTCGATTGTGTTTGCGCTGACGGGCGGCAGCGAGGATCTGCCCGCCCCTGCCGGTGCGGCCGAGGAGGCCAAGTCTCCATTCGCCGGAGCTGAGAGTTGTCCGGCTTGTCCCGCCACGCCTGGCTCAATCCGCCCCGGCGAGCGGAGCCCCCCTGTCGATCCCCCTCCGGTATCGGCCTCTCCTGAAATTCCAGACATATTTCCCTGTCCCGCTGAGATCCCGGAAAGAGGAGCCGCAGAAGAGAGCGCTTGCACCGGAAGAACCGGAGCCGGCGCTGCTGGATCTTCAGCGCGAGGGGGCAATTCGACCGATGACGAGCTTTTCTTGTCCCCTGAAGAGGGCTCTGGAAGAGGAGTTTGCTTCTCCGACTTCAAACGTGGATCAGCAGCGGTTTGAAGCAGCGGCGAGTCCACCACCTTTTGAGGCAGAGCGTTCTCTGGCACCGGCTGTGAAGGAACATAGCTGGAACGGACGTCCGGCAATACATTCACATCGACGCCGGGCAGAATCCTGTTTGGTCCGTTGGCAATGTTCTGCACAGGGGCTTCTGCTGGAACGGGCCTGTCCGGGGAAGACGCGTAGGGAGCGCCTGGAGTACCCGCTTGTTCCGCTGACTGCACTTCCCTACCCTCTGCAAACAATCCGACGGACTGCGCCGAGACAAAAGGAGGATCGACCGGCTGCACGGGAACTGTCGGAATGGCTGGCGCTGGACAGGCTTGTGAGGCTTTCTGCGGCCGCCGCTCTGCCTTGCTCTTCGGCTGCTGATCGTTCGCAGGGTGAACCTCGGGCCGCGGGAGCGAATCCAGGGTCTGGCGAAAAGCGCTAGCGGGATTGCCGGCCACACTGCCCGCCCCGCTGCCTGCTTCTTTGGCAGCAGGAGCAACATGCGCGGAGAGTGCGATTGCCAAGGTCACACTCCAGCTATGGCAATCAACTGGCCAAATCCGAATTTAGGTCCGTCGCGAGGCTCCGCGCAGCTAACTTCTTCGGTTTCTTTCCTAACCGGATTGCGTGGATCGTAGCGCAAAAAGCGCCTCTACAAAAGGAGGCAAGATCTGCCCAGTGTTTGCCGGGCAAATCTTGCCGAGTCGACTCGAATTGTGCAGAACGGTCATCGGCAGGAAGCGCAGTTTTATTCAACGGGAATATTTCGTGGGGGGGAAGCAGCGGGGCTGGTGAGCCACAGGCTTGAAGATCGTATGACATGAATGGAATCGGAAATCCGCTCAGGAGCCGTCGCTCTGCCGAATTTTGGCGACGGCTTTCCTGCGCATGTGCTGTCCGACGGCGATGTCGCCCACATCTTTTTGCTCGCGCCTTTCAGCCTCGGAGAAATATGCGCTGCGTTGCCGCTCCAGCAACTGCTCAATCATCTCGCGATTCTGCCGTGCTGCGCGGTAAACAGGCATTTGCTTATCGCGAAGTTGCTCCAGCTTCCGCACCTGATCCTCGAGCGCGCTCCGCTGCCGATTCAGTTCGTCGACCGCTCCGTAAAGCGCACAGAGGTCGAGCGCCGTGGTGCTGGCGCCTGTGGCCGCTACCCGGCTCTCATGCGCCAATCTCAGCGACTCCTCCATCTCCTGAATGGAGGCTCTGCCCTTGGCCAGTTCAGACAAAATCTGCTTGAGGAGCGCTTCTTCACGCTCTTCCGCGCGGAGACGAACCTGCAATACAACCGAGAGAGGAAATCGCAAGGCTGCCTAACCCGCAATCTGCAGAAGCGTGTTCACCGCATCTGGGAAGCTCGCTATTTCATGCGGGGCCTGGTGCAGGAACTGGTTGAGTTGAGGGAGAATTTCGATGGCGCGATCGAGGACCTGGTCCGCCCCCTTTTGATAGGCGCCGATCCGGATCAGATCCTCAGAGCGCGCATAGGAGGCCAGCATCTGGCGAAGAGTTCCAGCCCGCTGGAGGTGCTCGCGCGAAGCGATGCTCGGCATAAGGCGGCTGAGGCTGTCCAGAATCGCAATCGGCGGATAGTGGTTTTTCATCGCCAGCTTCCGGTCCAGGACAACGTGGCCATCCAGCAGAGAGCGCACCGTGTCGGCCACCGGATCCTGCTGATCGTCGCCTTCCATTAAAACTGTATAGAACGCCGTGATGCTGCCTGTCTGAAAGGACCCGGCACGCTCCACCAGCCGGGCAAGCGCATTGAGGACCGAGGGGGTATAGCCTTTCACGGTGGGCGGCTCGCCAGCCAGCAGGCCGATCTCCCGCTGCGCCATAGCGAAGCGCGTCAGGGAATCGGCCACCAGCAATACATGCTTACCGGAATAAGCAAAATACTCTGCGATCGCCGACGCCGCCAGAGCCGCGCGGAGACGAAGCAGCGGAGATTGATCGGAGGTTGATACTACGACAACGGATCGCTTGCGGCCTTCTTCCCCGATGACCTCCAGGAACTCGCCTACCTCCCGCCCGCGTTCTCCCACCAGGGCCAACACGATGATATCTGCGCTCGTGCCCCTGGCCATCATCCCCAGCAAGGTGCTCTTCCCCACCCCGCTGCCGCCGAAGATGCCGATGCGCTGGCCGCGCCCGCAGGTAATGAATCCATCGATCGCGCGAATCCCGCAACCCAGCACTTCGCGGATGGGAACTCGATCCAGAGGCAGAGGCGCGGATTCGTCCACCGGCACCCGCCGCTCCGCCCGATAGTCCCCTTGCCCGTCCAGCGGCCTGCCTGTGGGATCGATGACGCGGCCCAGCAATTCCGGTCCCACACGGATGGAGGGCCGGATTCCCGACGCAAGAATCGTGTCGCCAAACCGGATGCCCTGTGGATTCTCGAGCACCATGGACAGGACTGTGGAACCGCGGAAGCCAACCACCTCACCGAAATAGCGGTCGCCGCTCCTGGCGAGAATCTCGCACGACTCCCCGATGGAGCACACCGGCCCCTCCGACTCGATCAGGTTGCCGACCACCTGAAGCACCTTGCCGCGCCACACCAGAGTTGCTCCCTGGCGGAGTCGATCGAAGAACGGCTCGAGAGGATTCGTAATACTCACGATTGAGATGGCCTCTGGGCAAGCAGATCAAAGAAGCCCTTTTCGACCTCCGCCACCTGAGCTTCAATGCCCAATTCTGTCGAGCCCATCTCCGTCTCCAGAACGCACTGGTCTGCGGCTAATTGTGGATCCGCTACGAAGGAGATTTTCACCCTCTCGGAAACATCGGCGAGATGCTCCTGCCATCTCTGGCAGTTTCCGGGGGCAGTCCGCACCGTGATGCCCGACATGGTTTCGATCTTTTCGATTGCAACCCGCACCAGTCCGGCGACAACCAGAGGATCAACCTGTGCTTCGCGGTGCAAAATGCGGCGCGCAATCGCCAGGGACAGGCGCACCACTTCGGCTTCCACTTGCGCAAAGTACCTGCTCCGCTCCTGAGCAAACTGCTCGATTGCAGCGGTGATCTGCTGCGCTTGCCGCTGGCTTCGCAACTCCCAGTCCGCCAGCATCCGTTTCTCGGTCTGGCTAACCGCCTCGGCGCGCGCGCGTTCGATCCTGGCTTCAATTTCCATGGGAGTCGGAGCCAGCGGAGCACTCTCTGCAACGGGCGGAGGCGGCTCTTGCACCGTCTCTGCGGCGTGCCCCGACTGCAACCCGATCTCCAGGTAGGGAAACGCAAGGATCTGCGCAGGCTTCGGTACAGGTACCGGATCGCTAAACAATGTACTCATCGTTGACCTCGCTCTTCAACACAATCCTTCCTTCTGCCTCCAGCTGACGGGCAACCGCGACAATCTCATTCTGGGCTTTGGCCACCTCTCGGCTGCGCACCGGACCAAGCGCCTCCATGTCTTCCTTGAGCAGATCCACAGCGCGCGAGGACATGGTGCGGAAAAACACGTTCTTGAGCTCCTCGCTGGTCCCCTTCAGCGCCGTCGCAAGTGTCTTTCTTTCCACTGCTCCGGTCAGCTCCCGGACCTGCGCGTCGCCCACGTGCACTAGATCGCCGAAGGTAAACATCAGGTCGCGAATGCCGCTGGCTAACTGCGGCTCCTGGTTTTCGATCTGCTCCAGGATCTCCTGGGCAACCGTGTTGTCGACGCAGTTCATAATGGCGGCTACGCTCTGAAACCCCGAATAAGTCCGTTTCCCCTGCTCTCCGATTGCTTTCATTCGCTGCGTGAGCATAAACGAAACCTTCTTCGCCATCTCCGGTGAAAAGCGCCGCAGGTTCGCCAGCCGCTTCACGGCCTCCGCGCGAATCTCCGCAGGCAGGCTCATGAGCAGCGCTGAGGCTTGCCGGTCGGTCAACTGTCCAAGGATCAGCGCAATGGTCTGCGGATGCTCGCTTTCGATAAACCGCGCCAGCTTTTGTGGATCGGAGCGTTGCAGGGCCTCCCGCGGGTTAAGCTCTTTGGCGCGGGTCAACTTCTGCATGATGACTTCGGCGTCTTCTTCTCCGAAAGCCTTCACCAGCAGACGACGGGTAAGCTGCTGGCCGCCGGCCATGGTGTATTCCTGGCCTAATGTCATGCGCCGGTACTCCTCGAAGACCTGCACCGACACCTCGGGCGGCACGGCTCCCAGATTCGCTACTTCGTCAGCCACGCGTTGCAAATCATCTTCGCTCAACTGGCGAAAGATCGTTGCAGCCGCCTCTTCTCCCAAGTAAGTGAGAAGAATGGCCGCTTTACGCGCGCCGCTCAATCCCGGCTCATTGCTCACCGATCCCATCATGACTCCTCATGCAACCAGCCGCGAATCGCGATTGTGCTGGCCTCTGGCTCCGATTGGATAAATCCGGCCAGTTCCTTTTTTAATGCGAGGGACCGTTGCCCCAGGCTCAGGTTCACGATTTCCATCTCCGGACTGCTGTCCAGTTGAGCGGCGGCGGCCGGAACAGGCAGAGACGGACCGGCCATCGGAGTAGACAGCACTTTGCGCTGAATGGGCCGAATCATAAGGAAGTAAACCAGAACAAAGAGGACGAGCAGCACCGCGTAACGAATCAGGCTCGAGAAATCCTGTACGCCGCTCCGCAAGCGAACCATGAGGGGATGGGCATCAAGCTCGGAGGTGTCGGGTCTGTCGAAGCTGAGGTTCTCGACGGTCACGTTGTCCCCGCGCGCGCCATTGAAGCCAATCGCCGCCTGTGCCAGTTGGGTGATCATCGCCAACTGCTGAGGGCTCCGCTTCTGATAGACGGTGGTCCACTTCCCGTTCTGCTGCTGCCGCTCAGCATCGTCGTCTACCACCACGGCTGCGGAAATGCGGCGGATGCCGCCTGCCGGTTCTACGGTATGGCGAACGGTCTTGTTTACGCCGTAGACCGCGCTCTCCGTCTTGGAGCCCGGTGCCGTGCTTGCCTGGGTGGCAGCGGAAGCCGATTTGGCTGCGACTGCCCTGGCCGCCTTCGCAGAAGGAACGTTGCTCGAGGTGCCGGGCACGCCACCGGCCCCGCCACCTCCTTCGGTCTCCTCGGTACGCTGCATACTCAAGGGCACGCTGACGGTGGGATCGTACTTCTCGTCGTTCTCTTCGCTGCTTCCGGTCTCGTACTCCACATTGACCGTCGCGCGGACATGATCGGCGCCGACGATCGGCGCGAGCATCGCGATGATGCGGTGCGTCAACTGCTCGTCGAGCGTGCCGCCTCCCAGATCTTCGCCGCCGCCGCTGAGTGTGCGATTGCCGTCGGCATCGACGATGACGACGTCCTTGGGATCCAGATTATCGACTGAAGCCGCCACCAGGCGCGCAATCTGCGCAATCTCTTCGCGGGAGAGCGAGCCGCGCTTCAAGCGCAGCGTCACCGAAGCCTTCGCCCCACGGGCTTGATCGGTAAATACCGAGTCCTTGGCCATCACGATGTGGACGCGCGCGCTCCGCACATTCTGGATGGTCTCAATGGTGCGTTCCAACTCGCCTTCGAGGGCGCGCTGGTAATTGACCTTTTCATCGAACTCGGTCTCTCCCCAGGAAACCTTATCGAAGATTTCGAAGCCGATCCTTCCGCTGCGGGTTGAATCGTGGGAGGCGATCTCAAGCCGAGCCGAATCTAATGCGGCCGCAGGAACCAGAATTGAGCTTCCTTCAGGGCCGATGGTATACGGTATCTTCTTTGCCGCAAGCTCCGAAGCGATGGTTTGCAGATCGTCGGGTTCGAGATTGCCGATCAACGGCTTGTAATCCGGCGAGGTAATCATCCAGATGGCGAGCGCTACAGCCGCCGCTGCAACGGCCGCCCCAATGCCGAAGAAGAGTCTCTGCTGGGGACGGAGCTTGGACCAGAAGACTCTCGAACGCGACCATATTTCTGCTATCGTGCCTGCCACTTTTGCACCCTCTGCCGCTTGTCCGCCAGCCATGCCCCTGCGCTATCCTCGCGAAACAGTTTCTCGGTTTGGCTTGACCGCCGCAGAGGCATCAGCCAGCCCAACGAATCTCAAAATTGCATCTTCTCGATATCCTGATATGCGCTTACGATCTTGTTGCGTACCTGCATCATCAACTGGAAAGCGACATCTGCCTTTTCCACGGCAATCATGACGGATGCCATATCCGCCTGGTGCCCCTGGAGAAGACTTCCGACCTTCTGGTCCGCACTGCTGTTCAGCTGATTCACCTGCTGCAAAGCATCGGTCAGCAACCCGCTGAAGCTGCCGTCCGGCTGCCCCGGATTCAGAGTTGAGTTCGCTGCATTCCCTATGCCCGGAAGCGAATTGAGGCCCGGAATCATGTTGCTCATGCGAATGCGCCTCCTTAGCTCTTCAGAACTTCAATGGTCTGCTGAATCATCTGTTTCGTGGCCGCGACGGCAGAGGCGTTGAGCTGGTAAGCGCGTGCCGCATCCATCAGATCCACCATCTCCATTGCCGGATTGATGGCCGGATACGCCACATAGCCCTGCTTGTTCGCATCGGGATGGCCCGGCTCGTAACGCATCACCGGAGGCGACGGGTCGTCGACTACCTCTGCGACTCTGACCTCGCCGGCGACTTCTCCGGTTCGAGCGCTTGCCAGGGAGAGTCCGAAAGATGAACCGCCCTCGGTTTGAAAGACAACTTCTCTGCGCTTGAAGGGACCGCCCGCCTGCGTGTGGGTGGTTTCGGCATTGGCCAGATTCGCAGCGATGATCTCGGTGCGCTGCCGCTCGGCGGTAAGAGCGGAAGCGCTGATAGCAAGAGAATCGAAGAAGTTCATAGTCAGTTCCCGTTGATTGCACTCAGAATTTGGTGAAAGTCGCGCTTGATGAGCTGAATTCCGACCTCATATTGAAGCTGGGTTTCGGCCATCAACATCGATTCCCGGTCCAGATCGACATTGTTGCCATCCGGACGCTCCATCAACCCGGGCACCTCGCGCACCGCCGGCTGGAGCTCAGGGCCGGACGCTTGTCCATCCCATCCCGCTGATTGAGGACTCATGGTTTGCTCCAGAACCGACTGGAAATCGACGTCCTTGGTGTGATAACCGGGCGTATCCACATTCGCCATGTTGGTGGAAATCGCGTGTTCGCGTGTCACAGCAAATTGGACAAAACGCTGCAGTGCATCAAGGTTCGGTGGCGGTGTCATGCATACCTCCTGGGCGGCAGTCCATATTCCTTGATCTTGTTGCGCATGGTCCGCAGGCTTATGCCCAGCATCTCCGCTGCGCGCGTACGGTTGCCGTTGGCCAGCGCGAGTGTCTTCTCCACATGCCTGCGTTCCAGCTCGGAGATCGGCGTGCCCGGAATCAATGCTTCCGCTTCGCGAACCTGCGGTGTCGCCAGGGGCCGAATCTCCCTGCGAAAAACAGAAGCATCCAGAACGTCACCGGCATGCAAGGACAAGATGCGACGCATCAGGTTCGACAGCTCTCGGACATTGCCCGGCCACGGATACTCGCCCAGAGCGCCCCTGAAGCTCGCGTCCAGGACCGGAGCTCGCCGGCCGAGCTCCCTGGCATATCGCGCGGCAAAGTGTTCCGCCAGCACCGCAATATCTTCCCCCCGTTGCCGCAGGGGCGGAATGGAAACCGGAATCACGTTCAGCCGATAGTAGAGGTCGCCGCGAAACCGGCCTTGTTCCACCATCCGGCTCAACGAGGCATTGGTGGTGGCGATGACCCGAATATCCACATGCACCAGGCGCGCGTCACCAACCCGCTCGAACTCCCGTTCCTGAAGCACACGCAGCAGCTTGGGCTGCAACACCAGTGGCATGTCGCCAATTTCATCGAGCAGCAGGGTGCCCCCATGAGCCAGCTCAAATTTCCCCGGCTTGGCAGCGGCCGCTCCGGTAAATGCGCCTTTTGCGTGCCCGAAGAGCTCGGTTTCCAGAAGCGTCTCCGGCACGGCCGCGCAGTTGATGGCGATGAAAGGCTTGCCGCGGCGCGCACTGGATTCGTGAATAAAACGTGCGAAGACTTCTTTGCCGGTGCCGCTCTCTGCTTCAATCAAAACGTCAGAACCTGTGGAGGCTGCCGCTTGCGCGCGCCTCATCACCTCCAGCAGTGCCGCGGAACGGCCGACCAGTTCCACGTTTCCCGGAACAGCAGGCCTGGGCAAATCTTGCACCGGCCCGGACAATCCCGAGTTCTGCGAGAGGATCCGCCGGGCTGCCGCCTCCAACTGCTCGAAGGAGACCGGTTTGACCAGATAGTCGACCGCACCGTCGCGCATCGACCGCACTGCCTCGGGCACGCTTCCATAGGCGGTCAACAAGATGACCGGGATCGACGGCGACTCTCTCCGCATGTAATCGAGGAGTTCAAACCCATCGCCATCACCCATCCGAACGTCGGTGACCACCAGGTCAAACATTTTGCCTCGGACGACGCTCATGGCATCCGCCACGCAACCTGCGGCCTCCACGATCCATCCTGCCCGTTGAAAGTTGGCTTGGAGCGCGGTTCGCATCGCCGGTTCGTCATCGACCACCAGGACGGATGACCGTCTGTTGTGCGGAGAAAACATCATCACGCGGCGGCCTCTCCTTTGCTGTACACAGGGAACTTGAGGATGAAACGCGCGCCCCCTTCTCTACGGTTCTGCGCACTGATCCTTCCGCCCAGCTCTCTCATGATTTGCTCACAAACCGCCAATCCCAGGCCCGAGGTTGTCCCGCTGCCGCTGAATCCTGCCTCAAAAATCCGACCCAGTTGGTCGGCAGCAATGCCGCTGCCCGAATCCGCGAAATCCAGCACCAGCCATTCCGACGTAACGCCCCGCTCCGCATCTGATTCCTGCGAAACGCACACCTCCAGCGTTCCGCCCGCCGGCGTGTGGCGAATCGCGTTACTGACCAGGTTTAGGACGATCTGCTGAACCGCTGCCGCGCAACCGAGGACGTGCCGCTCTGCCGCTGATGCCCTCCACTCGACCGCGAGCTGTGCCTGCGCCAGGAGTGGCTGGGCAAACCTGAGCGCGTCCTCGGCAGCCTGCACCAGATCGATGACTTCCAGACGGAATGTTCCGGACCGCAGGCTCAGAACGTTATTCACGGTGGCCGAAAGAGAGCGAATGCCGGCGCGGAGATGAGAGATCCAGGTGGTGCGCTGGGCCTCATCCTGCTCGATAAGCTCGGCGAAGAGTTCGAGGCTGGCCAAGGGATTTCTAATCTCATGCGCCACCTCGCTCGATACCTCGGCCAGAGCCATTGCGCGGCGTCCGCTTTCGCGCTCCTGTTCCGCCTTCTTCCGCGCGGTGATATCGCGCAGGATCACGATGCTCCTGTTCCCTTCATCCTCAGGAGAAGCATCCCCGCCCGCCAGCCTGCGCAGACGCACTTCCAGCCACCGGGCGCTACCGCTCGCGCGCAGACAAACCTCATGGATCGATTCCTGCGTGGATGCGAGTTGCACAAGTCCGACCAGGTCGATTCCGGTTGCATGGGAGAGTCCCGCCAGGTCGAGAAGTTCCCCACGGCAATCCGCTTGCAGGCGCAGCAGGCGCCTGCTCTCCGGGTTGGCCATAGAGATCGCGCCCTCGCGCTCGACCACCAGGACGCCGCAAGGCATGCTGTTGACAATCTGTTCCAGATTTTGGCGGATGCGCTCGTTCTCAGCCAGACTGCACTGGAGAGCGGCATTGCGTCTGGCCAACTCCAGCCGGAGCTCTGCAACTTCATCCTGCAAGCGCCGATACGACGCCTCCAGTTGCGAGGAAGCGTAGATGAACTGAGAAAAGGCTGCGGCCAACTCCTGCGGGGCGCTCTCGCGGAGACGCTCGCCTCCACCACCCTCCAGCGTGCAGCGATCGCCTGAGCGGAAAGCCGCGCCGGACTCGGCGTTGATGAGGACAGGATGAGAACTAGGCAGCATCTGCCTAGTTACAATGCACGCGGATTGCCAATTCTTCTCGGCGCCGCAACCCCGCACGAGGAGTGCTAAAGAAGAATGTGCTCCTCCAGGATCTGTCGTTCTTCTCCAGCCAGAATCGATGCGCGCTCAAGCACGTTGCGCAGTTCGCGTACATTTCCCGGCCACTCGTGAGCCTCCAGCACTTCAAGCGCTTCGGAACTGAGCATCGCCCCGGGAGCGAACTTTGTCAGGAACGCCTCTGCAAGCTTGCGCACATCTCCAAAGCGCTCGCGAAGCGGTGGCAGCTTGATGGGAAACACAGCAAGCCGGAAATACAGATCCTCCCGGAAGAGACGCTGCTTGACCAGAGATTGCAGATCGGCATTGGTGGCAGCCACCACGCGGACATCCACCTTCAGATGATCGTTTCCTCCGAGCCTCTGCACTTCGCCCTGCTCCAGGAATCGGAGAATCTTGCTCTGCAAAGAGAGCGGCATGTCCCCGATTTCGTCCAGGAACAGCGTTCCTCCATGTGCCGCATGAATGCGCCCGATCCTGGATTGCACAGCGCCGGTAAAGGAGCCCTTCACATATCCAAACAGCTCTGCTTCCAACAATGGTTCGGGGATGGCCGCGCAATTGATGGTCACCAGAGGCTGCTTTTCGCGAGGGCTCAACCCGTGCACCGCCTGGGCGACCAGATCTTTTCCGGTGCCGCTCTCGCCGGTAATCAGCACGGTTGCATCCCGCCGCGCCACCATATGGATGTGTTCATATACCCGCAGCATGGGTACAGACTCGCCGACCATCCCGCGTATCCCGCGGGGACCGTCCGGACCAGAACGTAGCGCCCGGATACCGGCTGGGCTTCGCGGCACAGGCTGGGGACTCCCGCCGGCATAAACCGCTTCCGTGAGTCGCGTGGCAAGCGAGGTGGGCGAAGATGTGCCCAGGACCAGTGTTCCCGTGTGCGGATTCACGGAAATGATCTGCACCCCCGGGAACTGCTCCCGCACCATCACGCTGAACTCGCTTGCCTCCAGGTCCGGAAGCATGGGGTCCATCAGCAGCAATTCGCGGGGATTCTCCTGCAGGTGCTCCAGCGCCTCAGCACCGCTGCCGGCTTCGGTTAATAGCCATCGTGGAGCCTGTAGCTTGCTGCGCAGCTCCGAGCGCAAGCGACTATTGGGACTCACCAGCAGCACGCCGGTCCCGCACATATCTTCTGAACGCAGCAGGGGAACTTCGACAGCACTCATTTGATTCGAGCTCCGGGGTAAACATTTTATGCATGCTTCAGTTGCACGCGCAGGCGAAAAGGATCTGCTGCGCAGGTAAAAGTGGCCTGCTGTTTTCGCAGGAGCGATTTCATGACCGCCAGGTGCAGCTCCGTATCCGCACTGTTGCCCGGCAAGCCACTGCTGGCTTCCACCACAATTTCGTAAGAAGAACCGGCGCCGCGGCCTCGCAGCACCGCCCCGTCTCCGCGCTTCAAAAAGGAGCGGATCAGATGCAGAGCAATGGTCAATGCTCTGGATGTGAGAAAGCGACTGCCAAGAACAGGTGCGGGAGCGTTCTCGAAGCAGCATCGCAGCTTCAGACCGGATTCTTGAAAATCCCGCGTGCAGCGTTCCTCGATCTCCTGTAACGCAACATTCAGATTGTATGGATGTATTTCCACATCCATCCCCTCAGTGTTCACCAGTTCCCGGGTCAGATTGAACAAGAGGCAGGTCCGCTCCACCGCTTCGGCACAGGTCTCAGCGAATTCCAGGAGTTCTGCACGCGTCAGCGCCTGCACGTTCTTGGGGCACAAACCAGCGCGCAGCACGGTGAGAGGCTGCGATGCGGCGTGAAGCCCCATCGCGACATCCCCATAAAGCAGCTCCGTATTTCCGGGGCTGGCTGCGGCTGGCCAGCTTACGGCATCACTGCTCTTCATAACGCAACCGATACCCGACCCCACGGACGGTACAGATGAGCTTGCGCTCCTCTCCGCCGTCGATCTTGTCGCGCAGATATTTCATGTAGACATCAACAATATTGGTAGAGGTGTCATACGGCGTGTGCCAGACCTCCTCCATCAGCATCTGGCGCGAAACAACCCTTCCCAGGTTATTTATCAGATATTGCAGGATGCCGAACTCCCGCGGCGTGAGCTCGATTCTTCGCTGCCCGCGAAAAACTGCATACTCCTCCGGGATCACCGTCAGATCGGGGATGCGAAATCCACGGGGAGGCTGCGGATTTGCATTGCGGCGCATGAGGCAGCGAAGACGCGCCACCAGTTCCTGAAAGGAAAACGGCTTGGCTAGAAAATCGTCTGCGCCGTCCTCCAGGGCCTGTACCAGGTCCTGGGTGCGGTTGCGCCCACTCAGGATCATCACAGGAACGTCCGGATGAACGGACCGCACTCTCTTCAAAAGATCCCTGCCGTCGAGATCGGGCAGGTTCAGATCCATCAGGCAGAGGTCGTAGACCACCGAATCCATCTGCGCGCACGCAAGCTTTCCATCCGCGGCAACCGTGACTTCAAAATCCTTCCGTCCCAGTTCGCGGCTCAAAAACTTGCCCAGGGGGATATCATCTTCAACGACCAGCAACTTCCATCCCAAGGTGCTCATGAGGCAACAAACGCCAGCTTCGGCTACTTTCATCAATTTGGGGGGTAAGCTTTTCTAAAACGCTACTACACATTTGCAACAGAAGTCGAGTACCTAATCTCTCCTTCTAAAACGTGGGGACATCATATGCCGATAGTAACTTGACAGGAGAATAACCTTCAGGAGTTATCTTGCCCGAAGCACGTCCATTCCATTTTCGTCCCTACCGCGTGGAGGCACGGCTCGCCCTCGAGTTTACCTGTGGCGGCGTAAAGCTCCAGGGCGTCAGCCGCGATATCAGTTGTAACGGAGTGCGCGCAATCTTGAACGGAAAGCTCGCGATCGGCGACAGAGGGCTCTTAATGATCCACAGTGATCGCAAGTGCCTCGAACTACATGCACGGGTAAAATACATCGACCAAGGCGAAACGGCCTTCACATTTTCTTTCGATTCGCCCTGGGAGCGGGATCGCGTGACGGACCTAATCAAGCGAATCCAAAGGACTTCATCTTCTGGGAATGCGATCCGCAAGAGCCCCGGCTAGGCGTGCTCAGCCGCGCTTGCAGAGCATGATTCCTGCTGTTCCGCGCGGGCAGTTGCACTCGGTCGCTCAGTCCATGCGGCCCCTCCGGGGTCCGAGATCCTCGCCTGATCATCGGACCCGATCTCACAGAAGCGCGGCGAACTCCGCTTCTGTGCAGGTCTTGAGATGTGCTCATCCACGCGACAAATACTAAGAACCATCCCCACGATGGACGGCAGGACCAGAAGCCAGAGGTCCATCTTCGAGCTATCGATAAAATTCGGCATGGCACAGCTCCAGCTTATGCGCGACTGAGTTACTTTAATACCGGATTGGACTCTTATAGTCCAATTAGCTCTTTTCTGCGATCACTCCAGCACTGATTTACAGGATGCGGCATTCCTTTATAGCCCGAGTTAGCTCGCAAATTGGACTCTAGGAGTCCATGATTGTGACCTGTCGAGGTAACTCCCGCCCCCATGCGCGCCAGAATTTTGCTTTAGGTTGGACAGGAACAAAGGTCTGAAGGCGCCATCGCAGTACGGGCCGAAGACGGAGTGCGGGAGAGTGCAGACTCGGTCCATCGCACTGATTCCGAGTAGGCGCCGGCCAGTTCCGGGTAGTCCAAATAGGCGAGGAAGTCCCGATCCGCCACGCTCTCCCAGTCCCCCGTCTCAAAGCGCCGTGCCAGCCAGAGAGCGCGGGCCTCCGGGTTGTTCATGCCCAGCAGAGCCGATCGGATCGCCCCGCGCAGGGGCAGCCGGTCGACAATGGTGGCCATTGGCAGCGCTAGAAAGGCATCCGCTGCCGACAACAGTCCGAGCATATACTGCTCGGATTCGCTCAGATTGAGGGTTGGCGCGATCAGCTCGCAGAATCGCGCTCGCTGAAGACACAGATGCAGCAGCGCATCCGCAGACTCGCTCCCGAACGAGGTGGCAAGCGCGACAATGGCCAACTTTCGGATCTCGCGCTCGCCAAGAAGAACTGCTGCGCTTCTCACATTGCGAATGCGGCCGTGAATTGGATAGAGAGGCGAATTCGCCAGTTGCAGGAGACGGTAGCAGAGCGCAGGATCCGATTTGACGGCGACTTCCAACTCGTCGAGATCGAGCGGTGACCGGCTGACCGCGCACAGAAGCTTCAGGGCATTGAGCCGGTTGGGAGGAATCTCGTGCCGGGCAATCATCACCGGGGAACAGAAGAAATATCCCTGAAATGCGGTAAACCCCTCCGAGCTGACTGCCCGGAACTCAGCTTCGGTCTCGACCTTTTCTGCGAGCAGCGAAACTCCGCTGTTTCGCAGATTCTGGCAGATCAAATTCCGCTCCGCGGAATCCGTGTTGCGCACGTCAATTTTGATGTAATCAGCAAGCTTGACCAGCTCGGCCATGGAGTCGCGCATGACGAAATCGTCGAGCGCAATACGGTACCCCTTGGCCTTGAGGGCCCGGCACGCTGCGACGATTTCGTCGTCCGGTTCCACGGTTTCCAGGATTTCCAGCACGGTTGACTGGACGGGGAGCAGTGTTACGAGGCCGCTCAGGAGCGACTCGCGCGTGCAGTTCACAAACGCGAGCTTGCGTCCGCACACCGAGTCCACTCCCGCGACAAACAGGTTATCCAGAATCTGCCGGGTTGCGTCGTCGCCATCGCCGGAAAAGCTGTTCATCCAGCCGGCGCGAAATAGGATTTCGTAACCGAGAATGCGTTGCCGGCGGTCGAGAATAGGCTGACGCGCCAGGAAGCGGTTGGGGGCCGGGCGCGGCACAGAGGAGTCGTTGTTGAGAATCGAGTCCACGGATGAAATGCTCCAGTGGCTAATTGGCGTCGAAAACTACTTCAACTTGTTCGATGGTCTGAGCGCTGCCTGGCTCAAACTTCCACTTCTTTACAGCGTCTTCGGCGGGCTGCGCGAAGAGCTTGTTTCCGCCTTCCGCCTTCGCTTCGATGACATCGCCCGCCGGATTCACGGTGGCGCGGACCTTCACCACACCCCCGAGATGCAGCGTCATGGCGATGGCTGGAAACGCGGGCGGCACCTTGTGGGTCACGCTCCGGCCCTCGGCGTGCAGCATGGTTCCCAAGGCGAGCAGACAAGCGCATGCCAATGTGGATAGGGTTGCATTCCTGCGGATTCTGGCAGGCCTTCTGGCCATAACGTCGATCGTGTGCATAAGCGATACCTCACAAGGGGGTGGTGTGTCGGCTTCCTATCGGCAGCATGCCCGCTTTTGTTCAAACTGCCGGGAGCCCGGTCAGAACTTCTCTCATGGCAGGCCCGGTTGAATGAGTGCGGCGAATCTGCCGATAGTCGGATCCGCACGAAGCAAGGCGCGCTCCAGTCCCGCTTGGACCGCCGCTTCTCCGCCGAGACCGCCATGGAAGAGCTTGACGAGATATTCTCTGAATTTCTGATTGAGGCAAATGAGGTGCTCGACCAGTTCGACCGCGATATGGTCGAACTGGAAAAGGACCCGTCCTCGCGGACCTTGCTCGATGGCATCTTTCGCGGCATTCACACCATCAAGGGAACGAGCGGCGTTCTCGGCCTGGACAAGCTTGTTTCCATCTCTCACGTGGGCGAGACGCTCCTGTGCAGAATGCGCGATGGCGAGATGCGGCTTACGCCGGAAAGCACCACTGCGCTGCTGGCCATGTCCGACAGCCTCCGGCAGGTCTTGGGCGCGATTGCAGCGTCCGGGTCGGAAGGCGATGGCGATTTTTCTGCCCTGATCAGACTGCTCACTTCACTGCTGGACCCGCAGCACACATCTTCCGAGCCTGCCGCTCCAAGCACCGACCTTCCTGCCGCCAATCAGTCGATGGCCGCCGCTGCCCTGACGCCCGCACAGGACCCGCCGCCGGAGACGGCCCCTCCCGCATCCGTGAAGACCGAAACGGCACGCGAGCAGAAGGATCTTGGGGGGGATGCGTTGGGCAATACCATCCGCGTGGATGTCACGCTGCTCGATAAGCTAATGAACCTGGTCGGCGAATTGGTGCTCGCCCGCAACCAGATCATGCAGCTCACCTCGGTGCAGACTGAACCCGCACTCACGGGAGCAGCACAGCGCTTGAGTCACATCACCTCGGAGTTGCAGAGCAGCGTCATGAAGACGCGCATGCAGCCGATCGGCACCATCTGGCATAAGCTGCCCAGGCTGTTGCGCGACTTGGCCCGGGGCTGCGGCAAGGAAGTGGAACTGATCACCGAGGGAGCCGAAACGGAACTGGACCGCACCATCCTCGAGGCCATCAAAGATCCGCTCACCCACGTCATCCGCAATGCTGTGGATCACGGCATCGAAACACCCGAGCAGCGCTCGCGCAACGGCAAGAACCCCGCCGGCCAGCTCACCCTCAGGGCGTATCACGAAGGCGGCAAAGTCAACATCGAAATCCGCGACGACGGCGCCGGGGTAAATCTGGACGCGGTGAAGCGCAAGGCGCTGGAGCGCCGCCTGATTGAGCCGGGCGAGGCTGATCGCATGAGCGAGCGGGAACTGCTCAGCCTGATCTTTCAGCCCGGCTTCTCCACTGCCCAGCAAGTCACCAACATCTCCGGCCGCGGGGTCGGCATGGATGTGGTGAAGACCAACATCACCAAAATCGGCGGTACTATCGATCTGCAATCCACGCCGGGGCAGGGCACCACCCTCACCATCAAAATACCCCTCACCCTGGCCATCATTCCCGCCCTGATCGTTACCAGCGCTTCGAACCGTTTCGCGATTCCGCAGGTCAGCCTGGTGGAACTCGTCCGCCTCGAAGGAGAAGCAGCGGCACACGCCATCGAATACATCCACAACACCCCGGTTTACCGTCTGCGCGGCACCCTCTTGCCCATCGTTTACCTGGACCAGGAACTCGGCGCCGCTGCCCGCCAAACCAAAGAGGACGGCCAGGCCATCACCATCGTCGTCCTCCAGACCGAAAGCAACGTCTTTGGCCTGGTAGTGGACGAGGTGAATGACTCGGAAGAGATCGTGGTCAAGCCGCTTGGCAATCTCCTTCGCGGTCTGAGCTGCTATGCCGGCGCCACCATCATGGGCGACGGACGAGTTGCCCTGATTCTGGACGTGATGGGATTGGCGCAGAAGGCCCGCGTGGTCGGAGAACAACGCACGCGCACCACGGAAACGGTGGTGGAAAAGACCCAGATGGACATGGAATTGGAATCCTGGTTGCTTGCGGATCTCGGCGGAGCTCGCCGCGTGGCGATCCCGCTGGACAGAGTCCATCGCCTGGAAGAATTTCCGGCTTCCGCGATGGAGTGGTCCGGCAACCAATCCGTCATTCAGTACCGCGGCGAAATTATGCCCATGATCTCCGTTGCCCAGTTGCTCGGCATGGCCCGCATCTCTGAGCCCGCCGCGACTATGCAGGCCACAGTGGTCTCGCGCGGCGACCGCCGTTATGCGCTCCTGGTGGATCGCATCGTAGACATCGTTGAGCAGCAGATTGTGGTTGACCCGAGCCGAAAGACCGCCCTCTGCGCCGGTTCCGCAGTCATTGAAGAGCATGTCACCGATGTGCTCGACGTTGAAGGCATCATCGATGCCAGCCTGTTCCACACAGCGGAACTTCTAACGGCACAGGCAGGGAGCTGCTGATGGCACACCAGATGTGCACTTTTGTTTTGGACCGCCTGCTCTTCGCGGTCGAGGTCGAACGGGTGCAGGAAGTCATCCGGTATCAGGATGCCACCCCTGTTCTCACCGCGCCCGATTCCATTGCCGGTCTGATCAATCTCCGCGGCCAGATCGTTACGGCCATCGACCTGCGCCGGCGCATCGGGCTCCGGGAGCGCGAGCAAGACGCACGGCCCATGAATATTGTGGTCCGCGCCGCGGAAGGAGCAGTCAGTCTGCTCGTAGACGAGATTGGCGAAGTCGTGGAGGTCGATCCTGAAAGCTTTGAGCCGCTTCCCGAAACCATAACAGGCTCCATGAGAACAACGACCAGCGGAGTGTACAAGCTGGAACATGCCCTGCTGCACGCCCTTGATCTTGCGGCGACGCTCCAGATTAGCGCCGCTCCGGACGGACACTTAAGCAAACGCGAAGCAGACTGAGGGATCCGCACGCGCGGCAAAGGAGAGATGGATGAAAGCACTGGTGGTCGACGATTCCAATACGATGCGCGCGGTGTTGCGGCGCATCCTGCAAATGCGCGGATTTGAAACCGTGGAAGCGAAACATGGTGTGGAGGCTCTGCACGTGCTTGCCCAGACCGGCACGGCGGATCTCGCCCTGGTCGACTGGAACATGCCCGAGATGAATGGGCTGCAATTCGTAACAGAGGTCCGCAAAAATCCGACCCACGCACAGATGCGGATCATGATGGTGACTACGGAAACCGGCCTGCACGAGGTCCAAAGCGCGATTGACGCCGGAGCCACAGACTATCTGATGAAGCCGTTCACCACCGGACAGGTGGATGACAAACTCGCCCTTCTCGGCCTCGATTCCCATGCCTAAGAAAATCCGTGTACTGGTGGTCGATGACTCAGCGGTGATGCGCCGCCTGCTGTCGGAGGCCATTCAATCTGAACCCGTGCTGGAACTGGCAGGCACTGCAAGCCACGGCGCCCTCGCGCTCTCGCTGCTGCCGCGGTGCGCGCCGGACGTAGTGACCCTCGATCTCGAAATGCCCTACATGAATGGCCTGGAGACCCTCAAGGAGATCCGCGCCCAGCGTTCCGACCTTCCCGTGGTGATGTTCAGCAGCCTGACGGTCAAGGGAGCGGCGGCAACCATCGAATGCCTTTCCTTCGGCGCCAGCGACTACGTGACCAAGCCGCAGCGCGCGTCCAACTTCGACGCGGCTATCGCCGAACTCAAGGGCACCCTGATTCCGAAGCTGATCGCCCTTTGCTCAAAACCCACCGGAGATTTCCCGCTCCCTGTCAGAACCCCGGCGGAGCGGCCCCTGCCGGCTGCATGGCCGGGCAAACACCCTATCGATATTGTGGCTATCGGCTGTTCGACCGGCGGACCCAAGGCACTTTCCGAAGTGTTGCCCTCTCTCCCGGCGGAATTTCCGGTGCCCATCGTAGTCGTTCAGCACATGCCGCCGGTGTTCACCCGCGCCCTGGCAGAGAGGCTCGACCAGACCTGCCTCCTGCCCGTACAGGAAGCGCGCCACGGAGCCGCAGTGCTGCCGGGGCATGTCTGGATCGCGCAGGGCGATTACCACATGGAACTCGTGCGAGCGGACGGCAAGCTATATCTGTCAAACTCTCAAGCTGCTCCGGAGAACTTTTGCCGGCCCTCCGTAGACGTGCTGTTCCACTCCCTCGCTCAGGCCTGCTCAGGCCGGGTCCTCGCGGTCATGCTCACGGGCATGGGCCAGGACGGCTTGCGAGGTTGCACACAGCTCAACCACATCGGAGCGCAGGTCATCGCACAGGACGAAGAATCCTCCATCGTATGGGGCATGCCCGGCTTGGTTGCCAAAGCCGGTCTGGCGCAAGCCATTCTGCCCCTCTCCGAAATCGGCCCGGAAATCGTACGGCGAATCCAGGCATCCCGATTCGCTG
>DAIDLI010000212.1 GCA_027449545.1 Acidobacteriaceae bacterium | reverse complement strand
TTTCAGCAAGCTGTGAAGCCGTGCCCTGATACAAAGCGGGCTGGCGGAGGCGCGGGGTCCGGGAGATGATGGTGGTTTCCCCGGTCTCAGAATCGAGACCGGGGGCACCCTCGGTTGAATCTTGAAAGGATGCCTCTGAGATCGTGGCCACCCGCCGAAGCCTTGCCCTTTCCAAATGCGCCGCCCTTCCAGGGCTGTTTGATCTTGTTTTCTCTTGTCCCCACGCTGAAGCGCGGGGCTAACAACCGCTGCGCCTCCGGCGCGGCTGTATGACCGGCTAGCGTGGCCGGTTTTGGGCGCTGTGCGGCACGGTTGAAGCCTTGCCCCTTCAAAATGCGCCGCCCCTTCAGGGCTGTTTGATCTTGTCTTCTCTTGTCCCCACGCTGAAGCACGGGGCTAACAACCACTGCGCCTCCGGCGCGGCTGTAGAACCGCGTCGTGCGGAGAGCGCTCCGCGGGACGGTGGAGCTCAGGGCCGGGGTTGCGGATTCCTGAGTTCATTGTTGGTATCATCTTGTTGTATGGCGTTAAACGATCTCGAATTTGCCTACTCCCCGGTGCGCGACCAGGTGCGCGACCTGCGGGAGTATCTTTGACCCGGCCCGCATCCGCAGGGAACTCGCAGACCTAGAAAAGAAGCTCTCCGACCCGAGCCTGTGGTCGGATCCCGAGGCCAGCAAGCCGCTGATGCGCGACCGCAAGCGGCTGGAGCAGCTCGTCTCCGATGACGAGGGGCTGGTGCGGCGCACGGACGACATCGAAGCCTACTTCGAGCTGGCCCGCGAGGGCGAGGATGTTCTCGCCGATCTGGAGAAGGGCATCAACGAGTTGAAGACCTTTGCCGAAGAGCTGGAGGCCCGCACCATGCTCTCGGGCGAGGCCGATCCGCTGAACGCCATCGTCACCGTGCATCCCGGCGCCGGCGGCACCGAGAGCCAGGACTGGGCCGAGATGCTGATGCGCATGTACCTGCGCTGGGCCGAGCAGCAGGGCTTCAAGACCGAGATGAACGACTACCAGGCCGGGGAAGAGGCGGGCATCAAGTCGGCCACCTTCACCATTGCGGGCGAGTACGCCTTCGGGTTGCTGGCCGGCGAGAGCGGCGTGCACCGGCTGGTGCGCATCTCGCCTTTCGATTCCGCCAAGCGCCGGCACACCTCGTTCGCGTCGGTTTTCGTGTCGCCCGAGATCGACGACTCGATCCACGTGGACATCAAGCAGGAAGACCTGCGCATCGACACCTACCGCTCCGGCGGCAAGGGCGGGCAGCACGTGAACACGACCGACTCGGCGGTGCGCATCACGCACAACCCCACCGGCATTGTCGTGCAGTGCCAGAACGAGCGCTCGCAGCACAAGAACCGCGAGAAGGCCTTCAAGATGCTGCGCTCGCGGCTCTATGAGCACGAGCTGGAAAAGAAGCGCGCGGAGAGCAAGAAGCTCGAGGACTCGAAGCTGGACATCAACTTCGGTTCGCAGATTCGCAGCTATGTGCTGCAGCCCTACCGCATGGCCAAGGACCACCGCACCAAGGTCGAGGTGGGCGATGTGGACAAGGTGCTGGACGGCTATCTCGATCCCTTCCTGCGCGGCTATCTGCTGGCCAAGCGGCGGGGGACGGCGGTGGCGGCGTCGGGCGAGGATGATCTCGAGGTCTAGTCGCGCGGGACTAGACTCGATACCGAATGGTCGCTGGATACGGAAAAGAAGCAGGTCCTTCGACTGCGCCGTTCGCAAAACGCGCGAACGGCTCCGCTCAGGATGACTGTTCGTTATTTTTTCGGAAATCGAAGACGATTCTTTGCAGAAGAGGAGATCAATGAACGATCCCGCAATTATTGACGAAATGCTTCGTTCCGCCAAGACCATCGCCGTGCTGGGCATGAGCAACAAGGCCGATCGCGCCAGCTACAACATCGGCCGCTACCTGGCGAAGCACGGCTACCGGGTGCTGCCTGTGAATCCTGTTCTTCAGGAGATTGACGGGGAGCCCTGCTACGCAAACCTGGAAGCGGCGCAGGCCGTGGCGAAGATCGACCTGGTGGACGTCTTCCGCGCCTCCGAGCACGTGCCCGGCATCGTGGACGAGGTGATCCGGCTGGGGATTCCTTACCTGTGGCTGCAGGATGGGGTGGTGCACGATGAGGCGATCGCACGCGCGGAGGCCGCCGGGGTGAAGTGCATCCAGAACGACTGCATCTTTCGCGAGCACGCGGCGCGGGGGTGAGGGCCGCGGGCGTCTGGTGAAACTCTATTGCCTCCCGTTCTTTCGCCGGAGAGAAGGCGAAAGAACGGGGCGCGGGAAGTTTTCATGGGCCGTACCGTGCTCGATTTTGGCCTGCGTTTGCCTGGTGGAAGGGTGGGAAACCCATCGATTCCTGCGCCTGTGCCCGCTGACTTGCTGCGTTCCCGTCTATCTTCCCGCATCCCGCGTACCTTAAACTGAGTCCAATCAGCAGGACCCCGCGAGGAGTATGCGCCGTCTTCTTTTGATCTTCGGGATGCTGTTCACGCTGGCGGCGGCGCTGCCGGCGCGGGCCGCCTCCAACTCCGCCGATGCGCAGCACTTACGTGTGCAGCTGGTCTTCCCGCAGACGCAGATTGCCCCGGGGGCGAGCGCGGAGGCAGGCCTCTACTTCAAGCTGGAGCCGGGCTGGCACGTGTACTGGAAGAACGCGGGCGACGCCGGCGAGCCGCCCAAGATCCAGTGGACCTTGCCTGAGGGGATCACCGCGACGGGGCTGGAGTTTCCCGCGCCCACGCGGGTGCCGCTGGGGCCGCTGATGGACTACGGCTACGAGCATGAGGTGCTGTTCCCGTTTACGGTGAAGGCCGCGCCATCGGCCAAGACCGGTCCGGCGGTGCTGCATGCGCATGTGCATTGGCTGGTCTGCCGCGATGTCTGCATTCCCGGCAACGCCGACCTGGAGCAGAACGTCACGGTAGGGAAGGGAACCGCGCCGGGTTCTTCCGCCTCGACCTCATCCTTCGATCAGGGGCTGATCAACCAGGCCAGGCAGCAGCTTCCCACCGCACTGCCCGGGAGCGAGAAGGCGATCTTCCAGTACACCGGCGCCGGGCTTCGCCTTCAGGTAGACACCGGCAAGCGCGAGACCAAGGCAGAGTTTTTCCCCGCCGATCAGAACGTAGTGGACAATCCTGCGCCGCAGAAGGTGACGCCCACGGCCACGGGGCTGATCCTCGACCTCAAGAAGGATTCCAGCCTGACGGCCGCGCCGGACAAGTTGAGCGGCGTACTGGAGCTTTCCGGCGGCAGGAACTACGAGATTGCCGCCGCGCCGGGAACCATTACGGCGACCGCCGCGCCGGAATCGAAGGCGGTCGCGGGCACCGCACTGGCGCGCATCGTGGGTTTTGCGTTTCTGGGCGGGCTGCTGCTCAACCTGATGCCCTGCGTGTTCCCGGTGCTGTTCATCAAGGGGCTGGCGCTGGTGCAGTCGGGCCGCGAAGAGCGGCACAAGCTGCGCGGACATGGGCTGGTGTATACCGCCGGAATCGTCCTCTCGTTCTGGCTGCTGGTGGCGGCGCTGCTGGGATTGCGCGCGGCGGGCAGCACGCTGGGGTGGGGCTTCCAATTTCAATCGCCGATCTTCCTCACGCTGATGGCGGGGCTGCTGTTTTTCCTGGGGCTTTCGCTGGCCGGGCAGTTTGAGATCGGCCTGTCGCTGACCGGAACAGGCGGAGGCCTGGCGGCGAAGAAGGGCTACGCGGGCAGCTTCTTTACCGGCGTGCTCGCGGTGGTGGTAGCCACGCCGTGCACCGCGCCTTTCATGGGCGTGGCCATCGGGTATGCGCTGGCGCAGCCGGCGGCGATCACGTTTGCGGTGTTCACCGCATTGGCGCTCGGTCTTGCCGCGCCGTATCTCGCGCTGACCATGCAGCCGGCCTGGACGCGCCTGCTGCCCAAACCGGGCGCGTGGATGGAGATTCTGCGCCAGGCTGTCTCAGTGCCTGTCTTCGCCACCGTCATCTGGCTGGCGTGGGTGCTGGCGCAGGCCTATGGAGCCGCGGCACTGGCTGCGCTGCTCTCGGTGTTTCTGCTGCTGGCTATCGGCGGATGGTTCCTGGGCCGCTGGCCGGCCAGGCGCTGGTCCACAGTGGTGGCCGTTTTGATCTGGGCGGGTGTTGTGGGTGTGGCTTACTATGTGCCCTCGCTGGCTCCGGCACAGGCGGCGACGGCTTCAGGCCCGACTGCGGCT
>DAIDLI010000211.1 GCA_027449545.1 Acidobacteriaceae bacterium | reverse complement strand
AGATGCGCGCCACCGCTTCAGGATCCAGCGCGTTTGCGCCCAGTCCGTAGACGGTCTCGGTGGGCAGCGCCACCAAACCGCCGTCGCGCAGGATGGCGGCAGCCCGGGTCAACGCCGCATCCGTTGCAGGGGCCTCAAGTTCACCTGGATCGACAATCAGCCGCAGGGTTTCCATGCATCTATTGTCGTCCATCTGCGGTGCCGGCGCTGCTGCCCCTCCCTATGGGCGGAGAAGCTATTTTCGGGAGGTGAAGCGCTTGAGCACGAATTCGCGCAATAGATTGGTGCCTATGGAATCGCCGATGTTCACCGCGCCGTTCGCCAGCGTCAGGGTCAGGCCCCGGTTGCTCGACGGGTAGTAGACGTTCGAGAGCGCCCCCGAGGCGAAGCTGCCAATGATGTGCGAATAGTTCGGTTCCCAGCGCCCATTGTCGCCGCGCGCGATGAAAGCCGCCGCAAAGGCGTACAAGACCCGCGAGCGCGTGCTGCCCGTGCCTTTGTAGAAATAGCGTGGATCCTGGCGGAAAACCGAGGGAAGCAGCGCGTTGGCCAGCATTTTGGAGGTCACGCTGCCCGCGTAAGCTGCGCCGAACCGCTTGGCGTAGCCGCTCACGCCCGATCCGAAGCTGGAGAAGTTGTTGTTGTACTGCTCGAAGCCGGCGATGGCGGCCACACCCGCAATCTCCACCGGATCGGTGGCGGAGCGGAATGCGAGCTGGAACTTCTGTTTGGCCAGCATGGGCGGGGCATTCCAATCGTAGGTGCTGTAGAAGTTGGGAAAGACTCCCAGCACCCGCTGCTTCACGGCGATCTGTACCTGCTCTTCCGACAGGGTTGCGGGACTGGCGCTCACCGTGACGGAGGCGGTCGTGGCCGGCGGCAGTACGACGCCGCTCACAAACTTGAAGTCTCCCGCATGAAGCTGGATCTCGGGCGAGACGTACGTGCCCCAGCCTTTCCCGCTCACCTCGACTTGGAACTGGCCGGCCGGCAAGCCTGCGAAGGTGAATTCGCCATTGCTTCCGGACTGAAGCCCGCGGTGGATCGTTCCGCTCGGGTTGGTCAGGGTGACGCGGGCGTTCTGGATCTCCGAGCCGTTCGGGTCCAGAACAGTGCCGGAGACGGCAGCGGTATTCGCCGGGGCAGTTGAAGCTGCTCCAGAGGCGGGGCCGGCCGCCCCGGGGGGATCGGGCAGTTGGGTTCCCGCAGTGCCTTGCTGCGCAACCAGCAGGGAGCCCGAACAACAGATCGCCAACAGTATTGCCGTGCGCACCTGGTGGAAGCTTCTACGCCGGTTAACCGGCTTCCGGCACACACTCGTTCCAGGTGCAGCGGAGTGACGGAGCCGCAGGCTCGAAATCCTCTTGCAAACGTACACGAACTCTCCTGAAAGACCTTCGAAGGGGAGCCTGGGGAAGCGGAGTCGAAGGGCCATTGCATGATCGGCGCAAGCCGACCCTCATGGGATGGACGTGCCCGGGGCGATTGAGTCATCGTGCGAACAGATGACGAAGTCATCATGATGACGGCGCCCATTGGGAAACGGGAAGCGCCGGCCGGAGAGCCGGCCGTACCGGCAGGTGGGAATTACAGGTTAAACAGCTCTTTGAGCCGGCGGGTCTGGGCGCGGCTTACGGGAATCTCCGTCTGCTGTTTATCGTTCATGCGCAATTGGTAGCTCGATTTGAACCACGGCACTACCTCGCGAATGTGGTCGATATTCACCACATAGCCGCGGTGCGCGCGCCAGAAGTGGCTGGGATCGAGCAATTCCATCAGCTCTTCGAGGGTGCGGCACTTTGATTGGCCCTCGAATGTCCGTGTGACGATCCGGATAACGCCCTCGTCGATGGCTGCAAAGCAAATCTCCGCCTGGTCGATCAGCAGCAGCCGGTTCTGCGTCTGCACGATCAACTTGGAGGGCTGGGCGGCGCGGGCCGGCGAGGAGGGCCGGTTAAGCAGCCGCATCAGAGCTTCGAGCTGCGATTCGATGGGCTCGGCTGCCGCCCCGGGGACGGGGCCCGCGCCTTCGCCGCCCATGCGTGCCTTCACCCGCTCCACGGCGGCTACCACCCGGCCTCGGTCAAAGGGCTTCAGCAGATAGTCCACTGCATTGACGTCGAAAGCGCGCACCGCGTACTGGTCGAAGGCCGTGGCAAACACGATCTGGGGCAGGGGCTCGGCTTCCGTCTGCGTTTTGCGGCGTCTGGCCAGCAGGTGATCCAGCGCGGCAAAGCCGTCCATCCCCGGCATCTGTACATCCAGAAACACCAAGTCTGGACGGTGCTCCTCGATCAGATCCACCGCTTCGATGCCGTTGGCTCCCTGGGCCACCACTTCGACACCGCCGATGGAGTCGAGCAGGAACTTGAGCTCTTCGCGAGCCAGTTTCTCGTCGTCGATGATCAGGGCGGAGAGCGGCATAGGAAGGGAACCTATGATTCTAGGCAGGGGCATGGGGACGGGTCAACGCGCGATGGGGTTGGGGAAGCGGGTGGTCTCAAATCAGCGGTCGAGGACCCGCAGCCGGGCGGGGAAATGGTCGGCGGCCAACTCGTGCCCGCAGCGCGTGCAATAGGCGTCGGTGGGGCGCACCGTCTTGAAGCAGCTTCCGCAACTGGCGCTGAGCTGGTAGTTGCATTGCGGACAGAAGTGGAAATCGCTCTGCACGTGGGTGCCGCAGGCCGGGCACCGTGACATCTCCGGCTGCCGCAGCAGGAAGTACAACACCGCTCCGATGCCGCCCGGCATGACGAAGCAGATCATCATCCAGAAGCGCGTGCTCATGCCCCGCCGCGGCGCGTCCTTGCTGACGTAGCCGACCATCAGGAAGTAGAGCGCGATCAGCAGGCCCCATGAGAGGTTGAAATAGATGCGAAACCCCAGGGCGGGCGGGTGGTGGTGGCGCTCGGCCGGGTAGACAATCCAGAAGTAGTACTCCACCAGGAGAAAAGCTATAGTGGCGACCACAATGGACCAGGTCGGAATCAGCCGCGCGTCGTCATTTACTTGGATCGTCTGCGGATCGCGCATTCGGGGGTTCCCTCCAGGGGAGGGCCTCGGGGACTAAGGCCTAAAACAGCTTAGCGTGTCCTTTCAGAGCAACGCCATATAAACAAATGGACGGGACGGAGAGGCAGGAAGTTGCGTCCTTGCTGCGGAAGGTCAATACCCCGCGAAAATTGGATGAAATCAGCGGCGGTCGATCCGGGAGGCGCGCCAGGCGCCGCGCCGGGCCCAGCCGGCGACCAGCACTGCCGCCACCAGGGCCGGACAGAAGACACAGACCAGCAGGCTCAGCTCCGTGGTCACATCGCACAGGTGCTCCCCGCCGATCAGGTTCTCTGCCACGTGCCAGACGAACGGCGCCAGTCCCAGCACGGCCATCAGTACGGCTGCGATGGCCACCGCCCGGGTCCGCTTGCGGCCGGCCTTCTGCTCCTGCATCAGTCCCAGCGACGCGAGAACCACGCGCCGGGTGCGGCCGGCAATGGCCCCCTCGCGGGAGGCCTGCGTGCCCGCCAGCGCGGAGATCAGATCCGCCGACCGGCTGCAGCTCTTCTCCAACACCGGATCTGACGTGGATTCTGGATCGGAAACCGGCATTGCCTACACCGCCTCCGCGACGGGGTTCAGGCATCCGTCCAGCCGCGGCTTGATCATGGCCAATCCGCGGTAAAGCCGCGATTTCACAGTGGACAGATGCGCCTGGGTCACCTTGGCGATCTCTTCCAGCGAAAGCTCTTCGTGGAAGCGCAGCACCAGGACCTCGCGGTGCAAGGTATCGAGTTCCAGCAGCGCCGCGGCGATCCGTTCCCGGTTCTCCAGGCGCGAAAAGTGTTCGAGCGGGCCGGGCTCGTCGCAGGCAACCTCAAAGGTCATGGCCCGGTCGTCCTCGGTTGCGCCCTCCACCAGTTCGTCCAGGCTGCTCATCGTCCGCTTGCGGCGCTGATCGATCACCATGTTGCGCGCGATGGCAAACAGCCACGTCTCGAATCGAGCGTTGCCGTTGTATTGTTCGCCCCGCACCAGCACCCGCATCCAGACCTCCTGAAACAGGTCCTCGGCCATTTCCCGGCACCCGGTCAGGTAGAGAAGGTAGCGCATCAGGCGGTGCTGATAGCGAACGATCAGTTCCTCCAGGAGGCCGGCTTCCCTGCGCTTCAGACCGTGCGCGATGGCCAGGTTTTCCCGTCGGATCTGCTCGTCCGCGCCCGCAGTGGTTCCCGGCAGAAAAATTGCGGCTGGTAGGGATGCCAGAGTCATACCAGTCAATTAGACGACATTCTGGATTCGGAAGACTAGGGTGACTGCAAAAAAGAGAGACTTTCTGGGCAACCCTTCAGGAATGCGACTTGGGCCCGCAGGCCCGGCGGGGGGAATTGTCTGAACAGGCATCTTCCTCTTCCGGCAGGACAGAGAGCGCAGCGGATGTTCTAGAAACTGAGCAGGGCCACCGCGCCCAGCGCCAGCGCCATCCCTGCCCATTGCCGCCGGCTCGGGCGTTCGCGCAGGAGGAGGGCGGCCAGCAGGATGGTGCCCGCGGGGTAGAGCGAGCAGATGACAGCCGCCGCATCCAGGCGTCCGAACTGCACTGCGCGCATGTACAAGAGGTTTCCAGCCGTGTCTAGAAGGCCCGAGACTGTGGCGGGCAGCCAGTAGCTGCGGCCGGAGCCGTGCGGTCGTGCCCACAGCATTACGAGCAGCAGGGCCGCCACGCCGGCGGCGCGGGCCGCGGTCATAATGCCCAGCAGGCTGGCGCCCTCCGCCATTTTGAAGAAGATGAGCTGGGCTCCGAAGCCCGCGCCCGCCAGCGCGCCCAGCAGCAAGGCATGAATCGGGACAGCGGTTCCGGTGCGCCCCGACTGGTGCGTGATGAGCCAGATGGCCGCGCATCCGGCCGCTAATCCAGCCGCGGTGAGGGGCGAGGGCAGGCCGTAGCGCGCCAGCGAGAAGACAACGGGAACCAGCGCGGTGAGCAGGCCGGTGAGGGCGGCAGTGAGTCCCATGGCACCCAGAGCGAGGGCGCGGTAGAAGATGGCGAGGGCGAGAGCCCCTTCGAAGCCGCCGATCACGGCAAACACCAGGCTGTGCCCAGCCGGCATGGAGATGCCGAGGGCAACGCAAACAGGGATCAGCAGAAGAAGGGAAATGGCCTGCCCGAAGGCGGTGACCAGCAGGGCCGGAGCACGACGGGAGCCAATGCCGCCGGCAAAGTCGGCGCCGCCCCAGCTGGCTGCGGAGAGAACTCCGAAACCGGCTGAGGCGCCCAAACCGTTCATGACGCGCTCACGCTAGGCTTACTTGTAATCCTGCGCGGAAGGGTAATAGCCGGGCTTGGCCGTGACCACCAGGTTGGGCCGGTCGACCCGTACATCGATGGAGCGGTACTTGCCGTCGTAGATCGACTCGTGGCTGAGGTAGCCGAGCGTGTACTGATTGCGGGCTTCGGCCGCGATCTTGGCGTAGCTTGCCTCCATGCCATTCGCGCTGCCCTCGGACTGCATATCTCCGCCCGTCGCGGCTACGTACTTGTACAGGATGTTGTCGTAGGCCTGGAAGGGAAGGTGGAAGCGGTCGATCCAGCCCTCGCCCCAGCGCGCGGAGTCGCCCACCAGCGTCGCGTAGACGGTGATCTGGTTGGTCTGAAGGTACTTGACCACTTCCTTCCACGAGGCTGTGCTGCCGTACTCCTTGCCATCGGAGATCACATAGATCACACGGCGGCGTTCCCGGGGCCGAGTAGAAAGCTCCTTGGCCGCCCGTAGGATGGCGTCGTTCAGTGTGTGGATCTCCTTGGGCAGCTTGATGAAGTACGGATTGCCGGTGGAACCGCCGTAGTTTACGTTGGGATCGGTGCAGTTGCCGTTCTTGACCACCGCGCAGCCGCCAAAGGGGCCGCTGTTGACGGGCACCTGCGGATCCGTGCCCACCGCCTGGGCCAGCGAAAGCACGGCCGGGAGGCGATTGCCCTGCGCGCCGGTGAAGCCGGTCCACTCCTTGGCGCCGTTCGCGTAAGTGAAGACCGCCGCTTCATCGTAGGGCGTGAGCGCTCCCTGGATGGCGCCCAGCGAGTGGTTGACGGTGTCCATCACGTTGGAGGGCAGCGTCTGGTCGATGACGAAGGCCACCGACAGCGGCGCCGGATCCACGCTGAAGAGGCTGAGCGGCACGCGCACGTTGTTCTCGTACACCTGGAAGTTGCGCCAGGTGAGGCCGGCGACGGGGTTCCCCTTCGTGTCCTTGACGGTGACCGGAACTTCCACGAAGTTCACGTTGACCACGAAGCGGCTGGCCGCGGCTTCACCCTCCTGCGGAGGCGCGGTCTGCACCTTATCGAGGCCGGACTTGGGCGGCGCGGGCGGAGGCGGCGGCGGAGGGGGTGCCTTCTGCGCCGGCTTGGAAGAAGACGCCGCCGGAGCGGCTGGGAGTCCTGTTCCCGAGCCGGGGATGATGGGGCCTGCTGCCCCAGGAAGGGCCTGATCGTGCTGGGGAGTGGGCGCATTGGGCACCGGGGATTCCTGTTGTCCGGCTGCGGCTGAAACCAGCGCCAGCCCCGAGCCAAGCAGTGCTGCCAGTGCCAGTCCTCTTACCTCTTTCTTCACGGAAAACTTGCCTCCCACGTCAAAGACCCAAATGGGCGGACCACGGCCCACCCCTGTCAGAGTATCAGACGCACGAGGCGGCCGCAGGTTGCTCTCCATCGGGTTCCGTACAGGTAAAAAGGCGTGTTCGCGGCCCCTCTGGGGGTCTGTCGCAAATGCTCGGAGAATTCGTGGGGCCGATCCAGCGTGCCTCGTTTTCCTTCTTGCATTTACACTGGTAAACGGAGAGTTTTGTGGATTTCGAGAAGGTTCTAACCAGGGTATTCGGCACCTCGAACGAGCGCCTTGTGAAGCGCATGCTGCCACTGTTGGCCCAGATCAACGCTCTGGAGCCGCAGATGCAGCAGCTTTCCGACGAGGAGCTGAAGGCCAAAACGAACGAGTTCCGGGCCCGCATCGCCGCGCGCCTGGAAGGACTGACGGAGAAAGAGGCGATCCGGGAGGCCGAGCAGGCGGCCCTGAACGAGATTCTCCCCGAAGCATTTGCGGTGGTCCGCGAGGCGGGCTGGCGCACCATCAGGATGCGCCACTTCGACGTGCAGCTGATTGGCGGCACGGTGCTGCATCAGGGCAAGATCGCCGAGATGAAGACCGGCGAAGGCAAAACCCTGGTGGCTACGCTGCCTTGCTATCTGAACGCCCTGGCCGGGCGCGGGGTGCACGTGGTCACTGTCAACGACTACCTGGCCAAGCGCGACGCCGAGTGGATGGGCAAGATCCACGAGTTTCTCGGGCTGACGGTCGGCGTCATCGTCCATGACCTGGACGACAACCAGCGCCGCGAGGCCTACGCCGCCGACATCACCTACGGCACCAACAACGAGTTCGGCTTCGACTACCTGCGCGACAACATGAAGTTCGAGCTCAAGGACTGCGTGCAGCGTGGCCACTACTACTGCATCGTCGACGAAGTGGACTCGATCCTCATCGACGAGGCGCGGACGCCGCTGATCATCTCCGGCCCCACCGACCAGACCACGGACAAGTACGCGAAGGTGCGCCACATCATCCCCAAGCTCGAGAAGGGCGAAGAGGTGGACTGGAGCGATACCCGCCGCCAGCAGGAGCTGGGCATCCGCCTCTCCGAAGGCGAGAAGTACATGAGCGGCGACTACTTTGTCGATGAGAAACAGCGCTCGATCGGTGTCACCGACCAGGGCTGGGAGACCATCGAGAAGCTGCTGGGCATCGGCAACATCGCCGACGTGGAGAACTGGGAACTCAAGCACTACGTCGAGACCGCCATCAAGGCCGAAGCACTCTACAAGCGCGACGTGGATTACGTGGTGAAGGACGGCGAAGTCATCATCGTTGACACCTTCACCGGCCGCCTGATGCCCGGGCGTCGCTGGTCCGACGGCCTGCACCAGTCCGTCGAAGCCAAAGAAGGCGTCGCCATCCGCAAGGAAGACCAGACGCTGGCCACCATCACCTTCCAGAATTACTTTCGCCTGTACGAGAAGCTGAGCGGCATGACCGGCACCGCCGAAACCGAGGCGGCCGAATTCGAGAAGATCTACAGGCTCGAGATCGTGGTCATCCCGACCAACAAACAACTGCTCCGCATCGAGAATCCGGATGTGGTGTTCCGGACCGAGAAAGAGAAGTACAACGCGGTCGCCGATAATATCGCCGAGCTGCACGAGAAAGGGCAGCCGGTGCTGGTGGGCACCACTTCCATCGAGAAATCGGAGCGGCTCTCCGGCATCTTGCAGCGCAAGGGCATCCGCCACGTGGTTCTGAACGCCAAATTCCACGAGCGCGAGGCCGAAATCGTGGCCCAGGCTGGCCGGCGCGGCATGGTCACCATCGCCACCAACATGGCCGGCCGTGGCACCGACATTCTGCTCGGCGGCAACGCCGAGTTCATGGCGCGCCAGGAGCTGGTGAAGGGCGGCCGGGCCCGCGCGGTAAGCGTTGCCGAGGGGGCCATCAATCCCATGGCTCCGCATGGCTTCCTGCGCTTCTACTACCAGGGCCAGGAGTTCGAAGTCAGCGAACAGGAGTGGGCCGAGGTCTTCGGCCGCCACGCCGAATCTGCGCAGCAGGAACACGACGAGGTCATCAAGGTCGGCGGCCTCTTCATCCTGGGCACCGAGCGCCACGAGTCGCGCCGCATTGACAACCAGCTTCGCGGCCGCGCCGGCCGCCAGGGCGATCCCGGCGAGTCCCGCTTCTACCTCTCGCTTGAAGACGACCTGATGCGCATCTTCGCCAAGCAGTGGGTCTCGACCCTGCTGGAGCGATTGGGTATGGAAGAGGGCGTGCCCATCGAGTCGAAGATGATCTCCAAGCGTATCGAGGGCGCGCAGAAGGCAGTTGAAGCCCAGAACTTCGAAAGCCGCAAGCACCTGCTCGAGTACGACGACGTGATGAACAAGCAGCGCGAGGCCGTCTACGGGCTGCGCCACCAGCTGCTGGAAGGCGTCGACCAGCGCGAGCTGATTCTCGACGATTACGTCGGCGGCATTCTCAGCGGCCTGCTCGACGAGTTTGCCCCCGAGGACCAGCGCCCCGAGCAGTGGGACGTGAAGGGACTGGAGGAGAAGCTCTTCGACCAGTTCGGATTCAAGCTGTCCGACTCAGGTATCAAGCCCGTCGAGATCAGCCGCCATGAACTGGGCGACGATATCTTCGCCCGGCTTACGGATATCTACGAGGCCAAGGAGCAGATCCTCAGCGCGCCGACCATGCGGTATCACGAGCGCATGGTGATGCTGAGCGTGATCGACGGCCTGTGGAAGGACCATCTGCTCTCGATGGACCACCTCAAGGAAGGCATCGGCCTGCGCGGATACGCGCAGCAGGATCCCCTGGTGGCCTACAAGAAGGAGTCGTTCGACCTTTTCGAGGCGATGATGCAGAAGTTCCAGGAAGATACCTGCCGCTTCCTCTTCCGCATGCAGATTCTCGGGGCCGACGGCCAGCCGATCGACGCCACGCCGCGGCCCCACCGCGAGGTTCCCAAGGCGCCTCCGGTCGCGAGTGCTGCTCAGCCCTATGCGGGCGGCGACGGTTCACCGCGCGAGATTGCCGTGCCCACGCGCGCTCCCTCCACCACCATCGACTTGCTCGAGAAGGAGTTCCACCGCAAGAAGGAACGCGAGCTGGCGGTGGCGGCACGGCAAGGCGCGGGCGATGACAGCCAGCCCAGCCAGCGCCGGACCGGCGACAAGGTGGGCCGCAACGATCCCTGCCCCTGCGGCAGCGGCAAAAAGTACAAGAAGTGCCACGGCGTGGGAGCGTAGAGCTCCCCGCCGGCAAAGCATCCATCGCAGTGCCCCGTTTCGGCGGGGCACAACTTTTTTGGGCGAGGTTCGTCAGCCGCCCGGCTCTTGCGCGCGCTGAAAGGCGTCTACTCCGCGTGGAGCACGACTTCGAAGAGCAGCAGGCTGACGGTGGTGAAGATGATGTCGTAGCCGAAGAGCAGCTTGATCCACAGCGAAGGATCGCTGTCGCCGGTGATGATGGAACCGGTGGCCAGCACCATTGCCAGCAGCGCGGGCATGAAGATGGGAAACAGGATGAGCGGCAGCAGCAGCTCGCGGTTGCGGCTGCGGATCGAGAGCGCCGCAAAGAAGGTTCCGTTGGCCACCAGCGCCCAGGTGCCCAGCGGCAGCACCAGCGCCAACAGCCAGCCGTTGCCCAGGATTTGCAGGTTGTAAAACACCAGGAAGACCGGCGCCAGCAGAAGCTGCACGATCGAGACAAACAGGAAGTTGGCCAGCACCTTGGCCAGGAACATATCCGAGCCGGGCGTGGGCGCCATGCGCTGCGCGTCCAGCACCTGGTGGCGAATCTCGCGCGCCCAGGCCTGGTTCAGAGCGCTGACCGAGGCAAACATGGTGGCCACGCACAGCACGCCGCCGGCGATCTGCCGGCTGAAGGAGCCGCGCGGATCGAAGGCCAGCGAGAACAGCACCACCACCAGCAGCGCGAAGAAGAGCATCGAGTTGATGGCCTCGCGGGAGCGCCATTCGATGCGAAGATCCTTGACCAGGTGAATCCAGAGGGCGCGGCTCATGCGTGGGCCTCCGGGGCGTGCGCTTCTTTCGTGAGATCGGCCGTTTCCACAGGGATGTCGAGCGCGCGGGCGGCGCGAAGGTAGTCGTCGGGGCTCAGGATCATCTGCGTGCCCCGCGCTCCGGCTGAAACGCTGATCTGGTCGAACAGAATCACGGTCTCGTCTACGAAGACCGGATATGCCTTCCGGGCGCCGAAGATCGTCACGCCGCCGCGGACATAGCCGGTAAGCGGCTGCACCTCTTTGAGCGGAACCATCTCGGCCTTGCGCAGGCTGGCGGCTCGTGCCAGCTTCTTGAAGTCGAGTTCGGCATCGCCGGGAATGACGGCGAAGACGTAGCTGCCCGGTCCGCCGGTGGTCAGCAGCGTCTTGAACACCTGCTCCGGTGGCATGCCCACCTTGCTGGCCACGGTCACTGCGGAGAGGTCTTCGGGATCGACCTCGTACTCACGAAGCTCGAACGGAATGTTGAGCGATTCCAGGAAGCGCGCGCCGTTGGTCTTCATAGCGTGGGCCTCCCGGCCTCAAAGCTGGCGACGCGGCCGGCGTGCAGGGTGAGCACGTGGTCGGCGATCGGCCAGGCGAGTTCGC
>DAIDLI010000210.1 GCA_027449545.1 Acidobacteriaceae bacterium | reverse complement strand
TTTGCTCAGTTCATGAACGAGAGCATGGTTGTGTCGGAAGAGGTAAGCGTAGGCCTACTGGCGCCCGACGGTGGCTTATGGAGCATTCTTCCCAAATTTCTTCTGAACCCTTTGTTAATGCTGAGCGCGCGGCGCAGTTTCTGGATGTAGCGCGCACAACCCTGTTGGGGCTTGCCCGGCGGGGCAAGCTGCCCGCGCACGGAATCCCCGGAAAAGGGTGCAAAAAGATCTGGCGCTTTCGTATCTCCGAACTCGATCTCTGGATGCGTACCGAGGTAACATCAGGTAGCGGCCAGGGCCTTTCATCCGAAAGGAGATTTCGATGAAAAGGCCTCATTATCAATTCGGGACCGTGTATACCGAACCACGCAAGAACGGTCCTGCTGTATGGGTATTTCGCTGGCGCGAAACCAACTCGAAGGACGCCGTCAATTGCGCAAACAGATTCTGGGTACGGTCGAAGAAATTCGGACTCAGGCTCACGCGCTCCGAGCGGCAGAGACGTATCGCCTCAGCGCCAACCGAAACGCGGGCGACCATGCCGGCTCGCCTCCAACCCTTCGCAAGCTCATCGAGCATTACAAACTGAAGGAAATGCCGATGGACAACCACGAAGGCAAGAGAAGGTTGACGAAGCTGGGCTACCTCAGCAATCTCGATAACCACATCCTGCCGCGGCGGGGAGATTATCACCCCGGCAGTGTTGCCGCGATCGAGATTGAGGAGTGGTGGAAGTCCCTGCGGCTTGCGCCGGCAAGCCGGGCGAAGGTGCGCAACGTCTTCAGCATGATCTTTCGTCATGGCATGCGCTGGGGCTGGCTCGATAAGAACCCGGTGGCGATGGTGCGGGTCAGCTCGAAGCGTCTGCGTAGACCCGATGTGCTCACCGCCGAGGAGTTCCGGCTGTTGTTGGCCGCGCTCCCTGAGCGGGAACGACTCATGGGTATGATTTCTGCAACTACCGGGATGCGGATCGGCGAGGTGCTGGGGTTGAAGTGGCAGGACATTCACTTCGCTACTTGCATGGCGGACGTTCTCCGTTCCTATTCCGATGGCGCCATCGGCCCCTGCAAGACGGAGATCTCCGAGCAGCCGGTGCCGCTCGATGACAGCCTCATCGAGGGATTGCAGGCCCATGGAAGTCTACGCGCAGGCGGGTATGGAAAAGAAGCGTGCCGCTCAGCGCCGGACCGTCGATGTACTGATGGATCGAAAACCGAAGAACGCTGCCGACGAGTGGGCAAAGCTGGAAAGTTCCCAGATTGTTCCTGCGAGTCGGCTAAAGTTCCCGGAAGTTGCAGCCTAAGTTATTGATGGTATTTGGTGGACCTGGTCGGGATCGAATCGGCGACCTCTTCCATGCCATCAGATTGGGCTTGATTGGGCGGGCTGAAACGTGGCGGGATCAGCCCCGTCCCCCCACCCTCTGTTATTGCGAATCGCAGTCGCAGCCATTTCAGGAAATGTCCGACTCTGATCGGAGTGATAATCATCCTCTTTATGGTTGATTATCATCCACAAGATGGCTGATTATGGACGTATGATCTATCGCCACCTTGCCGAACCCTGCGAAATGCGCTTGCCGATACGCCTGCCGTACTGATCAACGGCGCTCGCCAGACGGGGAAGAGCACTCTGGTCCAATCAACCGACTTGGCCTCGCAGAATCGACCATATCTCACCTTCGATGATCCCGGCATCCTCGCCGCCGCTAGACGCGATCCCAACGGCTTCATCGCTGGCCTGAACCTGCCGGTCACACTCGACGAGGTTCAACACGTTCCAGAGTTGTTCCCCGTGATCAAAGCCGCCATCGACCGGAACCGTCGGCCTGGGCAGTTTCTGCTGACAGGATCTGCAAACGTCATGCTGCTGCCGAAGCTCTCCGACTCATTGGCTGGTCGCATGGAGGTTCTTACCCTCTGGCCGTTTTCCCAGGGAGAGTTGCGCGGGGTGAGAGAAAATTTCGTCGAGCATATATTTTCAACGGGTCACGCAAATAGGTCCGGCAGAAGATCCTCTATGTCTTGGGAAGAGCTGCTGGAGACCATGGTCGCAGGTGGATAGGCTACCATGTCTGGTTTACGATCCGAACTGGCTTGGCGGTCAGCAACTGTGCGCCTCCGATGAACAGGCAAGGAACGATAAATAGCCCCAAGCTAAAGATCCATGGAGAAACCGCAACTTCGAGCGCCGTCCCAATCCCTCCGTAAAGCAGACCCGTCTTGCGGCAGTTTCGAATGAGCAGCCACAGGAGAGCTGTCACTCCCATGGCCATCAAAACATAGCCAGTGACGGATGCATCTTGAAATGATGCAGTGCGCAACCACCATCCTGCCAATATCGAGATCATCCCAAAAATCAGCATCACAAAGTGCCAGATCGCAAAGAACTGATATTCGAACCTGTCGAGCGCTTTGCGCTGGAACCAAATCAATCCCCAAATGACGAAGACCTGCACTGCAACCACCACCGCGATAAGTATGGTCACTACCAGGAGAAGTTTCATTTTTGGCTCCCATTGTTCTCGCTCGCGCGTTGGCAGAGAAAGGTCCTCCGCGCGGGCGCATTAGAAATCGTGGTGGGCGGCTTCGTACGTACCGGATGCGATCGCGCGGGTGTTGTGGCACCGGCCCTTTCGATCGATCTGTGATCATCACGGTGCGCCAGCTTTCCGACATCTCCGAAGCTCTGAAGCCTCCAGTGGCCTGGCGCACGCTGCAGTACAGGCTGGGTATCTGGTCGAAGCGACATGCGATGCGGGTTCGACTGTTTGGCAGAGCGGGTGCGCTTTACAGCGAGAATCCAGGATAGATAAAGGCGCTGCGGATCGTCTCGGTATCGTTTTCGGAGACGCCTGTTGAGCACACAAAGCCGTACCAGCGGGCCACCTGCTCGCCAAATTCAGCCGCGCTGATGACCGGTGGAACTACCCGCGCGTGGAGTACGCCATGCTTCGCCTGGCACGGACGTGCGGAATCAGCACCGCCGATAGCCGCCTCGAGACCGTGGCGGGCAAAGACGTGCTGCTTATCAAGCGATTTGACCGCGAAAGGACTGATGCGGGGTATTTGCGCGCGCGCATGATGAGCGCACTCACCGTGCTGCGCGCTGAAGAAGATGCGACGATAAGGGTCCATTGGTCCTACGTGGTCCTTGCTGAAGAGTTCCGACGGATTGTTGCCGAGCCCAATAAGGACACCCGTGAACTGCTCCGCCGCATGTGCTTCAACGCCCTGATTCCAATCTCGACGACCATCCCCGCAACCATGCGGTTATTGCCGAGGAGCAGCACTGGTCCCTCTCGCCCCCATACGATAAAAACGAAAACGAGTGTCGTCCCAGGAGGTGGGCTCGGTTTAGGTATCCGGCCCCTCCCATCATCACGGCATTTCTTTTAGCAAACTCCGGACGGCTGCGCCCATTGCTAGCAGCACACTGTAGGCGGAGGATCGCAGTGGCACCTCGTTCTTGTCTGACAATCCAGCTGCACCGAAGACACGGCAAATCCCGCATACCCCTTCTAACCACACCGATCTGGCGTATTCTACGGACTGGCAAAAGCGAGCCGACGAGCAGAGATCACCTGCCAGCGATCAAGAATTGCGAATCGGACTAAACGGCACTGAGGCCCGGGTCGCCGCGTGGACCTCTACAGTTGCCTTGAAATCGGAGACGCGAGGCCATCCGAGGGACTGAGCGGAAGATGGCGGAACAGAAGCTCCGTAAGAACTCAAACGCGGGCGCTCTCTCATACCTGCACTAAACGACGGGGCAGCTCAAAGACATTTCAGCAGATACAGGAGGAATTTGCCGAGATCGTGACGCCCAGAGTCGGGGAAACCTGTGTCGCAAGTTACTCGCGTTCAGCTCAATTATCGGTCTCACCCAAGAAGGTCTGACGACTCCTAAGAAGAGCTCGCGCTACAATATCGAGCGGCGTATCGTCCCCTCAGAGGTGAGCAGGCTGTAGCGCACCGTGCCACGCGGTCCGCCCTATCCGCGATCGCAAATGATTTGCCTCAGGCTGCGATCACCTTGCAGTTGAGTTTTCTCGGCAGCGTACTTCTAATCCATAGCGACCAACGTCAGACGTGGCATCGAATATCTCAAGCGTGCGCAACATCTCTTGTGCAATCTGGATGTGTCCAAGACCGTTGGGGTGGATTGAGTTGCCCAGCCACGCATTCAAATTTCCTGATGTACGATTCTCCTGCCATTGGCTCCAGTTGTCCACAAGGATGACGCTTTCAGAGACCGCCACCCTGCGAATAATGATGTTGTAGCGTGGCAGATCGGTGCGGTCTTTATCGTGAAGAGTCGTGTTGGTTGTGTGGAGTACAGGGATTGCGCCGATCAGGCGAATGCGACGTACGAGTTCTTCAAGATTGGCTTGGAACGATTCTTCCTGTTGCTTGCCCCCTACACAGTCATTCATGCCCACCATCAGGCTGACAACATCCGGATGAAGATGAGCGACGCGCCAATTGAAATCATGCAGGATATCTCGCGCGCGACTTCCGCTAATTGCGGTGTTCACCACGATGTCCCGGCTGCGCTTTAGCTCCCATCTGATTCGTTCCGAGACAATGTCGGGGTAGGGGCGATAATCCCCTGCCCATTTCGCGCCTTGGGTGACGCTGTCCCCTGTAAACACCCACGTGATCGGCTTTGGAGACTGCAAAAGACGATGGAGCCGGCCGAGATCCTGCGCCCCGGGATTCGATGGCAGTGACTTTGATAGAGCCTGACCTGACAAGCTGACGCCGCAGCTCAGGAGAGAACCTATAAGGCAAAGCCACCACAATGAGAAGAGCCGATTTCGAAATGAAACCCCTGACATCAGTAAAGAAATAGTGTTTGGCACCTGTTCTCCTGCTTTTCCAATTCTCGCATTTTCAAGATATTTAGCTGTATGGCACATCCGAAACTGCCATGCTATTGCCTAATCGACTAATTCGGGATGATCCTGCGGAGCATACCGGGAGCTCTTGTCGTCAAGTTCCTCCGGAGCCCCCAGAACCAAGCTGGCCAGATAGCCCACGACCCATGTGGTGACTGTTCCTATGGCGCCAAAATAGAAAAAGCTCCAATTTGTTCCGGCCATCACGACCAACACCGCGGCCCCTCCCGCAGCAGTACCCACCAGCACCCCCGCCGCGTTTGCGCGACGTGTGGCGACTGCCAATAGGAAGATGCCCAACATGGGCCCAACAATCATGCTGCTTACGCGCAAGTACGCAATCGCAAGGGCGCCTGCGTGGCCTGCGAAAAGAGCAAGGAGCGTTACCACGCAGCCCCATGCGAGGGTACCGATGCGCCCGACTTTTGCGTAGTGACTGGAGTTCTGGCCAGGCCGAAACGACCGCGCGTAGAAGTCCACTGTAAAGGCGGTTGTCAGGGCGCTGACCCCGGCCGACATCACCGCCATGGACGCCGAAAAGATGGCAGCGACTACCAGACCCGCAGCACCTGTCGGGAGCTGCGTGAGCACGAAATAGGGCACGACTGCATCGATGTTATGCAAGCCGAGCAGCGCTTGGGGATGGAGGTGATAATACGCAAAGAGAACGAGACCCACTCCATTCAGCAGAGCGATTACCGGAACAATCAGGAGCGCTTGAAGCAAAACAGATTGCCTGAAATCCCGCACAGACTTCGAGGAGAACAATCTTTGCAGCACAGCCTGATCCGTGGTGAGAGGGCCTAGAGACAAGAAAACGCCCCCTATCAAGCACGCCCAGAGCGTGGTGACACCATCAGGGCTGAAGGACAAGTCGAAAAGTTTCATTCGCCCCGCGGCTTGATCGACGGCGTAGACAACCGGGAGGCCCCCAGGAATGCCGTGCAGAGCAATGAGAAGAATCAGAGCAACCCCGACCATCACGGTAATAAATTGAACTACCGAGGTCCAAATGACCGCCTTCATGCCGCCCAGGGTGGTGTAAAGCGTAGCGAAGATCCCCATCGCGAGGACGCAGGAAGAGACCGGCAGTCCACTGATAAGGTGAATGACAAGCGCAGGACCGTAAATTGCGACCGCAACATGCCAGGAGCGCAATAGCTGAAAAAGCCCGCTTGCCACCCACCGTACTGAGAGGCTGAAGCGCCGCTCGAGATACTCATAGGCAGTATAGAGATGAAGCCGCGCGTAGAGTGGCACAAAGAACGAGAGAACAATTGGAGCAACCAGTGGATACCCCACGGTAACCCAGATCAGCGTCAGATTGTGCTCAAACACCCATGCAGGCGATCCCATGATGGAGATAGCACTCAGGTCGGCAGCCACGATCGATATTCCGACGGGAAGCCATCCCATTGAGCGCCCACCCAGAAAGAATTCACTGGCAGTGGAGTGCTTCTGGTAGAACGAGCTACCGAGGAGCGCCATGACCAGCAAATAGAATGCGAGTGCGATTTCGTCCGTAAGGGAGAAGTGAATCATACGAGTGTGGAGAATGGGGTGTCCGATTCCAAGGGATAGAGCGGTTTGCGGCGATGCTGAAATTTGAATCTGGCCGGATTGTTCGAAGTGACACCAGGGGTGTCTACGAGAATCAACTCACCGGCAATAGGTTCATAGGCCGGGCGGGGCGCAACGACTCCTTTCACGACCAAAATGTCCTTCTCCTCAGGATGAATGCCAAGGCTGATTACCTGCTCAAGGCTCATGGGAGCCATGCGTGTGCTCGTCAGTACAACGGTATGCTTTTCGCCTGTCTCCAGCACTGCGGTAATCCCCTGGTTTCCGCCTCCCCATCCGCCGTGGCGGACCTGCCTTTCCACAAAGATCCCATCCGACAGACTACGGATGCGGCCTCGAACTGCAACCGGTTCGCCATGTAGATTGTCACTTTTTCCGCCGACCTCCAGGGTTACCGTATTCGAAACTCCTGCAGCCACGCAGTTCTGCACTGCGTCAGGATCGCAGAGGATGACCATCGCATTTCGGCCTCCTTGAGACAGAATTTCCTGGAACAGGATGGTGGAGTCCGCCGGACTTCCGCCCCCGACATTGTCTCCGATATCCATCAGCACGACTGGCTGGTTGCGGGAGTGTATCGCCATCTTTACAGCACTAGCAGCGTCCGGCAACCGGGGATCGAAGCAACCACGGCGCTCCCAGGCGCGGGTGGCCATCCACCGGGACGCGCGGTCGGCTAAAGCAAGATCGCCGTCCGCCACTGCGACAAACGATGCCCCCATCTCCTCCACATCGGCGAAATAGAAGCCCATGGCAACACTGGCACTCAGGATCCCGGGCCACGTGAGCACCTTTTCGAGGTCGGCATAAAGCTGCCGGGCTGGATCTTCGGCGGTGTATTGGCAGGAGATCGGCAGCACTAACGGTGGTGCACACAATGCCTGCACGGGATTTACTTCGCCAGCTAAAATGCTGCGCAGAAGCAGCGCCGCCTCTCGCCCGCGTTCAAACTGATCCAGATGAGGATTGGTTCGGTAGACGATCAAAGCTGTACTCAGCTTCGCCATGGCAGGGGAGATATTCGCATGCAGATCAAGGGTGACAACCATCGGTAAGGTGGGGCCTACGATCTGCCTAATTCTTCGCAGCAATTCGCCGTCCGCGTCTGGGTAGTGCTCACTCACAGTTGCTCCGTGGAGGGCCACCAGCAATCCATCTAACGGGAGTGCCTCCTGGAGGGTTTCGATCAGTTCAGTAGCGATCCGCTCATAGGCTTCTGCAGTGATCGTGCCGCTCGGCAGTGCCAATCCAGCCATACCACCCACGATCTTGAGAGCCGACTCAGCGCAGCCGGCGATCATTCCGCCAAGTTCGTGACGAGCGCCGCTCCAGCGCTCCAACATGGAGGAACCCCGCGTCAGCGAGACTCGCCGGAAGTCTTCGTACTGGGTTTTGGCCTTTAGAAAGGTGTTGGATTCATGCAGGAATCCGAACATTGCCACGTTCATTGGAAGACACCTCTTCTCTTCACCACTTCCTACTGAGGACAGCATTGACCTGTTTGACAAAGAGCACTCCGGTGGAGAGTGTACCCCTCTTGAGCAACCTCAATTCCTTACCAGGCCAGGGCCCCACCATCGACAGTCAGCGTCGTCCCGGTGACGAATGACGCCTCGGGACTCAACAGGAAGGCAACCGCTTCGCCCACTTCACGGGGCAACCCTCGCCGTCCCAGGGGAGTGGTGCGCAGATACTTGCCCGACCCGCCCCCACTCTGTACGTGCTCTCTGATTTCCGCGCTGGCTTCCGTAGAGATATCCCCAGGGGCTACGGCATTAACGCGGATTCTGTAGGGAGCCAGTTCCAATGCCATGGACTGCGCCAGAGAAACCTGCGCCGCCTTGGTCGCGCAATATACCGATGCCAACTCCTGCGCTGCGTAAGCGCCGACACTCGTGATATGAACGATAGCGCCGGCTATGGAATGATCGATGAGATAGCGCGCCACTGCCTGCGAGCACCAGATGGTGCCCTTGAGATTCGTATCCACAATTCGATTTACGTGCTCGGCCGGCATGGTGGCGAACTCGGCGAGAGCGGCTGGCCCGGTCACCGAGGCATTGTTGACGAGGCCATCGATTCGTCCCAGGCGGTCTGCCACTGCGTCCACCATCCGCTGCACCTGCCGGGGGACGCTGATATCCGCAGCAAATCCATGGGCACCGGCATGCAATTTTGCGGCCTGTTCAGCCGCCTCGATCGTGCGTTGAACAAGTGCCACGGTGGCTCCCCTGGCGGTAAGGGCTTCACAGACCCCGCGGCCAATGCCTGCTGCGCCTCCGGTGACGATGATGACTTGTCCTCGCATCGAAATAGAATCTCCTTGCTCAGAAGAGCTCACTTCAGCAGCTGACAAACCGTTTCGCGGAGGCATTCAAGTGGAGCTGTCACTGCTTGATGTCGGGCCGCAACCGACTCAACCGATGCTGGATCCTTGAATCCGTGTCCTGTTACAAGGCAGACACTGCGCTCATTCTCCCTTACTTTTCCGGCTTTGACGGCACGTCTCCAACCAGCAAACGCCGTTGCGCCTGCCGGCTCTGCATAGATACCTTCCTGCTCCATCAGAATGCCTTGTGCTGTGAACACTTCAGCATCACTCACGGCGATCCCCGAGCCGCCGCAGCGGAGAAGAAGTTCGAGGGCGCGGCTCGCGTCAATATCTGCCGGGACCGATAACCCGCTTATCCGCGTCCTGCTCTCCACTTCCTCAATGCGACGGGAACCATTCAGGAAAGCACTCACCACCGTCTGGCAGCCCTCGGGCTGGACGGCATGAATCCGGGGCATTTTTCCACCTGCCGCACAGAATCCCTTGACCACGGCCGAATAGAGCCCTCCACCCCCTACTGGAATAAATACGTGATCGGGGGCGATTGATGCCAATTCGTGGGCGATGGCCTCCACCCCCTGCATGCCTTCCGGACAATAGCGATATGCAGAAACGACCAGCGGAACGTGGAGACTTGCGGACAGTTCCTGCAACAAGGAAAAGACTGCGGCGGTGACCTGAGCATTCGAGACAAACTGCGGTACGCGCAACACGCGCGCCCCGTGCGCCTGCATCTGCGCCAATTTACCGCCGGGAGCATCTTGATTCACCAGGATGACGCAACGGAGTTGATAGCGGGCGCAATAGGCCGCCAACGCCGAGCCGGTATTCCCCGAAGAGGTTGCCATGCAGGCTGTGTCCCCCACCTGCAACATGTGGGTAACCTGTGCAGCAACAAACCGGTCCTTGTATGAGCCGGTGGGATTACAGTTCTCCAGCTTGAAGAAGAGTTCTCCGCCCGAAGGCACATTCTGGGCCACCGCTGAAACGAGTGGCGTATTCCCCTCGCCCAGTGTAGCTGGAACATTTCTCTGCGCAGGATGCTCCTGGATTCTCATAAAAAGATCGCCGCCCCCTGACCGATCTGGGCCGGAAGAAACCCGCTCCTCAATGCCTGGATTGCAGCATCGATAGATCTTTGCCCGCCCTTCAGCGTGAACATGCCGTGCCCTGGGAGCAGCATATCGACACCCAGTTCGCCCAGTCTCGGGAGATCCTCTACATATCCCTGCATCCCCGAGTCCCAGGAATTAATTACCCCCAGCACGCCACCGTAGAAGACCACGTCGCCGCTGAAACAGGCTCGTTTACCCGCGATGCGCGTCGTGAGGCAGAAGCTGTCGTGCGAATGTCCCCGCACATGCACTGGACGCCAAGTTTGGCCGCCCAGCTGAAACTCCACATCCGCGCAAAACACCTTATCCACGGCATATGCTTTCATACACAGGGTCGGGGGATAGCCTCCCCTTTCCCGCGCCTGCTGGAGTCCGCTTCGCTTCTCATCGCCCAATTCCAGAATCTCTCGGCTAACTTGCGGCGCCGCAATTTCACAGCCCAACCGCTGTCTCAATCCATCAGCACCGCCGGCATGGTCCATGTGAGAATGCGTCAGAATCGCCCCCATCACGGGAACTCCTGGAAAATCTTCGGCGAGGTTCGCCACAATCTCGTCCTCGCCTGTACCCGCACCCGTATCCACCAGCACCAGGCCTTGAGGAACCCGGACAGCATAGACACTGCAATCCCACGGGCTGCTCAGTCCATACTGAGCGCTCCCCACCATAGCGAGATCACTAAGTATCCGCATCGCCAATTCTGCCTTACAGTGCGCTGTCGAATCCTGGACGGATCGGCAGGCGCTGATTTTTGCAGCTCGGAACTTCTCTTTCTCTCAATCGCAAGAAAACGCAACTGGGATCCAGAGAGACCATTGCCATCCAACGTCTACGCCAGCACCCTATCAACCGCAGCTAATGTTCGTTCTATTTCATTCTCATCATGCGCCGTTGACAAATACCACCGGCCATCCTGCAGCAGTGTTACGCCTTCGTCGAGCATAGCAATCGCAAAATCGCCATAAAGCACCTTGTCCGCGGCCAGCGTATCCCGATAGTTGCGCGGAGGATTCTGTAACCCGAATAGGAGTTGGAACACAGGTCCTCCTCCCATCGCGACCACTGGGATATGGGCAGCGCTCAGGCGGCGCACCAGGCCATCGCGCAGCCGATCACCCAAATGCCACATCTTCGTATACGCGCTGCCGTTGCCGGCATTCAGAACTTGCAGCGCAGCCTTGGCGCCAGCCAGCACGAGCGGATTTCCATTGAGAGTTCCGGCATGAATCACTCTCCCGCTGGCGATCAGGTCCATATATTGCTCGCGCCCTGCCAGGACGCTCAACGGCAATCCCGCGCCCACCGCTTTGGCATACGTCGCCAGATCCGGAGTAACCCCGTAGTGTTGTTGAGCTCCTCCCAGCGCCAGGCGAAATCCCGTGATAACTTCATCGAAGATCAACAAGGCGCCGTAGCGTGTCGTGAGTTCGCGCAGGAATTCGAGGAAGCCGGGCTCAGGTGGAATGCATCCGCTGTTGCAGAGCAGCGGCTCGCAAAGAACCGCGGAAATTTCATCTCCGTGTTGACGGAAAGCCCGTTCCACATCTTCGCGACTATTCCACTGAACGACGATCTGGCTTGCGTCGGGGCGCTGTCCCTCACCGGTTGGCACGGGCGCATCACCATAGCGTCCGAGCTCTTGCGGGGAAGGATGATAGCTCACCAGAACACTGTCGTCCCATCCGTGATAGTGTCCTTCGAATTTCAAGTGCCGCGCGCGTCCCGTGTACGCCCTTGCTAACCGAAGAGCTACCTGGACAATCTCCGTTCCACTGTTGGCGAAGGCCACCAATTCTGCACAAGGAATCAGGGACGTCAGCAGTTCCGCTACCTCGTACTCCAAGTCATGCTGGGCTCCGAACGTATGCCCCAACTGCAGTTGCGCGCCTACCGCCTCGCTGACCGCTGGGCATGAATGTCCCAGGATAAGAGGTCCCCATCCCAGCATGTAATCCACATACTCGTTCCCGTCAACATCCCACAGCCTTGCTCCATGTCCCTCCTGAAAATACAGCGGAAACGGACGGGCGGTGCGGCGCAATCCGGTGGAAACGCCTCCGGCCAGTGTGCCCCTCGCACGTAGGCCGCGCGCCAGCGATCCGGCTGCCTTGGCGCGCAGGCGGTCCTCGCGCAACTTCACATGAAATATGTCCGAAACTTCCACACACCCATTTGTCATGGACGAATCTCCTCGGCCGCCGGAAGAAGCTTCCCCGACCAGGTATGAGTTCCGCGGGCATGGAACCCGACCTCGCCACCGGTCGTGTACCACCGCGTTCCAATCTGCAGGAACTTTGCATCAGCAACTGGTTCCGGCAGCTCTCCAACGGTTACAGCACCGGCCCTCTGCAACAAGACAATATCGGCGCTGAATCCGGTGGTGAATCCGCCCAGCAGCAGGACCTGCCGGTTCACCACCACCGCCGCCATGGCGCGGCGCCCCTCGGGAAGGGTCCCTATTCTCGTCCATCGATGCGTCGTCGAATCGAAGGACCAGATATCGTCGAGGTTTCGATTCCCCGCGCTGTCAGCTTCATATCCGCCAATCACCAGTATCTTCCCGTCCTGTACAACGGCGCCCAGGGATACACGAGCCGGGCCAGGAAGCGCGGGCTCGGGACTCCAGCCGCTTCCGGGCGATCGCGGATCAATACTCCAGATGGTTTTCAGCCCCGACGTATAATCGCCTGTCTTGGACAGTCCTCCCATCAGAAATATGCGGTTGCCTTCCGTGACGGCTTCCCCCAGCAAGCGCGGTTCAGGCAATTTCATATCCTCGCGCAAGCGCCAATTTCGTCCATCGAAGGAATAGACGCGACGCGAAGCCCGCTTTCCGTTGGTTCCCCCCAGAACGAAGAGCTGATCATCCAGCGTGACTGCCGCCGCATCACTTAAAGCAGCAGGGAGCGGCCGCAGCTCGCGCCAGCAATCACATTTGGGGTCGTATGCATCGACTGCTGCCGTCTGAATCTTTTTATCGTTTAGCCACAGGCTGCCCCCGGCCACGATCATGCGCCCGTCCAGGATGCCGGCCGCATACCCTGCGCGGGGCTCGCGCAACGGCGCGCGAGCAATCCAACTCCCGGTTGATTGCGCGATATACAAGATAAGCCCCGTCCAGTAGAGTAGTAGCCTCATCATTCTGCGTCTGCGATTAAATAAACCGTATCTCCCGGCCTTACTACAGGAAGTTCATGGATCAGTGCGATCACTCCCGTCCGTGTCGCCCGATACTCCTCCAGCGGATTGCCGAAGACGTCCACCGCCACTCCGAGCAGTTGCCCCTGCTCCACCTTGCAAAGCAGGCCGATGTTATTGAGTAGGAAACCTTCACATCCTGCGGCAATGCCTCGATCCGTATCGCCCTCTCCGGTGAGCATGTGCCGGATTGGAGCCGTAACCGGTTCCCCAGAGGCCATGCCCAAGTGCCTCATGAGGTTCACAATCCCCTGCTTCATCACGCGCAAGTCTTCGAGATCAATCCGGCCCGCCCCTCGTGCCTCGGTATAGATCCACGGAATCTGGCGCGAATGCGCATAGGAGATTGAACGGCCCGGAGAAACCTCCGCGTGTCCCCAAATGATCTCGGCTCCGAATGCTCGAGCAGCTGCCATGCTTCGATGATCCTTCCGGTCATAACCGACCATCGTCGGCATCGCATATTGCAATCCACCACTATGCAGGTCAAGATAGAAGTCCGCGCACCCAATAATGAATTCGGCGAGCACCGCAGCGATCTGCTCCGTAGGCCGGCCCGATAGATTTCCCGGGAACACTCGCGCTAGGTTCAATCCATCGAGTGGACTCGTGCGAAGTCCAGCCGAATATGCGGCAGGATGCGCCACTGGAACCGCAAGCAAATCTCCCGATATTCTTGATGGATCCATAGCCTGAATGGTCTCGATGATCGCCCGAACTCCTTCATACTCGTCGCCGTGAATCGCGGCCGTCATAGCTAGGGTCTTCCCCGGGCGGGCTCCGCGTAGAAACAAGATCGGCAGTTTCTGCGGCCCCACACTGAACTGCAGTCGATGGAGGACGCCCCGACTAAACGCAGCCACGCGGAACTGCTCGGGGGTCATCTCCAAGGGAGGAATCGTTTGCCGTGTTTTGTTTTCCGCGCCCACCTGAAGCAGTATATTCTGTCGACAGTTCTATAGCAAGCGCGCATTCTGGCGTGCCGTACAGTACCCGCTCAAAGAGCTCGCACATCGCGTAAGCCATTGACTCTTAGTGAGGTTTCGCGCATTCTGGCATCCTGCCAACCAGACCTCACTAACAAAATCCTCCCCTCCCCCGATCGCTGATCACCACTTGACATGCCACCTGGAAACGAGTATTCTGTCGACAGTTTATGAGATATCGACCCCTCTCCGGTGTAATACCCCCAATCGGTACTCCTCTCGATGCAAATGGCGCAGTAGATGCTGCCGGCCTTCGGCGGTTAACCCGCTACATTCTTGATGCCGGTGTTCACGGCGTCTTCGCCAACGGCTCAATGGGTGGATTTGCATTCTTAACGGACGCCGAACAAATTCGAGGGATCGAAACTGTGGTCGAAGTGGTGAACGGAAGAGTACCGGTCATGGCGGGGCTCGGGGAACTCAGCACGGCTCGAGCGGTGGCTCGGGCTCGCGAAATCGCCCGTGCTGGCATAACGCACCTGTCCGTCCTCGCCCCACTATTTTATCTCGCCACCCAGGATCAGCTGATTCGCTACTTTTCTGAAATTGCCGCCTCTGTCGACCTGCCCATTTTGATCTATGACAATCCAGCGTTGACTAAGAATCCGATCCACCCTGAGACAGTCTGCCAGCTTCGTTCGAGGATTCCGAATCTTGTCGGAATCAAGGAAAGCAACCAAGACTGCATCAACCTCCAATTGCTTCTAGATCTCATCGGTCAAGAAGACGGCTTTTCTGTCCTGACTGGGAGCGAGTTCCTCATTGTGGTTGGGCTTCAGATGGGAGTTGCAGGGTGCGTAGGTGGCGTCCACAACCTTTGTCCGCAGGTCGCAGTTGAGCTTTTTGAAGCATTCTGCAACGGAGATATAGATCGAGCCAACCGCTGCCAAAAGATACTCATTGAAATTTGGCAGATTTTTCGTAATGGGGGGGTATGGAGCGCGTTTGAAGAAGCACTGCGCTATCTGGGAATTTGTGAACGTATTGCCGGAGAACCTTACGTATCCGCACTGACGCCTGAGGAAAAGGCCAAGGTACATGCGATTTTGGCACAGCATCTCAAGCCACCTTATCTAGTCGGATGAAAGACAATGGCCGCACGTTCGCTTGTGCTCCACAACTGAACTCAGTCGACGTCGGTGGCACTCTACACACGTCCCAAACCTGGCGGCGAAGCCTACTTCGGCCTGATAGCATCCATTGGATGATTGTTCAGAGTGTATTGAAGCTTGGGCATTTCCCTGGAGCATCATGCTCGGTCGGTCTCGACTAGCTAATCCGCGACGTGACCACTTTCGGCAATTTCAGCCAGAAGTCATTGACCCGCTACACGGCGCAAATCCTATGCCAACGCTGTAGGTTTGGCGCGGCTCCAGTGCTCCAAGGCCATTCTCCAAGATGACTCAGCTCCCGTCCCGCGTGTTCCGCCCCGGATAGGATCTGGGCAATCCAGCCCTAAATCAAGAGGAGTCTTTTTTGGTTTCCAGATGTGTAATCGGGCGGTACACTGGAGGGGCCCTGCGCTGCCCCCCGAAAGTGGGAATGGCTCGCGCAGAATACCGCCTTCTCGCTTAAGCGACCCATAAGAGACTCTTTCACACCGATAGGACGATCCCTGATGAGCGCAAATAGAGTGACATTGAGCATAAAGCCAGCCATCCTTTCCGAGAACATTTCCGAAGCTCTGATTGAGGCTATCCTTTCGGGAAAGTTCAGGCCAGGTGATCGTCTAAATGAAAGCGAGTTGAGCCGGCAGATGCAGGTGAGCCGAGCACCGATTCGCGAGGCGCTGAACCAATTGGAGGAACAGGGCCTGATCATGCACCAGCCGCGGCGAGGCATGTTTGTTGTGAGCCTCAACGAGATCGACATTCAGAAGATCAACCGATTGCGGCTCGTACTTGAGGCCGAGGCATTGATCTTATGCCGCGAAACTCTGACCCCGCAAGGCCAGCGGAAGCTTTCGCAGCAATTGCAAAAGATGGAAAGGAGCGGCGTGATCTCCGCGAGAGAAGCCATTCGTCTGGACTTTGCTTTCCATCGCGCGATCTGGAATCTCACGGGGAACGAGTTTCTCGAAAAGACGCTGAGCAGTTTAACGGCTCCTATGTTCGCCTTCGCTTTGATTAAGAGATCTCCCCAGGAGCAGATGAAAATGATACTGGATTCTCACCGTCCCTTGATGAAGTTCATTCAGGGAGATATCTCGATGGAGAAGGCCAGGTCATTGATCTCAGAGCATATAACGCTGCGGTGGGGAAAGATATAGCCCATCAATTCTTGGTTGCCGCTCGGGTGTGGGGATGAGCAGGGCGACAGGCCTTAGGTATCCAACATTCCCATCTGCGTGCGATGGAGGACCAAGAAGGGCCTTCATAATCCGAGTTGCCATCGATCTGAAACAGACTGGGGCCTATCACACAGGGGACATGCGGTCCTAATCCCTGTGTGACAGGCCCCAGTCTGCTCTGATCTCCGCGACACCCGCCGCATCAGCTACATCAACCACTCTTCGGAATTCTGACCCTCTCGCAAAATCATCTGACGCTGGCCTTCTCTTGCCACCGCTGTACAACTGAGCAGTCGACGCCGGCGGATGCATCTATCGAAGAGCAGCGCAGAGAGGAGCATTACCTCCCTTTTTAAGAGTGACAATGCTCCCCCTGCCATTGCTTTCCAGATTGTGTCGACGTGGGCCCTCTAGAATGAATACCGCACTGCGAACTGCATGATGCGCCAAGACTGGGGCACCACGCTTGTGACAACACCAAAGGTAGTGGGTGACTCAGCATTAGTGCTTGGCTCGGCCCACTGTGGATGATTCAACAGATTGTACATCTCCCAGCGGAACTCGAGGTCCTGGTTCTCGCGAATAGGCGTGTCCTTATAAAGCTGGGCGTCCAATTTGTCGGTTGGCGGCCCCAGCAGATTATCCCTACCCGCATTGCCGATCTCTCCGGAAACGCCGTTGGCCGGAATGAGCTGGAATGCATTCACATTGTAGAAATGATGTGCTGTTCTCTGGCTGCGGGGCAAATTTCCATTGGCCACCTGATTGGGACGTGCGGTGCAAGAGGCGGAACAGATTCCTTCGCGCGATAGATCCATCGACGCAGACTGCGGGACTCCGTTCTGCAATTGATAGATTCCGCGCGTGCCCCAGCCGGAGACAAGTCGATTGACGACCCCGGAACTGCTCCCCAATACCGTCTGCCCGTGGCCGATCGGGAAGACATAGCTATAGGCGACTGACAAACGATTTGGCACGTTGAACTCGGAGGGACCGTAGGCGCTGGAATTTTGCCGATACGGATTCGTCCACTGCGGACCTTCATTCATCGTCGAGGCATTGTCGAGCGACTTGGCGAAGGTGTATGAGAGTAGGAAATTGAGCCCGTGCCAGGGAGCCTGTTCGAGTCTGGCAGCAAAGCCGTTATAGTTGGAGAACCCACTTGGTTCGAAGTCTTGAATTCTGGCATATTGCGGATAAGGAAGGAGCGCCTGCACGTTGCCCGGACCAGGCGCCTTCCAATCGGCGTTATTAAAGATCAGAAGATGGTTATCCTTGCTGCCCTGATACATGAGCTGCAGCGACAGATTTCCATTGATCTTTCTTTCCAGGTTCAGGTTCCACTGCTGCACCATGCCATAATGCATGGTTCTGGACAGGTATGGAAAGACCGTGAGGGGAGCTCCCTTCAACGCCTGTGGGCCCGTTACTACACCTTCAGGGTTCCACCCGAACGTGGGCGTCGATGTATTGTTGGTCCAGATTGGCGCCAGGTCGTCGGGAGCATAATCATTGCTCGAAGCCGTGCTGGCAACCTGCGGGTCCGCATAAAATATTCCGTATCCGCCGCGCAGCACCGTATTTTTTCCCAGCAGATACGCAAATCCAAATCTTGGCGCCACATCGCGCCAGTCGGTATTGTAGGGGGCATTGTGCGTCGTGGTTTGAAGCAGAATGCTCGGGTTGATATTTTGTGAGAAGCTCTGGATTGCCGCGAGCGACTTGCAGGATTGCGGGATGATCTGTGTGGCCTTTCCATTTGCAAGGCTCATCTGCATTCCACAGTGATCTGACATATTGATGGCGGTTTCGACCTCATAGCGCAGACCGATATTCAGCGTTAGCGCATGGGTAATTCTCCAGTCGTCCTGAGCAAAGACGGCGCCATAGTTCATCCAGGTATTCCAGGCTGTTGCCGCGAGGGTTTTACTCACCGCCTCAGGGTAACCAAGAAGAAAATCGGCGAATGGGTTGCCTGTGAAGAATCCGCCGAACTGCCAGTAGCCATTGGAGCCTGTAAAGAACATGTCTGTTTGGATCCGCTGCAAATCGCCGCCAACTTTGATGGTGTGCCGGCCTCGCGTGACCACCACCGCGTCCTGTAGTTGGTAGTTGTTCATTGTACTCGTACTCGGTGTCGCATCTGACGGAGTCAAAAACCCTGGGATCTGGATGTTGGGTACTGCCCAGAACAGCGGGTTAGTGGCGGACAAGGTATCGGAAATGCCAGCAGGAGTGATGAAATCTTGTCTATAGGAATTCAGTGTGGTCGTAATCTGATGGTATCTTTCGTAGCTCACCGATACGGTGTTCAGAACGCTTGGAGAAAAGATGTGGTTCCACTGCGCGCCTGCACCTTGATTGAACAAGGTCAGGTGCGAACCGCCTGATAAAGCCGGAGCGGGGAGTCTCGGGGGATTGCCGTTTACTTCCTTGTCGTAGAGATAACGTCCGAAGACAGTATCTTTGGGACCGAGATTCGCATCTACACGCGAGACCAAGTAGTCGTAGTTATCCTGAACAGTAGGGACATCGAAGAAGCTGTAATTGTATCCCGCCTGGCCCGACACATTTGGATTGGGGAAGAGAGCCAGCAGCTTTTGCGAGATGGGGCTGATATCTTGCGAGGGAATCGTATTATTTGCATACGGCTGCCCAGTGCTTGGATCGTTAACGGTCGAGTTAAAGATGCCAGTTCTTTGCGCGGCAGTCGGAACCAGGCCTGTCGGCGGAGAGACCGTGGATGACTGGCGCAGTCCTTCATAGTTGCCAAAGAAGAACAGCTTTTGCCTTCTAATCGGCCCCCCTAACGAAGCTCCGAACTGATTTCGATTCAGCGGGCTCTTTTTTATTGCGAAATCAGGGGTGGCGTCGAACGTCTGATTCCGAGCGAATTCATAGGCCGAGCCATGGAAGTGATCGCTGCCACTACGTGTCACGACATTGATGATCGCACCGCCTCCGCGACCAAACTCAGCGGGAGGCATGCCCGTCTGGACCCTGAATTCTTCTACCGAGTCGACTGGGACCGCAACGTTCCAGTTGTTTCGTCCGGTCTCCATATTGTCCATACCGTCAATCTGGTAGTTGTTATTTTCGGGCATCTGGCCCGCGGCCGCGGGGACTTGGGTATTGCGCGGGGTTTCATAGGACCGGTAATCGTTTGCGGCTGGAGTTGCCATAGGAGCAAGGAATATCAGCTGCATAAACTGCCGCACATTCAGAGGCAAGTTGTTGATCTGCCTACTCTCGATGACGGTTCCCGCTTGAGAACTTTGCGTGTCCAATTGAGCCTGCGCACTAGCCTCATCGACATAAACGGTTTGCGAGGTACCCCCGACCTGAAGAGAAAAGTTGACCGCTACCGTCGACAGGATCCGGACCGTGACATTGGTCGAGGATACGGTTTTGAAGCCTGCTTTTTTGACGGTAACAGAGTAGTTACCGATCGGGAGTTGCGGAACGATGTAGTCACCATAGCTATCAGACTTTGTGTCTCTGGAGAAACCTGTTGCGGCCGATGTGACCTGAACATTGGCACCAGGTACAACAGCCCCCGTTGAGTCTCTAACGACCCCCGAGATCGAGCCCGTGGAATTTTGCCCACTTCCCGGAATGCTGAAGCAGAAGAGGGAAGCCAGCATCAGGAGCAGGAGAATAGTTTTTGATCGGATGGCCACATTTACCTCCCTTAAATTGCAACCGTGACACGAGCCTACCCATCTGTCGACAGTTTGTCAATGGAATATTTTTGATGGTAGAGTCTACTTGCTCCCCGATAGGAGGCTTCCCGGTGCTTAAAAGGTATTTTTTGTACTTTGCGGCCGTGACATCTGTTGCCCTGGCATCTTCACAGGGCATTGATACTCCCCAAAAGCCTCTCCTCGAGGGGGCCCGCCAAGTCGCCCTGCTCACTCCAGGAGCAGACAACCCGCGCAACTCCGAGGGCTCTTTCATCCAACTCAAAGATGGCCGCATTCTCTTTGCCTATTCGAAGTTTTCGGGACCGGTGGGAAATGATGACGCTCCCGCTTCGATCGTGGGGCGATATTCCAGCGATGGCGGAGCGACTTGGAGCCGAACCGACCGGCTCATAGTATCTTCTCCCCGGGGGATTAACGTGATGAGCGTCTCATTCCTGCGTCTGCATGATGGTAGGATCGCCCTCTTTTATGTGCAAAAGCTGTCCTCCGCTAGCGCTGCAGTTTACGTCCGCTTCTCCACGGATGAGTCCCGCACCTGGAGCGCACCCATACGATGCATTCATGATGCAGGCTACTATGTCCTAAATAATGATCGCGTAATCCAAACTCATTCCGGACGTATCATCATACCGGTCGCACTGAACAGCGCGAAGGGCCGGTTCGTGCAGCGCGGGGAGGTCATGGCATATCTCTCCGACGATGGCGGCAAGACCTGGCGGAGAAGTGCGGACATCTTAATTTGCCCAACCACTAGCAAGACAGGTTTGCAGGAGCCGGGCGTTGTAGAACTCACAGACGGGCGCATCTTCATGGTCATGCGCACCTCCATGGGCAGCCAGTACGAATCTTGGTCGAGCGACGAGGGGGAACACTGGACAGTACCCATCCCCTCCAGCATTCGTTCCCCTTTGTCTCCTGCATCCATCAAACGAATCCCCTCTACCGGCGATCTGCTGCTGGTTTGGAACGATCACTCCAATGTACCCGCATCCTACCGAGCTTCGGCAACGAGCTACGGCAGGCGCACGCCCCTGACAGTCGCTATCTCCCATGACGATGGCAGAACCTGGCACGATGCACAGAACCTGCTCGCAGATCCCGATGGCTGCTACTGTTACACAGCCATTGCCTTTGTGAAAAAGCAGGTTCTGCTGGCATTCTCAACCAGGCACGGTCATCAACCTTGCCTCTCGGAATTGGAATTGATGTCCTTTCCGGTAAACGATCTCTATCGCCACTGAAGGAAAAACAGCCTCCCTACCATGGGGTGGGTTGCATGACAGGTGTGGATTCGAATGAACTTCTCTGCTCCGTCCCGCAACACTTTGCGTAAACCACTTTCACCCTATCCGCTGCGACGAATCGCCCATGGCACGCGGTGCCTTCGCCGGATGCGCAGCGCGGCTACGCTGCCGCTGCTCCTGCTCATAGCCATGGCGTCAAGAGCACAGACCAGCCTGCACCTCATTCCCTATCCGCAACAGGTGGACATCCATCCTGGCTCCCTATCTCTGTCGCATGCCCTCGCAATCAGCGCCACAAACCCCCAGGACCATTTCGCGGCAGAAACGCTGGTTGAGGAGCTGGCGACGATCGAGCATGTCCATGCAGCGATCGAGTCAAACAGCCCCGCTGCTAGGATTGTCCTGGCCAGGCAGAATAGTCCCGAAGGCCAGCGCATCCTGCACGAAGCCGGCTTGACCTTGCCTCCATCGGCTCAGAAAGAAGGCTACGTGCTGGTGGTCGATGCGCATGCAGCGGCAGTCGTCGCCGGGACTGGTGCAGGCATTTTTTATGGCGCGCAAACTCTGCGTCAGCTCCTGGTTCCCTCTCGAGGCGGCGCAACCCTGCCCAAGGTGCGCATTGTTGACTGGCCGTCGCTCCGTTGGCGCGGCTCGCAGGTGAGCCTTAGTCAGGGTGCAGTGCCAACGCTCGAGGATCTGGAACGCGCGGTACGCCTCCTGGCTTCGTACAAGCAGAACCTGTTGATGCTCTACTTTGAAAACACCTTCGATTACCCCGCCATGCCGTTGAATGCGCCTCCTGACGGATGCATGACCCCCAGCGAAGCGGAAGAACTGGTCAGATATGCGCAGCGCTATCACATCACAGTAATTCCGGAGCAGGAGACGATTGGACATCTGCACCAGGTGCTCTACCAGGAAAGATACAAGGACCTCACAGAAACTCCTTATGGGACCGTCTTAACCCCCACCGCTCCCGGATCATTGCCATTTGCCGTCAGCATGCTCTCCGAGCTGGTGCGAGTGTTTCCCGGACCATTCCTGCACATGGGCGCCGATGAAACCTTCGAGTTAGGCCAAGGCCGAACCAAGCAACTCGCCGAGCAGAAGGGACTGGGGCAGGTGTACCTGGACTTCATGCTCCAGATCAACTCGGCTATGAAGTATGCCCATCGGCGCGTGCTTTTCTGGGGAGACATTGCTCAACACTATCCACAACTTCTCAGCCAAATCCCCCATGACATGATTGCGATGCCGTGGAACTATAAAGCTCTTTCCTCAAGCCAATTTGCTGCTGTGATAAAGCCCTTCCGCGATGTCGGGCTGGAGACTTGGGTTGCTCCCGGAGTCGACAATTGGAATAACATCTTCCCAAACTACACAGTTGCCCTTCCGAATATCCGTGTCTTTACCGAGACGGGACGGAAGATGGGCATCACCGGGATGATGAACACAACCTGGAACGATGATGGCGAAAGCCTGTTCGACAACACCTGGTATGGGCTGCTGTATGGAGCCGCTGTCGCATGGCAGGACAAGATGGACGACAAGCAGTTCTTTCGCTCCTATGACTGGGATTTTTACCGGGCGGAAGGCGAACATTTTCAGGACGAGATCAGCGATATCAACCAGATCTACAGCACACTGCATACGGTCATACCTCAAGACGGTATCGATCCACTGGTATGGGCAGACCCGTTTACGCCCGACGGTCAGCGGCTCTATCTCACCATCGCGCCTGCCGCCTCACAGATGCGCATCTCAGCTGAGCAGGTGATTGACGATGTCCGTCGCTCCCGATCACTTGCCAGGCAGAACGGAGATCTTTTGGATGCCGTGGAGTTGGCCGCCCGTCGTTTCGATTACCTGGCGCAGAAATCTCTTTACACCAAGTACATCGATGATCTGTATCGCACGGCTCAAGAGAACGCAGACAATCACCCTGCCCAGACACTCGACGTTCTGGATCGGATCGCCGCCAGTGATGGCCTCCTGCTTGATCTCCGCAATCGGAACAGCTATTTGATGGAGCACTATCGAGCGTTTTGGTTGGCGGGCAATCATCCCTACTTTCTCGACAACATTCTCCTGCAGTACCAGTTGGAAGGATTGAGGATGCAGACGCAGATCGATCGCTTCCGCACCATCCGGCAGGATTTTTCTCGCACGCACCGTCTGCCACCATTGCTTCAACGGCAATCCTGGCAGCCCGCTGAAGGGCTCAACGGCGCGGCTCCGGCCGAGGCTAAGAGAGGGCTGAAACTACCTGTGCACTAGACTCGCACCATCACACTCTTCGCATCTATGCGCCCGGCTCTTCCTCTCTTCCCCGCCGTCTCTATTCAGCGTCGAATTGCCGGATTCCCGGCGCTATGGGGCTTCACCCGCAATCGGCGCCGTATCGCTGCTCCCACCCGGGCACGCTCTGACGGCTAACCCCTTGACTCTCATAACTGTCGACAGTATTCTAGTTTGCAGATTCCGATCCGCGCCTGAATGGCATCGAAATCGCAGCACATTCAAAGGCATTCCATGCAAAAGCGCGTGCGCCTGAACCGCATTATCGAGATGTTCGAATCTGGCGATACCCCGGTGGGCATCTTTACTTTCAATGCGACCATGCGTTCGGCCGCGGCCCTTGCCTCTGCCCCGCTCGACTTCATCATTCTTGATCTTGAGCACACCCCGTTCGGCGTGGAGTCCCTGGAGCTTTTCCTGCTCTCGTTGACGGATAAGGCCCGCATCCTCGAAAAGGGAAACCTGCAACCAGACGTCATTCCCTTGGTCCGACTCCCCTCCTACGGTTCCGAGCGCCTGCAATACCTCATGAAGCAGGCCCTCGATCTTGGGGTCTTCGGCGTGGTCGCACCCACCATCAACACTGCCGATGAAGCTTTAAATGCCGTGGTCGGAATGCGCTTTGCCCAGGTGCCTGGACGAGCCGACTTCCTTCCCGAAGGCAGACGCGGAGTGGGCTATCCCTGGGCCGCTCGCTATTGGGGACTCTCCGGGCCGGAGTATGCCGCGCGTGCGGATCTGTGGCCGCTCGATCCGGAAGGCGAACTCCTGCTCTGGTGCATGATCGAAACCCGCGAGGGGGTTGAGAATTGCCGTGCCATCGCCCGCACTCCTGGAGTGGGGGGCATCCTGCTCGGACCTTCCGATCTTTCCATGTCTCTCGAAGGGCGCAAAGGAGGAAACGCGGTTCACGAAGCGTTGGCTACAGTCAGGGCCATTTGCAAGCAAGAGGGCGTGCCCTGCGGGCTGGCCGCATCTGCCGCCGATGCTCTGAATTATCTCGATGCGGGGTTCGATTTCTTGGTGGCGGGCGTGGATACCGGGCTTCCTGGTCCGGTGGAGCAAGCCCTGCAAAATATCCAGGCACGGCGAACGAGAACCGGCGCCGACGAGTGAGAGTGAGGAACGCCCTGAACAGACATTTCACAAAGGCAATGTTTGCCCACGCATGGGATCTGGAGGATGGCAACGGAGGTCTCCTCATGGACTGGGCATCCGCCGTAGGACTCGACACTCTCTGCATCACTGCTTCCTACCACTCCGGCTGGCTGGTCCAACCTCACCACCCCACACGGCGCCTGCGCTGGAGCGAGAGTGGGGCTGCCTATTTTCACCCGACCGCGGCCTTGTACTCCGATACTTGTCTGCGCCCCCCAGTGGCCTCCTGCGCTGCCGAGGTAGATTATCTGCGCCAGGCTGCAGACCTCACCAAAGCTGCGGGGTTGAACCTGGTCGCGTGGACCGTTGGCGCACACAACACACGGCTGGGAGTGGCCTTTCCGCATTTGACACAACACGACGCCTACGGCGACAGCCTGCCACACGCACTCTCTCTGGGGCACGACGACACACGCCATTATCTGAAAGCGCTCGTGCGTGATATCGCCGTCAACTACTCTCCATATGCCATTCAGTTGGAAGGCTTCCAGTGGCACTCGGTGCGTCATAACCACGCCCATGAGCGCGACCTGGTCGGGCTATCGGAGTTGGAGCAGAAACTGCTTTCACTGTGCTTCAACCCTGAAACCATGCGCAAGGCCGAGGCCGCCGGCATTGACGCCTGTGCGGCTCGCCAAGCCGTAAAAAGCACCTTGGACCTGGCCTTCGCTCATGCCCCGGCTCGGCCGCCACATTACCCCCAGACGATGGACGAATTGGAAGCGCGGAATCCGGAGTTACAGCGCTACAGAGCCTTTCTCTCTCAATTGGCCGAATCTGTCATTGCGGAGATCTATGAGGATTCCCTGCGCCACAGTTCATGCAAACTTTACCTGCAGTCCAGATTCACTCCATCGCTGCGTCGCTCTTGTGATGGGTTCGCCATCTGGGCCTATGGCCTGCCTCCCGAACAGCTCTATGATTCCGTATCCAGTGAAATGGCCACTCTCCCCGATGATTGGCACGGTGAATACCACTGTTATATCCGGCTCGGGTTGGGCATCCCCAACAGCCCGGAGCAGCTTCACGAACTCCTGTCGGCCGCGAAAAGCGCCGGCGCAACAGGCGTTTACCTGTACAACTACTCAGAAGCTCCGCCGGCGATGCTGGGATGGCTCCAAGCGGCACTTCAAAGACTCTGATGAGCGGAGAAGGCGGCACCCTGTAGCCAAGGCTCTGGAACAATTCGCAGGCTCGCTCAGCACCTCGAAAAAACCAACCGCATAAGGAAACATTATGAGACTTGCAAATCGCTCAGCCATCGTCACCGGGGCAGCCCGTGGTATCGGTCGCGCAATCGCACTTCGTCTGGCCTCCGAAGGTTGCAGCGTCGTTGTGGATGACATTGACGACCACGGTGGCGGCGAGACTGCCAATACCATTGTTGGTCAGGGAGGTCACGCCCTCTACGTTCAGGCTGATGTCAGCAATAGCCAGGATGTGCAGAGATTGCTCGCCAGTTGCGAAACGGCCTTCGGACCTCCCACCATCCTAGTCAATTCCGCGATCTGCGGATTGCCCGCGATCGTGGCCAACGATTTTCAACCCAACGTCGAGGTGGTTCTGCATGGTGCCTGGCTCTGCATGCAGGCTGTCATACCCGCAATGAAATCTGCCGGCGGCGGAAGCATCATCAATATTTCATCCGTCAATGCTTTCATGGGATTCGGGCGAGCACACGTCTACAGTGGAATCAAAGCTGCGATTATCGGTATGTCTCGTTCGATGTGTATGGAATTGGGCGCGGACAACATCCGCATCAACTGCATTTGTCCAGGAACAATCCTTACAGAGATTTGGAAGGAACGCGTCGAAAAGGACCCAGGAATTGTGGACCGCCTCGCCCGGCTTTATCCTCTGGGCAGACTGGGCAAACCCGAAGAAATAGCCAATGCAGCGCTATTCCTGGCCTCCGACGAAAGCTCCTTCATGACCGGGAGTGTCATGATTGTCGATGGTGGCGTAACCGCCGCCAACGCGGGCTTCGGTGGCCTCAGCAGCAAGCCTCCCCAAGCCGGTTAGGGATGGGTCGCCTTCCAACAGATTTTTATGCAAACTCCCCAAAGAGAGGAATAAGTAAATGATCGAACATGCTTCAGGTAATTATGCTATCCAGCGAGGCGGTGCAACTTACTCCTGCGGCGTTCGCGCCCTCCAGGGTTATGAAATCCATCACATTACCCTTACACGACCGTTGCCGCTGGCAGCCGCTCTTGAAGCGATTGCCACTCACCTCGCTTCGTCCGGACGTCCACCGCAAGCACTATGCGGGCTTGAGCTGCGCTGTCCTGCCCCTTATTCTTTCGAGGGATTTGCCGCTTTCAACGAGCAGTACTGCCAACTGCTGCGGAAGCACCATATGCTATCTGATGCCCAAGATCTGAACCATCAGAATCCAATCGCGCGGACAAATGTCTTCCCTCTCGCTGAATCCCTGACGGAGCAGACTGTTTATGCCTTCAGCTACACCCGGCCGATTACAGGTACTTCGGCCCAGCCATCTTTCGTTATCTCGGGTGCAGGCGAACTCCGCGAAAGTGCCCTCGATAAGGCAGCCATCGTGCGGCGAGGCGAGACTTCCGCAGACGCCATGGAAGAAAAAGCGGCATGCGTCATGGATATCATGGAGTCTCGGCTCAATGCCCTGGGCGTCCACTGGTCCGATGTCACTGCCGCCAACATCTACACAGCCCATGACATCACGCCATTCTTAAAAACTGTCATCTTGGACCGCATGGGATCCGCAGGGCGACTGGGCGTGCATTGGCACTTATCTAGACCACCTGTAGCGAGCATCGAATTTGAAATGGATATGCGTGGGGTGAGAAGAGAGAGTTATGAGGCTCTGTTATGAGGCGATCCTTCGGCATCCTTATCGGCTCATTGTGCACGATTCTCTGCATGGCCTCAGGCTCCGCAGGTGCACAACGCGCATCGCGCACGGACACCAGCGCACAGACTCTCGATTTGCTCCGGAGCCTCACTCTTGCCCAGGCTACATCCGGCGATGAAGCGCATCTCCGGAGCATCATTCGCTCTCAGTTGGGCAGTGGCATTCACGTTCAGCAAACGCCCGCAGGCGATCTAGTCGCCAAGTTCCCTGGAACCGCACCGGGCCCTGTGATTCTTCTGTCGTCGCACATGGATGAAGTTGGGTTTCAGGTGCGCGCAATCACGTCCGATGGTTTTCTCACCGTAGCTCCACTGGGCAACTGGTATGCCGGCAGTATGGCGGATCACCTCGTCACCATTAGCACGAGCCGCGGCAACATCACTGGGGTGGTCGGCGTTCATCCGCCCCACCTGATGACTGAGAAGGAGAAATCGCAAGCTCCCGATGTCGCTCAGATGTACATCGACATCGGCGCAAAGAGCGCTGCTGAAGCTCGCCAGCGTGGCATTGAACTTGGCGATCGCATCACTCCAGAGAGCAGCTTTCTTGAACTCGGGAGCACCGGCAGATTCACTTCGAAGGCTTGGGACGACCGGGTCGGCTGTGCCATTCTGGTGCAGCTGGCCCATGCGCTCGCCACAACTCGCCATCCCAACACCGTCTATCTCGCATGGACAACTTCCGAGGAGTTTGGTCGGTCCAACGCGACCATCGAACTTCCGCAACTACAGCCCGATTTCGTCATGGTCGTCGAAGTCGGCATTACCACAGATACTCCCGACGTCGTTGCCAGGGCGCGGCAGGAGACGCTCGGAGGCGGACCGGCGCTCGACCTTTACGATGGCTCCATCTCCACAACGCCTTCTATTCGTGATTGGGTTACCGCACAGGCCAAGGCTTCCGGAATCCCCCTGCAATACACCACGATCATGCAACAAGGCTCCGGCGTCGGGACACAAAACAGCAGCTATCTGTTTCGTGCTCCGAGTACAGCTCTACTGGTCCCCCTGCGTTATGCCCATTCTCCTCGCGGGGTAATTGATATTCATGATTACGTGGAGACGCGGCAACTGCTACTGCACTTGTTGGAAAATCTCAATGCTTCTGCGCTCGGACAGATGATCGGAAAGGAATAGAATGGCCGAGCAGCAGCACACCGTGCCGAGGTCCCGCCTGCTCACAATCGAGCCGGCATGCCTCACTCCTACCAGGCCCACACGCAAGCGGTATTACGTGCTGGGGGTTCTGTTCGGGCTCGCGGGCTTCACCTATCTAGATCGCGTCTGCATTTCCCTCGCTGCTCCCTGGATGATCCACGACTTGAGATTAACCCCCATCGAAATGGGAATGGTGTTCAGCGTTTTTGCTGCCGCATACGCGCTCTTTGAGATGCCTACCGGGCGATTGGGCGATCGCCTTGGTCCGCGTCGTGTACTGGCGCGTGTGCTTGCCTGGTGGTCCGTATTCACAGCAGCTACAGGCTGGACACAAAGCTTCTCTTCGCTCCTCGTGGTGCGCTTTTTATTTGGAGCCGGAGAAGCCGGTGCCTATCCAAACATGACTCGAGCCGTGGCAGAATGGTTTCCTAGCAAGCGCCGCGGCATGGCGATGGGAACCATATGGATGGGGAGCAGACTTGGGGCCGCTCTCACCCCCTCCCTTGTCCTGTTCTCGATCCATCTAGTTGGCTGGCGCAGCACATTCCATATTCTCGGCGCCGCAGGAATTGGACTTGCTGCACTTTGGTACGTTTGGTTTCGTGATCGCCCCTCCGAAATGGGGGGCGTAAACGCCGCTGAACTCCAGTTCATCAGGCACGATGCAGCGCCTGATGCTGCGCATGCTCAGACACCGTGGAAATTCATCCTGCGCAATCGTAACCTGTGGGCTCTTTATTCAATGTATTTCACTCTGGGGTTTACCTATTACCTGTATATCAGCTGGTTCCCGTTGTATCTCGTCAAACATCGCCACGTTTCGATTGCTCATCTTGCACTCTTTGCGTCGCTCCCGCTGCTAGTTGCGACCGTCACATCGATAACCGGCGGGATCGTTACCGATTTGCTGGTTTCACCGCTGGGTTTAGTTTGGGCGCGTCGCACCGTCGGGATGATCGGCTGCTTCACAGCCGCAGTCTGCCTCACGAGCGGCATTTTGACCAAAAACCTGATTGCATCCGTAATCCTGATTGCGCTTGCGGCCGGGGCCAGCGATTTCGTCTTGCCGGCTGCTTGGGCTGCCTGCACAGACATTAATTCCGCTGCGGCGGGTACCATAAGCGGTGCAATGAACATGGTCGGTAACATCGGCGCCGCTCTGTCACCTGTTCTCATGGGGATGGTGATTCAGAAGACGTCAAATTGGAATCTGACTTTCTTGATTGCCGCAGGGCTTAACATGGTCGGGATGGTCCTCTGGCTTTACATTCGCTCGGATCGCCCTCTTCTCAACCAGGTGACGGCTTCTGCCATCTGAGATCTTCCGGCACCATTTCTGACATCTGACAGACTTCGAGGTGTTTCGTGCCAAGTTCATTACTCCACCTGAAGAACGCAATATTGATCGACGGCACTGGTGCGCCTCCTTGCAAGGGCGACATTCTCATTGTGGGTGACCGGATCATCGAAGTGGGCCTCTGCACAGTCCCGCCCGGCACCCCTGTAGTGGACTGCACGGGGTGGGTGGTTTGTCCTGGATTTATCGACGCTCACAGCCACTCCGATCTGCACGTCCTCAAAGCTCGGCTGGAGAAGACGCAGCAAGGCGTAACCTCAGAGGTTGTGGGAAACTGCGGATTTTCTCCTTACCCCACAGCCGGCCGGGAAGATGCTGTGCGCAAATTTGCGAACGGTATCCTTTGCGGAGACGAGCGCTGGGGCTGGGGTGGAGCGACAGCATACCTAAAGGATCTGGCTCAAGCCCCAAATGCCACGGCTTATTCGCTGATTGGCCACGGCAGCATGCGGGTCGCGGTCGCAGGGAATGAACAGCGATCTTTGACGACGCGGGAAATGGACCGGATGGAGCAGCTTCTGGAGGAAGCCCTTACGGCAGGAGCGATCGGAATGTCCACCGGATTGATGTACGCTCCTGGCAGCTGCGCTGACGCCGATGAATTGGAATGCCTTTGCCGGATCGTGGCCCGCCACAACAAGATCTATGCCACACATATGCGCAGCTATTCGTTTGGTCTTGAAGAGGCTGTCGAAGAACAACTGGATCTGGCGCGGCGTACAGGCTGCCGACTTCAGATCTCCCACCTTCAGGCTGTTGGGCGTCCCAACTGGGACCGCCAACGGCGCGTGATTGAAATAATCGAGCAAGCCTCACAAGAGGGTGTTGACGTGGCCTTCGACTGCTATCCCTATACAGCAGGAAACACTGTACTCACTCAGCTTGTACCGCAATGGGCGCTGAATGGGGGTACGGATCGAATGATCGAGCGCCTTCTCGATCCTCGCCTTCGGAAGCAGATTGCCGAAGAGACGCGCGCGAAAATGGCGTTGCCTTGGACAGACGTTGTGCTTACTTCAGTTGAGTCACAGCACAACCGCTGGGCAGTAGGCATGACGCTTGCAGCACTCGCAGAGCGCAGGGCGCTGGAACCAGCCGATTTGCTCTTAGAACTGTTGATCGAAGAACGCGGGAATGCGACCATGCTGACTTTCAATCAGAACGAAGAGAACTTGCGCCAGGTCCTCACCCATCCGTTCTCAATCATCATCACCGACGGGCTCTTCGTCCACGGCAAAGGGCACCCCCGCCTCCACGGAACTTTTCCGCTGTTGCTGGGAGATATCTGCCGTGACAGGCATTGGCTCTCTTTGCAGGAAGCGATCCATAAGGTCACCGGCAAGCCGGCAGCACGCTTCGGACTTGCGCAGCGCGGCCTTTTGAAACCTGGCTACTATGCTGATATAGCAATCTTCGATGCCACCTCAATTAACAGTGCGGCTAATTACGAGAATCCTGATGTTCCTCCCGAGGGCATTCGCCACATTCTGCGCAACGGAACCTTTCTTTCCGCAGTTTCAGGGGAGAAGCCAAACTGAGCCGCCATCAGAAGAGCGCTTCGACGACATCGACTAGAGTGTACTGGCCATCCAAAATCGGTAGATAGCGCCACTTGTCGAAGGTAAGGCATTGATGCGACATGTCGAGGGCTATCTTGTCTCCTACGTACATCGATTCGTCAGCCGCAATCTCCAGATGGGGAAGTTGATCCATCATCTACGCCACTTTCCAAAACGCAGGAGCCACCAACGGTATTGCGCCTCCTTTGGGCAGACAGAGGCTAGGTGTCGGAGATTCGGAGTCGAATGCTACGTCGCGCTTGCCCATGCCTATGATGACCCTCGTTCTCTCCGGAACCGATTGCACATAGGCCCAGATCTGCAGTGAAGGCTGAAGAAATGAGCTCATTCTGCGCGCTACTGAGTTGCTCTCTTTCATCCGTTCCTGCGCGTACCGATACACACCTACATCATGGGTCAGATAACGGCCTGGGCGCAGAACCAGCTCGTCAGGATAAGCACTCGTCAGCCCGGACGATATTTCAGCCACTGTGTCAAACCACGCGGAACCCTCCTCCAGAAAAGATGATTGGATTTCGCGCGATCATACCTCTAGCAGCAGTTCTTTTATCCGTCTGACAGGACGCTGCAAAAGGGCACGGATGATGGACTCGTTCTGGCATACACCTTCATATACTTCTACTCCAGAGAGGACGATGACTTCCTTCCATTGCGACAGTTCCGCAAGCACTCCCTGTAGTTGCTCCGCAGTCCGAATCCCGGCGCGGCCACCCTCCGCTCCTACTTCTAACAAAACCTGCATCCGCAGGCCCTTCGATGTCAAGAAGTTCCCTAGCTGCTCGACGTTTTCAGCGGAATCAACCAGGTAGAAATACTCAAAGTCGCAGTCGTGCAGGAGGGATACGATGATTTTCATGTTCTGCCGGCCGACCCGTTGATTGGCCATCAAAGCGCGCCTTACTCCATGCGTATATGCCACGTGCGACTGGCGTGCAGTCGTCATCGTGGTCCCCCCCGCTTGTAACTGCCTGGCGAAAAGCTTGGGGGCTATCGAGGTCGTGCCATGGGGAGCCAGCTGCGCCTCAAAGGGCCTCGACGAATTGCTGCATCCAGCGGAGATTATTGCTTGGTTTATCCTCATAGAGAGCCGCCGTTGGCAAGCTCAAGTCATCGCCCAACATATTCCAAGCTTTCGCTACGACTTGCGCCGTTGTCATGGAACCCGTCATTGGGCCGAAGCCTTTATTGAAGGGACTCATGTTCGGGTTCGAATCGGCGCATTTCGAGAAATCTTCTCTGCTGTCCACGCCTTTCCCCTTGGGTTACCTAGGCCCATCGGGCTCCAGCCCGCGGTTCTTCAGGAGCGTCTCTGGCTCTTCGACAGGTATTCTCTTCTGGTATTCTGTCGACAGGTCGGCAACCCTGGCAAAATACTACAAAAGGATAGGCGCCCATCGCTATGCGGAAGCCCACGCTCTGCCTAACAGCACTCTTCCTGGTCAGTATTTCTCTTCTCTATCCGCTTCCCGTAGCGGCACATCCGCAGAAAGATCCTCCTTCTGTTGCGGCCCCTTCCGTTGGCGGCATGAGAGCGATTGTTCTCCGTCTGCGAGGCACCCACGATACTATGCGGCCGTCGTTCCGGAGCGTCACTCTGTTGCCCGGCCGCGGCATGAACGCTTTCCAGATCACTGCCTATCTGCCGGGAAGAGGCACGGTTCACCTGCTCGCTTCTCCTCCGCTGGCTGAGGCTGGGAAAATCCTCAACGGCCACGGTGTAGACCAAGACGGCAACGAGAGCTTCATGCTCGGCGGCGCATTTCTATTCCCCTTCGCCAATCGCATTCTCGGCCCGATGAGCGCAGATGGGAAATACGTTTTGGCCACCTGGCATGGGCGCACCATTCGCATTCACGCCAATTGGCGCAATACCGGTCGCGACGCTGCTGCGCAGGCACTCCATGGACAGTTGCTCATGGCCAAAGCCTCTCAATTGAAGATTATTCATGATGGAGGCTCTACCGCTGCCATTGCAGCTTATGTTCTGCCGGGAGAGGGAAATTGGTTTTCGAGCAATCGAGTGGTCATTCGTGCTGATCTCCATCCGTATTCGCTGACGTTTTCCCTGATTGCCACTAACATTGGCCGAGACGAGGAACCAGTTGGGATCGGCTGGCACCCCTATTTTCGCGTATCCGCCAACAGTTTGAAGGACGTACGTTTGCACGTACCGGCAACCATGCGCCTCGGCGTCAGCAATCCTGAAGCCATGATTCCCACAGGAGCATTCCTTCCTGTCAAAGGTACGTCTTTTGACTTCACGGCGCCATCGGGCGCGGCTCTTACCGTGCCGGTTAATGACGCTTTCGTCAACCTTCAGCGCGACGCACGGGGCTATGTCGTTTCTCGCATCACCGATCCAAAGGAAAATCTCGGATTGCAGGTCAGCGCGCTGACGCCGCTGGTAAAGACGATATTGATCTACGCGCCGTTAACCCAGCCACTCATCGTGCTGGAACCGCAGTTCAATAACGGCGATCCCTTCGGTAATGAATGGCGCGGAAAAGATAACGGCATGGTCACCGTTCCGCCAGGAGGCACAGTAACTTGGAGAGTGCGACTCACCCTTTTCATGCCCCGGAAGAATTAGAAGTTCATGTCGCGTCGGATGGGTATCTTAGCTCATATCGCCACACGATGCAGTATCTCACTGTGCTAGAAGAGTATTTACCCGGTTTGGTTCCAGCTCTGATGGCCATACTCGGCAGAACAGTCCTGCCGCGTGTATTCTTTCCTTCGGCGTGAAGCCCGAGTAGCAGGCGAAGTTCAGAAAGATGGCGTTGCAGATGATCCGGCCAGCCTCATCGACGCCGGTCCACACCGTCTTCATCGGGTCGTAGATGATCTCGTCGGGCACAGCGCTCCACTCATAGAACGCCACCTCGGGAGCCGGCGGGATGGAGCAGCAATGCCTCACGACTCAAAGACAGAGGGTTCTTCGGCCTCGCTCAGGCGTTGCAGTCGGGGGACACCTCCAAGACATAAACGCCGGAAGCTTCGTCGCACTCCATGAGCGGACTGTGCATCCTTAATTTCCGTGACGACGCAGGTCTCGCAGCCGTCTTCGAGGTACTGCGAGGATTGACAGGAGAGTGCGTACTGGCTGCGGGGCAGTCGCACTAATCTAATCGATGTCGGTGGCAGCTACGCAGCCGAATGTGTGGCTGTCGTCAAGACAATACAAATCCCGATCCTGTCGGATTCCGTCCATCGATCCATACGGCTCGATTGTCAATTGATGACAACATGGAGATACCCGGCCAAAAGACTGAGCCATACAGTCGAGGCTGGCAGTAAGAAGCAATATTCTCTTTCAGTTGAGATTTCTTCAGGAGGAGGAGCTTCGCAGCCGGCTGCGATCTTGGCGGGGCAACGTCGACGGCGAAGCCCTTTGAGGTAACGATCCCCTTTGTCCCAGTGTCGGTCGCGCTGGGGCAGGTTACTGCCTGCTCCCATCCCATTCTGCATGATGCATTGGCATTGGATACACAGTGGCCGCTTGCCCGCATATCGTTGCGAATTAAAAACTTGCGCGACGACCAGTTCAGCAAGGAGAAGATCGCCCGATTACCGCCAGCCGAGCACTGTATTCCGAATGGATGAAGGTTGGTCATCCGGAACACATCGGTCCAGGAAGATAACGTATTGATTCTTAAGGCCTTAGTTTATCTAAGATCGCCACGTTCCGAATTGATTGCGAATCTAATTTGGAATGCAGTGGTCGGCTCCTTGTCACCAAATTGATCCTAAAGGATTTAGTTAGGTGTGCTTGGTTGATAGCGAGCAGCACTACCTTGTCCGAGTGCAGACATCAGCCTACGATGCCTTGACTACCGCGCCACGCGAATGGTCACTAGGCTGTCTTTCTCACTCGAAAGAGCGAGTTGCGCCGAACTGAATTCCTCGCAAACCAGACCGACGGAGGGTGGCACACCTTTTGACCGGAATAACGCCGCATTCTTCAACCGGCTTTGACATTTAGCAAGAAACCGGCCTGGCACGTCGCCGGCGCCGGCGAGCGCTTTGCCTTTTTCGGCGTCCATGGCGGCGCGCCTACCCGCGCCGATTATCTCGGCAACCTCTCGATGCTCAATTTGCGCCTGACTATGCCCAAGCGGAGATTACTGCCAACACTTTTCAGGGCCTGCTCTACCGAGCAGCGCGACGTTGTCAGTAGCTGGTTGCGACCGGCCATATCACCTCAGCGCACATGCCCCCCTGGAGGAGAGCTTGGTTCAGATATACCCAGCCCTCAAATCATGGGGTATTTCTTTTAGCAAACTTTGGACGGCTCCGCCCATAGCTCCCAGAAAACTGTATGCGGAGCATCGCAGCGACGCCTCCATTCTTGCCTGGTCATCCAGCTACACCGAAGACACCGACAGATTCAGCATAACCATCCTAATAACAACGACTTGTCTTCTTCTGCGGATCGAAAGAAGCGAGCAGAGATCACCTGCCCGCCAGCAAGAATTGAGAATCGGACCAAACGGCACTTGGGCCCCGGGGCCGCCCCGTGAAGGTCCATCGTGGCCGTGAAATCGGAGACGTACCCAGGGACAGGGCTAGGAAATCAAGGTGGCCGTTGCTCAAAGAAATGCCGGCCTGCGATCACTCTGTCTGATCTGAATCACCAGGAATTTCGTTGTGTGCCGTGCCGCGCGGGGCCGGAGTGCCGGAGCTTTGGCACGCATCCGGTCTTTCACCGTTTCGAAGGTTTACATCCTGAAGCCGGCATGCCAGGAGGTTTCTAACGGCTTTGCCCCGCTGCCGAGCTGACAAGACCTCAGAGAAATCCCCCGGCTCCTCAGGAGCGGTGGGCTTGTCCACCCTAGGGCGGCGGGAAAAGGCGCACCGCCCCAGGATGCCGCCTCCATGTGCTCATAGAAGACGCATGCTCGCCTTGGACAAGTCCGCGCCACGGGGATCCCCGAGCCCGCCCTGGGAAGAGGCGGCCCGGCAAACCGTCCATGACCCCCAAGTTGAACTTGGCGGGGCGGAGGGACCGGGAGAGAAGGTGATCCCCCCGGCCGTCTCACCGGAAACAGCCTGAGATACGCCGCGCCTTAGATTCCTTGGGTCCGCGCCTCGAGGAGCCGCCGCACATCTCGCAGAGCCGGCAACCCGCCTTCGATCATGTACTGAAGCGGAGTCTTGCCCTGAAAGAGCTGATTTTGGTTCGGCATCTGAATCCAGCGGTCAGCCAGTTCATCCCCGTGGACCATATTGACGGCCTCAAAGATGCCAAACAGGTAGGAAACGCGGTACATCTGGTCAACGCCGAGGACCATTGCACTCGGGTTCTTCTTCATTCTGTAGAACGGTCCGTCCGAGACGCCGCCGAGGAGCAGCTTGGCGTCTTCGTCACCGACCTTCCAAATCTCCATCAGCTTGAAGAACAGAGTGAGGCTCGATCCGCTCAGCCGTTTGCGTTCGTCGTAGGAGTTGAAATCAACAACCGGACCGGGGCCCGATCCAGCAGGTGGAAGATGAACCTTTACAGCCATTTGCAGGCTCCTTCAAACAGACTAGGTGCTCCACTGGTGACGATCAAGCAATTATCCCTCGGGTTTCACCCGAGCGGCTTCTCGGCTTGGCCCGCGTTCCCTCTCGTGCCCAGACGGCAATGTGCTCGGCCCTCTTCATTCGAATGCGAGGGGCCCGGAAACCAGCACTTCGAATGGCTTCCGGGCGCCAAGCTCACTCCTAGATATCGGCGAGCAGAGCGCAGCGCTTCAAGCCGGTCGTCCCCTGGAGGCAGGTTCGGGGCGTGTCCAGGAATTCTCAAGAGAGCGATAAGACGATCAGCCGGCCGATCGCGGCTCATCGGGGCGGTCAGGGTCCCCCCGGCGTGCTCTGGATCACCCCAGCGTGGCCATGGCGCAGGGCCCGGCAGATTCCTCCGGTCCGAGACGCGATCCGCGCCGCTCTCGGCGGCAAAGCACTGCTCCCGTGCGCCTGGGCAGGGGCCACGGCTCCCGCCATCGAACGCCACCTGAGAGCTTCGGCCGGGGGGACGGCGCCCTGAGCCCGGAGTATAGGCAACGATAAGCATCTTTATCGTGGCTAAAGGTCCTCGCGAGACCAGCAGCCAGCCTGTTTTCTGATCGCATACAATTCCCATGGCGCATCTTCACAGCGTCAGCGCTACAACCGCTTCTCTCCGCTTCAACGCACCCGTGCAGCGATGCGTCTGCTCCTATTCAGGAGGTAGAGCCCCAGCAAAGTAAGATTCTGTGCGAGCATCAGCAGCTTTCGTAATTTTCGTACTCGCGGTCATTGTGAGTGGATTGAGCGCGTAGAGTTGCGAAATGGATTTCTCACTTTCTGGCGAAACGAGTGGCACATTCACCAGCAAAATGCAATGCATCCCCTCCGTATCCACTTGAAACTTAAATACTTGCTAGCAGTCAGCGTAATATCGCGTATAGAGAAGACATTGGCAAGAATCAGCAACGTACGATCTTCTCAGATCGAATCCCCTTGGTGGCATTCCGCGTGTCTACAACCAGTTGGGCCTGCTCCACGATCGCCTTGTAGTCGTAGCTGGAGTGATCGGTGACGATAACTACGGCGTCGTAGCTGGCCAGCCGGTCCAACGGCACGGAAGTCATATTCAGGTCGTAGTGGCGTCCACGGCCGACCGTGGGGAAGTACGGATCGTTATAGTCCACGCTTGCACCTTTTTCGCGCAGCAACTCGATCACGGTAAGTGAGGGTGACTCCCGCAGGTCATCGATGTCGCGCTTGTACGCGAGGCCTAGGACCAGCACGCGCGAACCTTTCAGCGATTTGCCTTGCTCGTTCAGAGCCCCAGCGATGTGCTCCAGCACAAAGCGCGGCATGTTCCGGTTCACTTCGCCGGCCAATTCGATGAACTGCGTGCGGAAGTCGAACTCTCGCGCCTTCCAGGAGAGATAGAAGGGATCGATCGGAATGCAGTGGCCACCCAGCCCCGGCCCTGGATAGAAGGCCTGAAATCCGAACGGCTTGGTCTTGGCGGCGTCAATCACCTCGTGGATGTCGATACCCATGCGCATGCAGAGCTGCTTGAGCTCGTTCACCAGCGCGATATTCACACAACGGTAGATGTTTTCGAGCAGCTTAGTCATCTCCGCCGCCGAAGGGGAGCTGACCGGTACGACCTTCCGAAAGATAGCGCCGTACATTGACTCGGCGAGCGCGGTGGCAACCCGGCCACAGCCACCGATCACCTTCGGGATGTCATGGCGGGCGACAGTATCATTACCGGGGTCCTCCCGCTCCGGCGAGAAGGCAACATGGATGCCAGCCTCTTCATCCCCGCGGGCCACCTTGAGTCTGCTGCGATTGCCGGCTTCGAGAATCGGGACTACGATCTCTTCGGTTGTGCCCGGATAGGTCGTGCTCTCGAGCACAATGAGCTGTCCGTCGTGCACATGGGGCGCGATAGATTCAATAGTGCCGCGCACGTAACTGAGATCGGGCTCGTGGTGCTCGTCCAGCGGAGTGGGAACGCAGATGATCACCGCATCCATGCCTGCAATTTCCGAATAATCCGCGGTCGCGCGGAAACCGGCGCGCTGCGCATCCTGGATCGAATCTGGGGTGATCCGTACGATGTAGGAGCCACCGCTATTGAGCCGATCGACTTTATCGGCAGCGACGTCGAAGCCGGTTACCCGGAAGCGCTACGCACTGAACAGCAGAGCCAGCGGCAGCCCCACATAGCCCATTCCAATAATTCCAATGCGTGCTTCACGGGTCTCTAGCTTCCGACGAAGTACATCCAGCTGCCCAGTTGCAACGGTGGTCATGGCTTCGATTCTAAAGCGTTCCACAATCCAGGGGCGAAAATTGACTGGATTTGGGACCCCGGATTCCCACGCTGGAACCCTCGGTCGAAAAGCTTGAGTGCCTGCTCCTTTGCTTCCCCGATCGGTTTCTTCGGCTGGGGGTTCGTATAATCACCCCATGAGCGACCAACCGCTGGTGGGCGTGGTGATGGGCAGCAAGAGCGACTATGAAATCATGTCGGCTGCCGTGGAGATTCTGCGCACCCTGGAAATTCCGCATGAAGCCCGGATCGTCAGCGCGCACCGCACCCCGGACCGCCTCTTTGAATACGCGGAGACTGCCCGCGCGCGGGGGCTGCGCGTCATCATTGCCGGAGCTGGGGGCGCAGCGCATCTGCCCGGAATGTTGGCCGCCAAGACGCTGGTGCCCGTGCTGGGCGTGCCCGTGCCCGCCACGGCCTTGCAAGGAATGGACTCGCTGCTCTCGATTGTGCAGATGCCCAAGGGTGTGCCGGTCGGCACCCTGGCCATTGGAAAACCGGGTGCAGCCAATGCGGCGCTGCTGGCGGCGGAGATGTTGGCCACCACCGACGCCGCGCTCTACGAGCGGCTGGCCGTGTGGCGCTCCGCGCGCACCCAGGAAGTGATGGACCAGACGCTGAGCTGAGCACCTTAACCGCAACAAACAGAACCAGCGAGGTGGCGCTTCCACCAAGCTCGTACTTCCCCAGATCACTGATGGACAGATCGAAGACAACGGACGAAAAGAAGGCGATGGTAGGTCCCGGCGGCACGCTCGCCATCCTGGGCGGCGGCCAGCTTGGCCGCATGATGGCCATGGCCGCGCGCACCATGGGTATTCATGTACGCGTCATGGACCCCGAAGCAAAATGCCCGGCCAGCTTTGTTGTGGATGAGACCATCGTGGGCCGCTGGGACGACGCCGACGCTGCACACCGCCTCGCTGAAGGGGCCGACGCCGTCACCCTCGAGATCGAGCAGATCGGCGTGGATGCGCTGGAGCGCGTGGCCAGCCTCGCGCCGCTCAGGCCGGGTGTCGAGCCGATTCGCATCATCCAGGACAAGACCCTGCAAAAGCCCTGGCTCGCCGAGCACGGCTTTCCGGTTGGCGGATTTCAAGTAGTCCGCAATGAAGCGGAGCTGCGCGAGACTCTGCCGGCGCTCAACAACGACGTCTTTTTGAAGATCGGGCGCGGTGGCTACGATGGCCGGGGGCAGGCGCGCATTACGCGCGGCACCGATCTGGGGGACGCCCTGAAGCTGGTTGGCCAAGGCCCCTGTGTTGCCGAGCAGGCGCTCGAGCTCGACTGTGAGATCAGCGTGATGGCGGCGCGCAACCCGGCCGGCGAAGTGAGGGCATACCCTGCCGCGCGGAATCATCACGAGAACCAGATCCTGGCCTGGAGCGTGCTCCCGGCAGGCATCTCTCCGGAGCTCGAGTCGCGCGCCGAAGCGCTGGCGGCTGGCATTATTGCGGGCTTGGGCATCGAGGGCATGCTCTGCGTGGAGATGTTCGTCACCAAGCAGGGCGAGCTCTTCGTCAACGAACTGGCGCCCCGGCCGCACAACAGCTATCACCAGAGCGAACGGGGCTGCGCCACCAGCCAGTTCGAGCAGGCGGTACGCGCGGCCTGCAACCTGCCGCTCGGATCTACGGAGTTGATTGCGCCCTGCGCGATCGTGAACCTGCTGGGCGAGGTATGGGCCGACGGCGAGCCAAATTTCGCCGCCGCGCTGGAAGTTCCCGGGGTGCGCCTGCACCTTTACGAGAAGCTCTCCGCCCGCCCGGGGCGGAAGATGGGACATCTCTCGTCCGTAGGGGCAACTGCCCAAGAGGCGCTGGAGCGGGTGCTGGAGGCAAAGCGGAGACTCTAGCAATTCACAGACCCAGGTCTCCGGACATTCCGCTCCGCACGGGTCCTCAGCGGGCAGCGCTTGGCAACGCCGCGCTTTCGGCAGAGCGCCCGCCCCTCTAAAATCCTAATATGGATGTTTTGTACGGCCTGCATGCGGTCGAAGAAGCTCTTCGCGCCGGACGCCGCCGCTTTGACCACGTGCTGGTAGCCCGCGAACGCCGCGATGATCGGCTGGAACGCATCGTCCAGGCCTGCCGGCAGGGCGGTGTACGGGTGCGCACCGAGCCCCGCGATCAGCTCACCCAGGTCGCGCAAACCACGGCCCATCAGGGTGTTGTGGCAATCGTGCGTCCGCAGGAGCTTCTTGCCCTCGAAGATCTCTTCACCGCCGGAGGTTCACATCCGGGGGCTCGCCTTGTGCTCGCGCTCGATGGAGTCGAAGATCCGCAGAACCTGGGCGCTCTGCTCCGCGTCGCCGACGGCGCCGGGGTGGACGGCGTCCTGCTCACGGAGCGGCGCTCCGCGCCCCTCAGTCCCGTCGCGGTGAAAGCCAGCGCCGGCGCGGCCGAGCATCTTCGCATCGCCCGCGTCGTCAATCTTGTACGCGCTCTCGAAGAGCTGAAGCAGCGCAACTTGTGGGTCATCGGCCTCGATGAGCGCGGTTCCTCCGACTATGACCGCTTCGATTTCACCGGCGACTGCGTGCTGGTGCTGGGCCGCGAAGGCGCCGGCCTGCACGATCTGGTCCGCCGCACCTGCGACCACCTGCTGCGCATTCCCATGGCTGGCGGCGTCAGCTCGCTCAATGTGGCAACCGCAGGCGCCGTGGTCCTCTACGAAGCCGCCCGCCAGCGCCGGGCTGCTGCCCAATCCGCCTCCCATCCCGTCCAAAAGGCAGCCGCACGCACCGCCAGGAAAGGCCTCGGTTCATGATGTTCTTCTTCCCGCGAAGAATGCGGGGATCGTATGGGCAAACCGCCTCGCTGGCGGCAGCCCTGATTTCCTTTTCCTTTCCCGCGATCGCCCAGACCGCGCCCGCAGCCCAATCACAGGGCACGGTCATCTACTCCCGGTCGACAAATCTGGACGGCCAGATCACGACCCAAAACGGCCCCGGCGCGGCCGTGGAAGGCAGGATGGTCAACGCTCCCATCGCCAGCGATGCCGAGCGCAGCGCCATCACCTTTACCAATCTGAATCTGGATGTGCACCTGCGCACCGCCGAGCAGAACCTCGCTGTGCGCGCCATAGTCACTGTGCGGAATGACAGCAAAGCGCCGCTCCGGCACATCCCCCTGCAGCTTTCTTCTTCGCTGAACTGGGAAAGCATCCGCCTGAACGGCAAGGACGTTCCCTTCCAGGTAGCCACGCTCAACTCGGACGTGGACCACACCGGGCAGTTGCACGAAGCGACCGTCACCCTCGCGCAACCGCTGGCCCCCGGCGCCACGGCGCAGCTCGATACCGTGTACTCCGGCACAATCCGCCAGAACGCCCAGCGTCTGCTCGCCATCGGCACTCCGGCCGATGTTGCCAATCACTCCGACTGGGATGCCATCGGCATGGATTTCACCGGGCTGCGCGGCTTTGGCGAAGCGCTCTGGTACCCGGCATCGAGCGTGCCGGTGATGCTTGGCGACGGCGCAAAGCTTTTCGATGAGATGGGGGCGCAGAAGCTGCGCTCGTCGGGCACGCGCTTCCGCATGCGCCTCACCATTGAGTACCCCAATGGACATGCGCCGACCGTCGCGCTCATCGACGGCCACCCCGTCGCGCTCACGGTGCAGGGCGGTGTTGGGGAATTTCCCGGCATCGCCACCGCGCAGATGCCCGAGACCACCCTTGGGTTCGAGGCGCCAAGCCTCTTCGTTGCTGTGCGTGAAGCCAAAATGGCCACGAATACAACTCTCTGGACGATAGCCGCCGACGAACCCGCCGTGCCCTCCTGGACCGATGCCATCAGCGCGGTGACGCCTTTCCTCCAGGGCTGGCTCGGCGACAATCCCCGCTCCGAGCTCACGATTCTCGATCTTCCCGATCCCGCCGATGCGCCTTTCGAGACAGGTTCTCTGCTGGCGACGCCCATCCGCCCCTTGCCGGCTGAGCAACTGGACGGCGTCATGGCACACGCGCTGACGCACGCCTGGATGGATTCTCCGCGCGCCTGGCTCAGCGAGGGTGTGGCCCACTTCATGGGCACGCTCTGGCTCGAGAAGACGGCGGGCCGCACCCGGGCGCTGGAGTCGCTGGAAGCGCTTCGTCCTGCGCTGGCGCTGGCCGAACCTGCCAGCCCCGGCGTTGGCCCGGGCCAACCGCTTGCCGAGGCCATATCGCCCATCTACTACCGCACCAAGGCAACCTACGTCTTCTGGATGCTGCGCGACCTGACCGGCGATGCCGGCCTCTCCGCAGCACTGCGCGGCTACAATCCCGCCGCCGATCAGAGCCAGACGAACGGGCAGAGTCCGAATCGCCGCGGCCAGTTCGAACAGCTCCTCGACCATTCCAACACTGGGGCCAACCTCGACTGGTTTTTCAGCGACTGGATTGATGCCGACAAGGGACTGCCCGACATCAGCATCGCCAAGGTCTTCTCCGAGCCTGCCCAGGGAGGCCTGACTCTGGTGGGGGTGACACTCAACAACGCCGGCTATGCCACGGCCGAGGTTCCCGTCACCGTCAGTACCCGCGTCACCTCGATCACCCAGCGCCTCCTGGTGCCGGCGCGTGGAACGGTTACCCGCCGCATTCTCATCCAGGGCAGTCCCACGCAGGTGCAGGCCAACGACGGCACCGTGCCTGAGATTGAGGCCAGTGTGCACGTGATGAAGATCCAGCCGCCCGCGCCTAACCCGGCGAACCTTCCCGGCGTGCCCCAGTAGAGTCCTTGCGGGCTGGCGCGGTACGCCGCTGCGGAGCGGCGAATTGCGCCGCTCTATAATCGCCCCATGTCATTTCTCGGCGATTCCCGGCGCCGCAACACCATTCTTCTCATCTGCGGAGTGGTGCTGGTCTTTGTGTCGCTGGGAGCGCTGCAGGCGTTCAACACCTCCAATGTTGATTTCCTCAACCCGGAAACCTACGGCCAGACCATCGCTCTGACTTCGCTCGAGGGGCTGCTCTTTCTGCTGCTCCTCCTGCTGCTGGTGCTGCTCTTCCGCACCATCTTCAAGGTCTACGTCGGTCAGGGAGGGAGCGTTCTCGCCACACGCCTGCGCTCGCGCATGGTGCTGGGCGCCATCATTATTACCGTTACGCCGGCGGCGCTGATGTTCCTCTTCAGCTATCTGCTGATGAACCGCTCGCTGGAACGCTGGTTCTCGCCCGACGCCTCGCAACTCCGCGACGACTCCACGGCCGTGGCCCGCCAACTCGGGGACTACGTGGCAGAGAATGCCCGCGGCGAGGCCGAATCGATCGCAATCTCCGACGCTCCCGACCTGCCCATTCCGAAACTGCAGCAAGCGCTCGGCATGCACCGCATGACGCTGGCGGGCGGATTTGTGATCGTCTATGACAAAAACGATCACTTTTTGGCCAGTTTCCAGGCGCCGCCCGAGAACACGCCGGTCGTTCTGCTCAACCGCATGAACCTCGCCGACCGCGAGGGCAGGCCGCTGCAGGGCCAGCTCTCTGCCGACCTGTTCGCCGCCGCGCACCGCAGGGACGGCCCAATGCTGCTCGTCGGCAATAGCACTTACGCGCTGGGCATGTCAGCCACACCCTCGGGCAAGACCGTCATCACTGCCCTGCCCATGCCGCAGGGACTGAGCCAGACCACCGCCCGCATCCAGGCCAGCGCCGCCGACTACTGGCAGCTTTTCAACTCCCGCCGACGCATCCGCAACATGCTTTTCCTCATGTTGCTGCTGATCACTGTCTTCGTCTTCTTCACCAGCGTCTGGCTGGCGGTATTCCTTTCCAAGCAGATCACCCGCCCAGTGGAGGCACTGGCCGACGCCATGGATTCCATCGCGGCAGGCAAGTACAGCAACCGCGTGGAAACTGTTGCTACCGGCGAAATGGCCGAGCTGGTCGCATCTTTCAACCACATGGCCGCCGATCTCGACACCAGCCGCCAGCTCGCCGACACCGCGCAGGAGCAGCTTAAAGCCGCCAATCAGCGCATCGAAGAGCGCCGTCGCGAGCTGGAGACGATTGTCGAAACGATTCCCAGCGGCGTGATCACCATGGATGCTGCGGGCGTGGTGCTGCAAGCCAACCGCGCTGTAGCCCAGCTATTCGGAGTGCGTGAACAGGCTGCACTGGTCGGCAGGCGCGTCGAAGATCTGTTTCCATCGGAAATCGCCGAGGACGTGGCCAGCCTCATCCGCCGCGGGCAGCGTATGGGCGCAGCTTCGAATGAGATCGACCTCATGGTCCGCGGCCGCACCGTGCATCTAGCGATGACCAGCGCCCGCCTGGAGTTGGCGCACGGTCACCCCGGGACGGTTTTGGTGGTGGAAGACACCAGCGAGCTGCTGCGCGCCCAGCGCCAACTGGCTTGGAAGGAAGTAGCGCAGCGGGTGGCTCACGAGATCAAGAACCCGCTCACGCCGATTGCTCTCTCTGCCGAACGCATCGGCCGCCACCTCGACCGCGGCCAGCCCGACTCGCCCAACGTCATCCGCAAATGCAGTGAGGTGATCCTGGGCTGCGTGGGGACGCTGCGCACGCTGGTCGATCAGTTCTCTGCGCTGGCGCAATTCCCTGCCTCGCAGCCGCGGCTCTGCTGCATCAACCAGATCGTGGACGAAGCGCTGGCGCTGTTTGCCGGACGCCTCGACGGCATCGCCATCACCCGTGAGCTCGATCCCAACCTGCCGCGGGTGATGGCCGATCCCGAAGCCTTGCGCCGCGCTCTCGCCAACCTCATCGACAATGCCGCCGAGGCCATGCAGGGCAGCCTGCTGCGCGCATTAGGCGTGCACACCGCGCTCAGTGAAGATGGCTCTGCCATCGAGATCGCCATCTCCGATACCGGCCACGGAATTACCGACCAGATCCGCGAGCGGCTGTTCTTGCCCTTCTACTCCACCAAGCACCGCGGCACCGGCCTGGGACTGGCGATCGCCGCCAAGATCGTACAGGAACACGGCGGCACCATCCGCGCCGAATCGAACAGCCCGAAGGGTGCGCGCTTTGTCCTGCGCCTGCCGCTCATTGAGCCGAATGGCCACACGCTGGAGGCGGAAAGAGCGGTGGCGCATCGGCTGGACGAAACCCCATTATGAGAAGCGGACCCGGAGCCGTTAGCCTGTAGCTGCGGGCGACGGATTGCCCGCACAGGCGAAAGAGATGAACCACGTTCTGGTCGTAGACGACGAAGCCGAGATTCGCAATTCCCTCGAAGAGATCCTGCGCGAAGAGGGCTACAGCGTGGCCTGCGCCGCATCCGCGGGCGAAGCCATGACCATGCTCCAGGACGCCCCTTACGACGTCGTTCTGCTCGATATCTGGCTGCCCGACCGCGACGGCCTGGAGGTGCTTGGCGACATCCGCCGCATGCCTTCGGAGAGCCGGCCCGAGGTCATCATCATCAGCGGCCACGGCACCATTGAGACTGCCGTGAAGGCCACCAAGCTGGGCGCCTACGACTTCCTGGAAAAGCCGCTTTCCCTGGACCGCACTTTGATCGTGCTCAAGAATGCGGTCGAAGCGCGCCGCCTCCGCAGCGAGAATGAGGAGTTCAAGCGCCAGTTCAGCGCCAATGCGGTGCTCACCGGCGACAGCGTTCCGTTGAAAGCGCTGCGCCAGCAGATCCGGCTGATGGCGCCGACCAACGGCCGCGTGCTCATCTACGGCGAGTCCGGCACCGGCAAAGAGCTGATCGCCCGCGCCATCCACGCCGAGAGCCTGCGACGCGACCGCGTCTTCGTGGAGCTGAACTGCGCCGCCATTCCCGAAGCGCACATCGAGGCGGAACTGTTCGGCGCGCGCCACGCAGTTCAAGCCGGCGGCCACGATCATCGCGGCATGCTGGAGCGCGCCGACGGCGGCACGCTCTATCTGGATGAAGTCGGCGACATGAGCCTCAAAACTCAAGCCAAGGTGCTCAGCGCGCTTGACGACCAGATGTTTACGCCGGTGGGCGGATCGCAGCCGTTGCGCGTGGACGTGCGCCTGATCGCATCCACCAACAAGGACCTGGAAGACGAGATTGCCAAGGGCAACTTCCGCGAAGACCTCTTCTACCGGCTCAATGTAGTTCCGTTCTTCGTGCCCCCCCTGCGTGAGCGCAAACAGGACATCCCGCTCTTGGCGCGCGAGTTCCTGGCCGAGTTCGGCCGCCAGTATGGCCGGCCACGCATCGAGATCAGCGAGGAAGCCGTGGAGACGCTCACCGCATATCACTGGCCGGGCAACGTGCGCGAGCTCACGAACGTCATCGAGCGCACGCTGATCCTCAATCCCCGTGTGCTGCGTATCGAGCGCAAGAACCTGCCGCCGCTCACGCAGAAATCGAGCCCGCGCGCCAGCGGCGAGTTCGCCAGCCTGCAACAGGCCCGCGATGCCTACGAACGCGAGTACATCCTCAAAAAAATCGAAGAGGCCCGCAACAACATCAGCTACGCCGCCGAACTGCTCGGACTGGAGCGCAGCCACCTCTACCGCAAGATGAAGGCGTTGGACATTATGATCCGGGAGTAGAGACCGCTGGCCCTGGATCGCCGGTCATCACTGCGCTTGTTTTCACTGTGAGGGAAGCGCAACGCTGAGATGTTCTGTAATGCGATATATCGACCTGCCGTGAGCCTCTGCTCTATCCGGAGGAGTCGCCGAATAGAGCACCTGATCACGAGAATCGTGGCTGACTTGCCGTATGCGTGTGGTGAGCAGGCTCGCCAACTCCTCAGAGGTCTGAGCTCTCTGGAAATCCCCTAGACGGTCTTCCTGAGCCAACTTATCTGCGATCTGCTTCGACATCCGCTTATCCTCAGAGTGCTGCAGGATGGCCGTTCTCACCAATTCGACGATTTGGTGAGAATCTAAAAGCCCGGAGCCTTCATGCGAAACAGTTCTCTCTGCGGCGATAAGCGCGCCCTCGGACCTCAACAGCAGACTTCCCGTTCCGAGGAACGCAACAGCCAGGAGAGCGGCGGCTGCCCAGACCGTCGGGCTTACACGCTCCGTGCCGAGGGGCGCGAACAGTACGGCGACCGGGGGTGTCTCATGCCGGGTCATGTCTGCTTAGACACCCTCTTGCAATTTTTTGTTCTTGAGCCATCACGCCATCCATGGTCGCGGCCGGCGATCGTGCCGCTCCCGTGCTACCCTAACCCATGCCTTCCCCGGCGCAATCGGAGGTCACTTCGGCGGCGCGCGAGCGCCCCTGGCTGTTCAACTTCCTGATTGCACCCGATGCGGTCGTCTCGATCGGCGTAGTCAACGGGGCGCTTTCGTTCCTGCTGCGCAATCAGGGAGTGGCCCCGGCGCACGCCGCCAGCATCATCGCTCTTCTTTCGCTCCCGCACGTTCTCTACCTCGCCTGGGGACCGCTCACCGACTTCTGGCTGGCGCGCCGCACCTGGCTGTTACTCACCGCGATCGCATCGGGCGCCGTGATGCTGGTTGCCTTCCGGCAACCGGGCTTGGGAGCTGGCTGGGCGGTAGGGCTGATGTTTCTGAGCGCCTGCCTGGCCAACTGTGTGGCCGCGGCCTGCGGGGGCATGATGGGCATGCTGCGCAGCGAGCGGAATCGCCGCCGCGCCGGCAGCTTTTACCAGAGCGGCTCCCTGGCCTTCGGCGGGCTCGCGGTTTTTGTGCTGGTGACACTCTCTGCCCGCAAGAGCCCCGGTGACCTGGGCTGGGCCGTAGCCGCCATGATCGCCCTGCCCGGCGTGGCCGCGCTCGCCGCTCCGCGCAATCGCGTGACCGCGGCGCCCACCGCCCGCGCGACTGGGGCGCGCATCTGGGGCGAGTTCCGAGCGACATTCTTCCGATGGGAGGCGGTTCCCTACACGCTGTTGATTCTCTCGCCGCTCTCGAGCGGAGCGATGATCGGCCTGCTGCCGGAGCTGGCCCGGGACTACGGCGTCTCCGGCGCGCAGGTGGCGTGGATAAACGGGCTAGCCGGCGCGCTGCTGATGGCTGCCGGGGCGGTTGCGGCCACGCTCATCCCGGTGCGGATACGCGCCACACTCGCCTACGTGGTGGTCGGCCTTTGCAATGCCGCCGCGCTTGGAGCTCTTGCGGTGGGCCCTTTGCGGCCGGCGGTCTACTTCGCCGGGACGATGGTGTTTCTGTTCAGCGTCGGCGTCGGCTATGCCCTCTTCACCGCCGTGGCGCTGGAGTTCCTGGGCGCCTCCGGCAAGAGCGGCAGCGCCCGTTACGCCATCATCAACTCGCTCGGCAACCTGCCCGTCGCCTACATGGCCTGGGTAGATGGCCGCGGCTATGCTCATTGGGGACCGCGCGCGATGCCCGGGGTCGATGCCGCCGCTACCGCCATTGCAGGCTCCCTGCTGCTGACCTACTTCCTGGCCAGCCGGAGGTACCGGAAAGCTGCGCGGCAGGAGCCGGACAGGGCAGCTTCGAGGAGACGGCCATCGGCCGAGGAAGCTTGAGGAGATGGGCGTTCAGCGTGTTTGCCCTTTTCTGTAAATCGCATCGAATCATATCTATATTCAGCAATTTACACGGTCAACGAGACTAGCGCGAACTGGACAGGATTGCGTCCGCTTCCAGGGCATTGTCCTGGGCGATCGTCCTGTTGCTCCTCCGGGAAGTTGTTGGTTGGCGGGGCAGCTCACCGTTTGAGGATTGCTCACCGTTTGAGGATGTCGATGGGCTGGGTGAAGTCGGTGACGCGGATGTGCTTGGCCAAGGAGGGGTGCTGACGCTGAAGGGCCAGGAACATCTCCCAGGCGACGCGGCGGTAGCTGAAGTGGCCGGCGGGGGCGGAGCGCAGCTCGGTGATGTACTGGGCCTCGGCGAAGTCCATCTTGAAGAGGCTGCGGACGCGCGTGGCCAGCGGAAGGACGTAGAGCGCGGATTCGGCGGGCTCTGGCGCGGAGCCGGCGGCGATGCGCTGGCTGGCGCGGTGGGCGGATTCCATGGTCGAGCAGAAATCTTCGAGGATGCCGGCCTCGGCCAGAATGTCGATGCCTGCGGGCAGGTCGCCGGAGCCCGGCAACTCGAAGCCGTGCGCCGTGGTGAAGCCCTGGATGATCTGGGTGCAGCGGCGGTGGCGGTGCATATCGCGAAAGCCGCCGATGTCCATGAGGATGTCAAAGCGGAGGGCGGCGCCGGCGTGGAAGGCACGGAGCAATTCATCATGGCGACCGCGACGGTGGAGGCCCAGCTCAATGATCTCCTCAATTTGAGAAGCAGGCAGGGAGGCCGCGAGGTCGCGGATTTGCCGGTAGGGATGGTGACTGGCCGAATAGAGCAGAGTGGCGGCCAGTTCGACCTCAAGAGTCTCGGTGCGCTCGACGAGGTCGACCAGGGGGGCGGAGGCGATGGGGTGGCTGGCGAAGAGCTCCGCGGCAGCCTGGGCGAGTTCGCGGCGGGTTTCGATCTCGTAGGGGTTGGGCTGGGCGTACTTGACGAGGGTGGGGGCGGTGCGGACCTCGCGGGTGAGGAGGCTGGCGGCCTCGGCGGCAAGCGGTGTTTCAGCAACTGAAGCCCCTTCTGATCCCTGCTTTTCGAAGGTGGACAGCTTGTCAATGAAGGCTTGGGCGGTCTGGGCGTTGATGTTCCAGGCAGGGCCGGTGGCGGCATCGCGAAGTTTCTCGCCGAGCGAGCGGATTTCGGCGGCGGGGTGGGAGAGCAGGCGCGCGACCTGGGTCTCGAGGGTGCGGGCGCTGACGATCTGGCCGAGCGAGGTATTAGTGGCCAGGGGGAGCAGATAGCGGGCCACGTCGAAGGCGCGGGCGCGCAGGGTGCGCTCATAGGCCTCGGGTTTCATCTCCTCCGGGCGCAGGACACGGCGGCGCAGGACCTCCAAGACAGCGGCGGTGGTGTGGCTGTAGGCGGCATAGAGGTTCTCGATGGTCTCACGGTAGAGCGTGGCGGAGGCGTCATCGGCGCCGAAATCAGGAGAGAACCAGCCAGACTTCAAGAAATCCTGGTAGCGAGTGGAACGTTCCTGTCCGTCCCAGCGCTGCTCGTCAACGAGAACGATGGCAGCCAGCAGGCTGAGCCGCTCGATGGCGAAGGCGATGTGGGCCAGGTCGGCGATGGAGCGGTGTCCGTACTGGAAATAGAAGGTATTGAGGAACTGCTCGGTGCGCTGGGAGCTGATCTCACGCAACGATTCGCGCATGGAGAGTGCGGAGCGCGAGTATTTGGCCATGGCGAAGGCCAGGACTTCGGGGTCGGCGCCGTGGACGGCGAAGACGTCGGTGGGCGCGGAGGAGGCAGTCGGGGCGGACGGGGCAAAAGATTTGCTGGACATGGCGCGGGTTCCGCGACCAGAATACGGCATGGAGGCAGGGTGCCGTGCCTGGTGTAGCTCCGGTGCGCGGCGGCCCATGCAGATTGCCGGTCCGGCGACGCCGATTCCGGCCTTCGCCTGAGAAGCGGCAGCCCGGCCGAGGCTGCGTGAACCACGGAGTTCGCATGCGCTCAGGTGGAAACCGCGGCCCACAAGCAGGCCCGGCAGGTTGGCAGGAACAGTGTGCCGGCGGGCATACGCTGCTCCGCTTCGAGTCGTCTAAAGTAATAGGCATTGGCTGGGGGGAGCGGGGCGCGAAAGCCCCGAACGACGTCCGGCCAAAGAAGGCCCCCGAAGGCGCATCCCCGAGCGCGTGCAAGTGGGCGACCGGCATCGCAGAGTACCCGGAATTCAGGGAGGGGCTGTGCAGGAGTATCTGTTTCGAAGCTCGCAGCGGCCGCGGCCGCTGCCAGTCGGGCGCTGGGCAATCAGCCAGCGCTGGAACGATCTCCTGTTTGCGCACTGGGCGTTCTCCCCGCCCAGACTGGCGCCTCTTCTGCCCGATTGGCTTGAGGTAGATACGTATCAGGGCAAGGGGTGGCTTGGGGCGGTGCCGTTCTGGCTCGACCGGGTGAAGGTTCGCAATGTCCCCAGCGTGCCCGGGATGCGCAGCTTTCCCGATCTCACTTTGCGCACCTACGTCCGCGACCGGTTCACGGGCACGCCGGGCGTGTATTGCTTCTCAATGGATGCCAGCAATCTGCTGGCGGTGGGAGTGGCGCGCACGCTGTACCATCTGCCCTACCACTGGGCGGAGATGCGTCTGGAGGCGCGGTCGGAGCGGGAGTTTGCCTTCTTCAGCCGGCGGCGCATGGCGCACCGCGAGGTGATCTTCAAGGCGCGCTATCGCGGGCTGGGACCGACCTGCCGCACGGTGGAGATGCGGCCAGGGTCGTTCGAGTACTTCATTACCGAGCGCTCCTGGCTGTTCAGCGCCAACCAGGCAGGCCAGCCGATCCGGGCCAGCCTGCACTACATTCCCTGGCCGCTCGAGGAAGCGGAGGCGGAGATCGAACGGAACGATCTTCCGGCCTCGATCGGGCTGGAGCTACAGGAGCCCGAGCCGGTGCTGCACTACTCGCGGCGCATGGCGGTGTACATCTGGCCTCCGGAGCTGATGCGCCCGGTTCTGGCGCGGCGGCCGGTGGCGGCGGTGGCTGCGCCGCTGGGGTGAGGGAAGTTCTCTGTGGGCAGTGGACAGTGAGCAGTGGGCAGTAGACCTTGATTTGTGGTTCGTGAACCGTGCACCGTCTCTGCACACGGTTCCGCGGCGACCTGCCTCTCTATAATCTTCTCCAGAGGTAAATGTCTGAGATGGCAGGTTTAGAGGGACGCATCGCCCTGGTGACCGGGGCTTCGCAGGGGATAGGCCGCGCCTGCGCGGTGGAACTGGCGCGGGCCGGGGCAACGGTGGCGCTGGCGGCGCGCAACGAGGCAAAGCTGGCCGAGGCGGTAGGCGAGATAGAGGCGGCCGGCGGGACGGCCGCGGCTTTCGCGCTGGATATCGCCAGTGAAGAGTCCATCAAGAGCGCTGCCAAAGCGGTGCTGGAGCGCTTCGGCAAAGTCGAGATCCTGGTGAACAATGCAGGCATCACCCGCGACGGGTTGATGCTGCGCATGAAGCGCGTCGATTGGGATGACGTGCTGGGCACCAACCTCACGGGCGCATTTCTGCTCTCGCAGGCACTGCTCAGCCCTATGCTCAAGAACCGCTGGGGCCGGATCGTGAACATCTCCAGCGTGGTGGGACGCACCGGGCAGGCTGGGCAGGTGAACTACGCGGCGTCGAAGGCGGGGCTGATCGGGCTAACCCGCTCGATGGCGCGGGAGGTGGCTTCGCGAGGGATCACGGTAAACGCGGTGGCTCCGGGATATATCGAGACGCCGATGACGGCGGTGCTGGACGAGAAGCAGCGCACGGCCATGATGGCGACGATTCCGCTGGGCCGGCCAGGCACGGATGTGGAGATCGCGCAGGCGGTGGCATTTCTGGCCTCGGATGCGGCGGCTTACATCACGGGACACGTGCTGGATGTGAACGGCGGCATGTTTATGGGGTGAGGAGCCCCATGCGAATTCAGGAGCCGAATCCGGGTTCCAAAACATCTCCTAAAATGAAGGATGGGAGCACCAACGATGGCGCATACGGTTTTTTGTGTTCGTTACCAGCGTGAGATGGAGGGCCTGGATGAGCCGCCCTTCGACTCGGAGTTCGGGCAGAAGATCTACAAGAACATCTCCAAGGCGGCGTGGTCGGAGTGGCTGGAGCGGCAGAAGATGCTGCTGAATGAGTATCGGCTGCAACCGTGGACTCCGCAGGCCCAGCAGTTCCTGGTGGAACAGATGGAGGAGTTCTTCTTTGGGGCCGGCTCGGGTCTGCCGGCGGAGTACGTTCCGCCCGCGCAGTAGCAGGCGGCAGTTGGAGAGAAGCCGGCCCCTAGGCGGCTGGGCAGGTTGCCACAAGGATCCGGCTTTGAGCTTCGCATTCCTTCTGGGGGCGGAAGCTCCGTGCTGGAACGGACGGGCTTGGCGTGCGGTGTAAACCCCGCTGTTCAAACCCCTACCGTCCAGTTCGTTCCCTTAGGACGATCGCTCAATCCCGGCGCGCAAGCAGTGGCTTGAAGTCCGCCCCGCCTCTCCAAAACCATTGAAAGTGAGCGTAGCTCAAGCGCTGGGCCACTGGCCGATTCCTGTGTCGGTACGGTACATTAGTAGGGCTTTGGGCAGGCCCTTCCCCTCCCGGCCGCCCCTGGCGGAGGTCGCATGAGCGAGACGCTCGACAAGGTCGTGCGCAGCGAGGCGGAGTGGCGCCAGAAGCTGACGCCGGAGCAGTACCATGTTTTGCGCGAGAAGGGCACGGAACGGCCCTTCACCGGCGCCTTGACCCGCAACCACGAGACCGGCAGTTATCACTGCGCCGGGTGCGGCGCTTTGCTGTTTTTGAGCGGCGCGAAGTTCGACTCCGGCTGCGGCTGGCCGAGCTTTCTGATTCCTGCCGATGAGAAGGCCGTGGAAGAGCACGAGGACTTCAGCTACGGAATGCACCGCATCGAAGTGACCTGCGCGCGCTGCGGCGGGCATTTGGGGCACGTGTTTCCCGACGGTCCGGCACCCACGGGGCTGCGCTACTGTATCAACTCCGCATCGCTGAACTTCACGCCCGAAGACGAAGAGAAGTAGGGATCCGTTCAGGGCGCTGTAGCGGCAGAAGCCTCAACGGGCGTGATCGAACCGGGGTTGTCGCCCTTGGTGGGATCCACGCGGAAATCCCACACAGTGGGACTGATGTTGGAGGGGCCAAGAATCTCGATGAGCGCGTACTCACCGATGTTGAGCGGCTGCGCGGCCTGAATACGGATCCAGTGCCGGCCGGTCAAGACCTCGGATTTCACCGGGATCACGTTCTCATTCTGGGCGGCTGAGCCGTCGGGGTTCAGACGCACAGCGTGCACGATGCGAACCGCGTTGCGCTCATCCACGCGCACGATGGCAAATCGGGATTGGGCCGAGGCCGCGCCGTGGTAGCCGTTGACGGCGCGGGCGGCATTGGTGTTCACCGTAAAAGCATGGCCTGTGATGGGAGCGTTGTCGTCCGGATTGGCCAGCGAGAGATAGATGGCCGGGTCGCTCACATGCAGGTGGATTCTGGAGTGGCGGCCATCGAGCGAGACTTCGGCGTTCTGGCCGGCCCGCGGGTTCAGGATGCCCAGGCCGTGACGCTGCTTCTTGTAAATGAGGATGTCGGTCTCCGTGAGGCGGATCAGCTCCGGGGTGCCGTGGAAGGTGTCGAGGGCGAAGACGCCAACATCGTCCGGTAATTCCAGGCCGGGCGCCACGAGCGGGGTGCGCGCCTTGATCTCGTCGCGGGCGGCCTTCTCCTGCTTGTCGATTTGCGCAGCTTCCTGCATGGCGGGCGAGGAGTTGTCCTGGTCCCATGCCGGTGTGTGCTCCTGCTCCCATTTGCGGGTGGCGTCCCAGTCCACCATGCTGACCGGCATCTCCTCCCAGTCGCCCCGTTCCACACTGAGATAGCGGATGCGATCGCCCACAATCTTGTACTGGCGCACAAGCTGGTAGCTGCCGTCCTTGAGGATGAGGCGATGATTGCGCTGCATGCCCGGGAGATCCGGCTTGAGCGACATGGGCGCGCCTTTGTGGTCTGGGACGTTGGAATAGCTTGGCTGGGCGGGGGGATTCTGCTGCTGGGGCGGAGAATTCTGCTGCGAGGAGGCTTTCTGCCCAGACTGGGCGAGCAGGGGCGGGCAGGCGAGAAGCGCGCCTAGCGCGAGCGGCAGGAGGCGGCGGTTACCGTAGATATCGCCCATGACCACGCAGATTAGACGGATCGGAGAGGCGCTGGGTTGGGTGGCAAGTACGGTAAAATCGTGGGCGGGCGTGACTTTTCGCATCTACGAGACGTCCATCGGATTGCAGGACAGATTCTTCCCCTACGTGGGCACCCATCAGGAAGAGGACTGGATGCCTTTCTTGGCGCCATCTCGAAGCCGATCCTCGCGGTCGCGGCCCTTCCGCGCCGGGGTGGTGGTGTGCGTTATCCTGCTGGCGCTGCTGAGCCTGATGCTGATCCCGCACGTGCACCAGACGCCCAGCGATGCGGAGCACTGCGCCCTGTGCATCACGATGCACACCGCGGTCAGCGTGAAGGTGGCTGCCGTACTGGTTGTGCTGGTCCGGCTCGGGGTCTCCTCGCCTGTCTTCCAAGCCGCGGAGTGTATTCGCTACTGGCATCCTCAGCTTTTCATCCGGCCCCCTCCTCAAAATCGGTAAGCAGCGCACTGGCATTGCCGAGTTCGTTCCGCCCTTCGGGGCGGAGGTTTCCCTGCAGGGATGCGATCGGCGTGCCGCACTCTTTTCTGCATAGCTGCAATTTTTTGAGGAGATCCAGATGGCAAACTCGCGACGCGCGCGGTTCAGCCTGCTTTTACTTGTCGCGCTCTTGAGCGGCGTTGCGGCCCGGGCCGCGCAGACGGCCAATTCGGCATCGGTGCATGGCACGGTTACCGATCCCACCGGGGCGGTGATTCCGGATGCTACGGTAAGCCTGGTGAACCGGGCGAGCGGTTTCGACCGCACCGCAACGACCGATAGCGGTGGAGCATTTACATTTCAGAACATTCCGCTGCACGAATACCAGATCCAGGTGACGGCGAAAGGGTTCGCGCCGGTGAGCCAGTCGACCACCGTGAACTCGCCGACAGGCACTGAAGTGAACCTGGTAATGCAGATCGCCGCGTCCAGCCAGACCGTCACAGTCCAGGCCTCCGGGCCGCTGGTAGAGGACACCTCCACGTTCCATACCGATGTGGATCGCGACCAGTTCAACAAGATTCCGCTGGAGAGCGTTTCATCGGGTTTGAGCGCGCTGGTGACGCAGACGACGCCGGGCGTGACCGCCGACTCGAACGGGCTGTTTCACGGCATGGGCGATCACGCCTCCAACTCGTTTTCCGTGGACGGTCAGCCGATCACCGACCAGCAGAGCAAGGTTTTCTCGAACCAGTTGCCCACGAACGCGGTGCAGTCGATCCGGGTGATTGAAGGCGCCCCGCCGGCGCAGTATGGGGATAAGACCAGCCTGGTGATTGTGGCAACCACGCGTTCCGGGCAGGGCGTGACCAAGCCCACCGGCGACATCTACAGTTCCTATGGAACATTCGGAACGGCGAACGCCGGCTTCAATCTTTCCTACGGCAAGCAGGACTGGGGAAACTTCTTCGAAATTGACGGGCTGAATACCGGCCGGTTTCTCGATCCGCCGGAGTTCAGCGTCTTCCACGACAAGGGGAATGAGGAGAACACCTTCGACCGGGTTGACTACACATTCAACGCCAACAACTCTGTACACCTGAACCTGAATTACAGCCGTTCGTGGTTTCAGAATCCCAATGCCTTCGATAACGTGAACGTGCAGAACGTGCTGCTGGGGGGCGCCAGCGCGAATCCGTTCTTCGGCACGGCGGGCAATACCGATCAGCGTTCCCAGATCCTGACCTATAACATTGCGCCCAGCTACACGCGCATTCTCAGCCAGAACGCAGTGCTGAACCTGGATCTTTACACGCGTCACGATAATTATCACTACTATCCCAGCGGCAATCCGCTGGCCGACCTGGGACCGGCGAACCTGCAGACCTCGTCGATCGTGCAGGGGCGAACACTGACCAACTCCGGGGCGCGCCTGCAACTCACCTGGAATCACGGTCCGCAGAATGTGGTGGCCGGGGCGGAGTACTACTCGACGCTGCTGCGCGAGCACGATGGGCTCGGCATCGTGGATAACACCTACAACTCTCCCTGCATGAATGCCACCACCGGAGTCCCGATGCAGGGCTACTCCACTCCTGCCGATTGCACGGGCGACAATCTTGCGCCCGACCCCAGGTTCCTTCCCGTGCTGCGGCCGTACGATATCTCCCGCGGCGGCTCCTATTACCGCTGGTTCGGCCACGCCGACATCAAGGAGCTGTCGCTCTACATCGAGGATCAGATTAAGCTGGGCAACTGGCAGCTGAGCCTGGGCATTCGCGGCGACAAGTACAACGGACTGGCTGCGGCCAGCCAGGCAGAGCCCCGCCTCGGCCTCGCTTACCAGGTAAAGCGGACGGGCACGGTGCTCGGCGCCTCGTATGCGCGCACGCTGGAGACGCCCTTCAACGAGAACCTGGTGCTCTCAAGCCAAGGGTGCAGCGATCCGGTACTGGCGCCGCTGCTTTCCTGCTCAGCAGGCGTTTCGGGCGATCTGCAACCGGGGTATCGCAATGAGTATCACATCAGCATCCAGCAGGGTGTAGGCAAGTATGTCGTCTTGAGCGGCGAGTACATCTGGAAGTACACGAACAATGCCTTCGACTTCAGCGTGCTCGGCAATACCCCAATTACCTTCCCGATCGACTGGCACAACTCGAAGATTCCGGGCTATGCACTCCATGCCAATGTCGCCAGCTTCCACAACTTCACGGCGTATATGGACGCCTCTTCAGTG